>JAKSLZ010000004.1 GCA_024400935.1 Muribaculaceae bacterium | reverse complement strand
AAAACACCCCCAAATTGCCATTTTTGCGCCATATTTGTGATATCCCGCTGCAAAAAATACCCTCATTTCCCCCCAAAAAATTTCTCTCAAACCCACCATTTCCTTCTCATTTTCTCCCCTTCACCCCGCAATTCAACAAAAATTTTCCACTCCAAAAGCCCATTTTTTTCTTCACAAAGCAATGTGAATTTACCATGAAACGTTGGGCCTCTTTTTTTGTTTTGTCAAATATATTTACTAATTTTGCGCAAAAGAAAAGCATTAGCTCTAAAACAGTAGATGAAGAAAATATTATCAGCAGTAATTATATGCATAATGGCATCGTTGGTTTTGACGGGTTGCCGTAGCCGTGCCGATAAATCTGCAGTTGAACATTTCTCTACCAAGTTTGCCAAGTGGATTATCGAAGGTAATATCGACTCGGTGCACAGTTACTATCCCGCATCAAGGGGGTGCGAGAGGTTTGAGCTTAAGAACTATGTGCGCTCAGAGGTGGTTGTTACCCGCACCGAAGACCCCGGCACTTTCTTTGTGGTGCTAACGTCTAAGGTTACCATCACCGTGATGCTGGATGGCGACGGCAAACTCGAGGTGTTTAATTCTAAAGGATTGTTTGCCTATGACGAGAATGCCCTGAACCGTGCCAAGAAAACCGGACAGTATGTGGACGGTCTCAACGACATTGACCAGTTTCGCCGCATGAGCGACAAGGGGTTTGACACCTTCCTGGTGGGCAAGGCCAAGGCTGCTGTGACACCATTGCTGATGGGCAATCGTGTCATAGTGCGTGAGGCTGGATTTGTGCTTGACGACGGCGAGTGCTATGTTCCGGTGACTAACACCAGCGACGTGCCGGTGACAGGTGCCGAGTACAGGCTTGCCTATGAAGACAAATTTCTTGACCTGGGCTACAACAACTCTAATTATAAAAAAGGTGTAGACATCAAACCTCACGAGACCGTCAAGTTCAAATTTACTTTCACCAAACTCAAAGACACCGATAACTACCGCATAGAGTACCTCACTACTGAGGCTGCACGTGCAACCAAGTACTATCAGTTTACTGGCAAGGAATTTGACGAGTATTTGGCAACAAAGAAATAAATAAACAGAAAAACTATAAAATTAAACAAATGAAGCAATTTTGTAAATCACTGGCCAATAACCACATCTTTGAACTGTTCATTATTGGCATCATCCTGGTCAATTCAATCCTGATAGGTGTAGAGACTAGCGTCACTAACAACGCCATCAAGTTGACCCAGCAGATTATCCTGTACATATTCACCTTTGAGATTCTAGTGCGCTTTATCGCCGCCGACAGCATCAAGAAGTTCTTTTCTGACGGCTGGAACGTCTTTGACTTCACGCTGGTGGTCATAGGCTACATCCCCGAGACTATGTTTGCCAACGCCAGCATGGTCATGGCACTGCGAGTGCTGCGTGTGTTCCGTATCCTGCGCCTGCTGCGCACCGCCAAGGAGGTGAAGCTCATCGTGGCTGTGCTCATCAAGTCAATGACTTCGATGTTCTACAACCTCATCCTGTTCCTCATCTTTGTGTACCTGTATGCAATCGTGGGCGTTTCAATGTTCCGCCTCCCCGATCCCGCTACGCTCAACCCCGAGCAGAAGGCCAAGTATGAGCAGTTGATGGAAGTGGCTCCCCACTCGCCCAGCAACTCGCCCGACCCCTACGGCAACATAGGCGAGGCCATCTTCACTCTGTTCCGCTCGCTCACCGGTGAGGACTGGACCGACCTGCGCTACAACAGCATCACAGCTTCAGAGATGGGCCTCATCCAGGTCAACTCGGCAGTGATCACCACTTATCACGTGAGCTGGTTCTGCATCGCAGCATTCTTGCTCCTCAACTTGGTAACCGGTGCCGTTATCAACAACTATCAGGTTGCTATCGATGAGCAGAAGGAAGAGAAGGAGAAGGAGAAAAAAGAGGCTGAAGCAAAAGAATAATTGCAGACCTTAGCCTCTGCGCAGAATAAACCACAGCGCCCTGATGACCGGCAAATGTCATCAGGGCGCGTGTTTTATATAAACGGCCCGCTCGCATCCCAACGAGACTACGACAAAGTTGTAGCTGCAGGTGGGGATGTGGTGAGGAGATGATTACATGGAGATGTCGTCAATAGACTTGTCCTCATGGAAGGTGCACAGGTCCACGCGGTGGTTGATGCCTGTGACGATGCCGTCCTCGCTATACTGCCAGATGGTGTACTTGCCTTCCCACTTGATGAGAGGTTTCTCGTCGGCATATCGGCCTATATAGAGGGGATAATTATTGAGCTGAGGAGCTAAAAAAGCGTTGTAGAAGCGCATGGTTGAGTAGATCATGGGCTTGCAGTGGTAACGTTTCTCAATGAGTCGTGCCATGTGCTTGACACTGTCAATGAGCTGTGCGCGCGACCAGTTGCCCTTTGCTTCCACATCAATGACAGGTATGAGGTCCTGCTTGTGTGCGTCAAGAGCCTTGCTGAAGTTAGCAAACTGCGTTTTTATCGGAGTGAGAGTGGAGAAATAATGATAGCTACCCACCTTGATGCCATTGCGTCGTGCCTGCTCGATGTTGTAGTGGTACTTGGGGTCAACGATGGTAGACCCTTCGGTAGCTTTGATATAGACAAAGGTGATGTTGTCGTCGCAAGCCACCTTCTCCCAGTCGATGCTCTTTTGATGCCACGACACATCTATGCCATCATAGGACGCATTGCCATTGTGACCATTGCCACAGGAAACACTTCCCCAGGCGATGGCCGCAATGGCTGTAATCAAAATAATGCTGTATAACTTGTTCATGCAGCGTTATTTATAGTATAGGCGACAGAGCCCACCTATAAGCATTAGTCATCGTTGTCGGTAGTGCTCTTGTTGCCAGTGGTGCGAATCCTTTCGGGACGACCCACCTTGGCAGCAGCCTTTTGATTATCTCTAGTTTCTTTCTTTTTGTTGTAGTTCTGGTCGGCAGCAGCCTTGCTTGCTTCTTCTTTTCTTTCTTTTTCAAGCTCGGCACGGGCTTTGGCTTCGCCTTGGGCCTTTTGAGCCGCTCTTTCAGCAGCCCTGCGCTCTTCGGCTTCTTGTGCAGCCTTTTTGCGTGCAGCTTCTTCTCGGTCAGCCTTTTCTTTGGCAGCCTTCTGTGCCGCCTCTTTAGCAGCCCTCTCCTTAGCTTCCTCTTGAGCCGCCTTCTCTTGAGCCGCCGCCTTTTGAGCAGCATCATCAGCCTTTGTTTCTACAGAGACCTTTGTTTCCTGCTTTTTGTTGCCACGAGATCTAGTTGCATGCTGCTTATTTTGTTCGGCCTCAGCAGCCTTTTTCTGAGCGTCTTCTTTTTCTTTCTGCTCTCGCTCAGCATTCTTCTTGTCTCGCTCAGCTTTTGCTTGCTTCTTGGCGGCCTCTTCGGCAGCCTTCTTCTCTTCCTTAGCCTTCTTATCAGCAGCTTTCTTTTCTTCGTCGGCCTTCTTCTTAGCGGCTTTCTTTTCTTCGTCGGCCTTCTTCTTAGCGGCTTCTTCGGCTTTCTTCTTAGCAGCAGCCTCTTCCTTAGCCTTCTTTTCTGCAGCTTTCTTTTCTTCTTCGGCCTTCTTCTTGGCTTCTTCGTCGGCTTTCTTCTTGGCAGCCTCTTGTTTTTCGGCCTTAGAAGCCCTTGACGGTTTTGCTTCTTGACCTTTCTTCTTAGCAGCCTCTTCTTCCTTGGCCTTCTTCTTAGCCTCTTCTTCAGCCTTCTTCCTAGCCTCTTCTTCGGCTTTCTTCTTGGCAGCTTCTTCCTTGGCGGCTACCTTGGGGTCGACATATTTCTTAGAGGGGTTGTTCTTGATGAGCAAGTCCTTAACGTCATATCCCTTGTTGAAGCAACTGAGGTCTACATACACATCGATACCAGGCAAGCGTCCCTTGTCGCTGAACTGCCACAAGATCCACTTGGTGCCACCCGAGAGTGTGGGCTCGTTAGAAGCATATCGTGCAATGAACAGCGGGTAATCCTTGACCACAGCGTTGAGGACGTTATGGTAGAAGTGTGCATTAGTATAGACGAGGGGCTTGCAACCGTAGTGCTTCTCGAGCAAGTCGCAAAACTTCATCACGCTATCCTGCATCTGCTGGTTGGTCCATCCCTGGCGCACCTCTACGTCGAGCATGGGAAGCAGGTCTTGTTCTTCCTTCTTTACCACGCTGGTATACTGGGCGAACTGGGCATCAACTGATGAGCCTGTGCGCATGAAGTGGTAAGCGCCCACGGGAATCTTATGACGACGTGCTTCGTTCAGATTCTCGGCATATTTTGGATCTTTGTAAGATGTACCCTCGGTAGCCTTGATGTAGACATATCTCACGTTCTTGTCGGTAGCGAGCCTGTCCCAGTCGATGTTCTTCTGGTGGCGTGAAATGTCGATGCCGTCATAGTGCCGGCCTTTATATGCGGGCACGTCCACCTTGGTTACATTGCCTTGTTGCCCAGGAGTGGTCACAGTTCCGGTTTTCACGTCTACGTCCACCTTGGTCACGTTACCCTTGGGTTGTGCGGTAGTGGTGCTACTGGCAGTGTTAGTTGGAGCCTTGGTAGGATCGGTGGGACGTGTGTTGGTGTTCTTGGGCTGAGGGGGAGGCACCGCGGCGGGCGTCTTTTCCTCCTTCTTGGGAGCCGCAGGCACGGGGGTGTTTTGCTTCCCGTCGCGAGTCCTGGTGGGTCTAGCAGTTGTGGTCACATCGTCTTGTGCCGCAGAGACTGTTGCGTTTTGTTCGTTGACAGCCAGACAATTAAACGATATGAGTATAGCTAGTATTATGTTTAAGAATAAGCGCATGAAGATATAAAGTTTGCACAAAGGTACGATTATAGTGCCACAAAAGCAAAATAAAATACATTTTTTAAGAACCTTAAAGTTATAGTAATATATGCTTTAAGGCCCCTTGCTACAGGCAAGCACAGTTATACTAACCTACTGTATTTGGGTGGTTTTGAGGGGATAAAGTAGTGCCGGACAAAGGGGGTAAAGTTTGTGCCAACCCCTTGTCCGGCAATGCATAACGATGTAGTATCACTTCTTGTGCAGGAAGCGGGCCGCCAGCTTGGCATAGAGCCCCTCGTGCACCAGCACCACTGCCATGAATACAGCAAACAGTGCCGTGCGGTAAACAGTGGCGAGAATGTCACCCTCGATGTGTACCAGAGCGCCGGCAGCATATAGCACGGCTGTGAGGACTGTGTATCCGGCAAGCTCCTTCATGGGGTAATTGATGGGCATGAAGTGCTGGCCCAAGAAGTAACTCACCAGCATAGCTGTACCATAGCCTGCCACGCCTCCCCATGCACATGCCATATAACCATAGGTGGGCACGAAAAGCCAGTTGACCATCAGCAGCACCAGACATCCTATGCCCGAGATAGCTGCGCCCCAAATGGTGCGGTCAGTGAGTTTGTACCAGAACGACAGGTTGAAGTAGATACCCATCATGATTTCAGCCACCATGACAATGGGAACCACCACGAGGCCGTCCCAGTAGTCGTGGCCTATGATATGCTTGAGCACGTCGATGCCGGCCATCACGGCAAGGAATGCCGCAAGGGTGAAGATGACAAAGAATTTCATGCCCAGGGCCTGCATCTTGTTGTTGTCTTCTTTAGCGTTCTTGTCAAAGATGAGAGGTTCATAGGCATAACGGAACGCCTGGGTGATGAGCGCCATAATCATGGCAATCTTCACGGCTGCACCATAGATGCCAAGCTGTGCCGTTGCATCCTCGTGAGGGTATATGTAGGGGAAGAGGATCTTGTCAGCGGTCTGGTTGAGGATACCGGCAATGCCCAGCACGAGCAGCGGCCAAGTGTACTTGAGCATCTGCTTGAGCAACGACCAGTCAAACTGCCACTTGACACCGAAGATTTCTTTCCAGAACCCAAATGTCACAAGACCTGTACACACGAGGTTGAGGAAGAATGCATATCCCACGCCCACAGTGGGGTCAAAGATGAGGCCCACAATGTCCTCGTGACCAGGATACCACTTGGGCAAGTATACGAAATACAGCAAGTTGAGGCCGATGTTCAAGAAGATGAACAGCATCTTGAGGGCGGCAAATTTGATGGGGCGTTTCTTAGCACGCAGGTAAGAGAACGGAATGGCCTGGAAGGCATCAAGCGCTACCACGATAGCCATCACGCCTATATACTCGGGGTGGTCAGCATAGCCCATGGCGGGAGCTATCCAGCCGAGCAGACTCAGCACTCCCACAACAAAGAGCAACGAGGTGAAGCCCACCGATGTAAGGATGGTGCCATATACCTTATTCTGGTCCTGTCCGTCCTTGTTGAGGAAGCGGAACAGTGTGGTTTCCATGCCGTAAGTGAGGATAACGAGCAGCAAAGCGGTGTAAGCATACACGTTAGTCACGATGCCATATCCGCCCGATGCTGCAGCCATCTTGGCCGTGTAGAGAGGAACAAGCAAGTAATTGAGAAATCTGCCAATGATGCTGCTTAATCCGTAAATCGCTGTATCAGAACCAAGTTTTTTAATAAATCCCATAAGATTAATGTGTGTTGTTTTTTTATGATAAAATTATTGTGTTAGTCAAAACAAAGAGGCCTCTTTGCCCGGCAAGTCGCGGCGCAGGTGGGTGTAGGCCTTCTGGGTGACGATGCGGCCACGCGGTGTGCGCATGAGGAAACCTTCCTTGATGAGGTAGGGTTCATACACTTCCTCGATGGTGCCGGCGTCCTCGCTCAGCGCTGTGGCTATGGTGCCCAGTCCCACAGGGCCTCCCCTGAATTTGTCTATAATAGTGAGCAACAGCTTGTTGTCAATCTCGTCAAGGCCATATTTGTCGATATTGAGAGCTTCGAGCGCATAGCGGGCTATCTCGGTATCGATGCGGCCGTTGCCCTTCACCTGGGCAAAGTCGCGCACACGGCGCAGCAGCGAGTTGGCGATGCGTGGTGTGCCGCGGCTGCGCAGGGCTATCTCCAGTGCGGCATCGTCATTGATGGGCACACCCAGCAGTCGGGCCGAGCGCTTGATGATGCCCTCCAGCACCTCGTGGTCATAGTACTCAAGGTGGCAGTTGATGCCAAATCGTGCACGCAACGGCGATGTGAGCAGGCCGCTACGGGTGGTGGCACCTATGAGGGTAAACGGCGACAGGGTGAGCTGCACTGTGCGTGCGCCGGGGCCCTTGTCTATCATTATGTCGATGCGGTAATCCTCCATGGCTGAGTACAGGTACTCCTCCACGATGGGACTCAGGCGGTGAATCTCGTCAATGAAGAGCACATCGTTCTCGTCGAGCGACGTGAGCAGGCCGGCCAGGTCGCCGGGCTTGTCGAGCACAGGTCCTGATGTCACCTTGAAACCCACGCCCAGCTCATTGGCGATGATGTTGCTCAGCGTAGTCTTGCCCAGTCCCGGAGGGCCGTGGAAGAGAACGTGGTCAAGAGCTTCGCCGCGCTGGCGTGCAGCAGCGACAAAGACACTCAGGTTCTCTATTATCTTGTCTTGCCCGGCAAAGTCGGACAAACGCTCGGGCCTGAGGGCCTTTTCAAAGTCCTGGTCACCGCGGGTGCGTTCGTTGCGAATGTCAAAGTCTTGTTCCATAAACTGCAAAGTTACGCAATTTTTGTAAAGGTTAGACGATTCTGGTGCTAAAAAGTTTAATGTTTATGAAGTTTAACCCTTGGATTCCTCAAGATAGGCCATATAGACGCGTATGGCAGTCTCTACCATGCGCACACAGGGACGCCTGCGGTAGTACTCGTCGGTGCGAGCCTCGGGTGTCGACGTGATGACGATGTCGGGGATGGTTCCGTCGGCACGCTTCTTGTTCAGTCCTAACAGTTCCTTGCACACGATGCTGCCGGTGATGCTCCTGAAGTCGGCCGCAAGGCGCTGCACCACGGCATAATTTTGAGCCTTTACAGCCTGGTTGGCCTCCTCGCTTGCCGTCTCAAGGCCTGCGAGCATGAACATGCCCAACGCCGAGCCGCACGTCTCGCGCATGCGGCCTATGCCGCCGCCGTATGAAGCCGAGATGCGCGCCATCAGTCCGTGGGGCACTCCATACCAGTCGGCAAACGCCAGTGCCACGCTCTGCGAGCAGTTATAGCCCTGCTTAAAATATCCCACGCCCAGGGCAACGCGTTTTTCAGTCTCCTCTCTCCAGTCCATAGTAAATCTCATTACAAAAACATAGTCATGTACACGGGAATATAGCATAAATCCCCTTCTCGCAACAAGTCCTTTGTGTAAATAATATATTTATTTAAAATTCGTTCAGAGAACTTATCACAAAAAGCATCGAGCGAAGCATGTGTCTTGTATCCGGATGATTTCACCTCAATGGGTGATATTTTGTTGCCGTCGGCAACCAAGAAGTCTACTTCATAATGTTTTTTTCCGTCATGGGTGGGTATCGTGTGATAATACAGATTTTTACCAGTGGCACGTAGCATTTGTGCAACAACATTCTCATACACATAGCCCATATTCACCTTGAGCTTGTCATTGAGCAATTTCGCGTAAATCAGGTTTTCTGTCACGTCTTTGTCCTTAAAAGCCATGGTAATGAACAGACCTGTGTCTGCTGTATATATTTTGTAGTAATCGTTATCTCTAGTCAGTGCAAGTCCTGCATTAGGATCGTTAGAATGATAGGCTATATTAGCGACCATAGAGTCTTCCATGGCTCGTACCAGATCAGACACTTGCGAAGTCCTCCCGCCGGGAATGACCGATGACACACGATAACGTGCAATGTTTTTGCTGAGCTGGGCCGGTATAGCATCAAACATTGCCATGCACTTCTTGCTATTATCGATTTTGTTAAAATCTTCCTCATAGAGTTCTATGATTTCTCTTTTCACCTGATCCACGGCTGCTAGGTTATTTGCCTGGATGTATTTTGCCACGGCTTGAGGCATACCACCCACGAGCATATACAACCTAAAGTCTCTCATCATCTTGCGATGCAGGTCATTGCCCAATGGCCTATGTTGTTCAAACGCTTGGCGCAACAGGGGGACGGTCGTGGTATCACCCAACGCCCATTTGAATTCCTCATAATCCATCGGATACATATTAAGGCGTGTTTCTTCACTCGGAATCACGATGTGGGCACTACTTTGTTGCACAGAAATTAAAGAGCCCGTCTCGATATAATCATAACGGCCGTCCTTGACCAGATGTTTTATTGCCTGACGGGCACGTGGCTGCATTTGCACCTCGTCAAAGACAATTACCGATTCTCTTTCATGAAGTGTAACCCCATACGCGGCCTGAAGCGTAAAAAACACAAAGTCAAGGTTTGAAATGTCATCAAATGCATTAAAGACCTCAGGTGGAGCAATCGAAAAATCTATGATTATATGAGACTTGTATTCATTGCGTGCAAAGGTTTCGGCAATTGTAGTTTTTCCAATGCGGCGGGCCCCTTGTATTAAGAGCGCAGTCTCACCATGGCGTTCCTTTTTCCACTTGAGCATGTGTTCATATGCTTTGCGCTTGAATGTTATTGCTGCCATAATTTCATTTGGTTGATTTTCAGTGCAAATATATGATATATTTACAAACCCACCAAATTTTTACACCTCAAAACACACAAACCCACCGTTTTTTTTGAAACAAAAATGCACAAACCCACCAAATTTTAGCCAAGTAGCGCCAGAAAGAACCGGGAGAAGCATACCAGTTTCAAAAAAACTCTGGCCGACAAAGAGTCGGTCAGAGTTTTTTTACATGGACGCAACCAACTGCGTGTTTTCTTTTGTTTGCGAGGTGCTTACTTAGTCGAGAACTTGTAGATGCAAGTGCTGCGGTAGGTCTCGCCGGGCTTAACCAGTGTTGAGGGGTACTCGGGCTGGTTGGGAGTGTTGGGATAGTGCTGAGTCTCCATCACCACGGTGCCGCGGTAGGGATAAACAACGCCGCCTTTACCCTTGGTGGGCTCCAGAAAGTTTCCTACATAGAACTGCAGGCCGGGCTCGGTGGTGAACACCTCCATGAGGATGCCAGTTGTCTTACTGTAGACTGTTGCCGATACCTTGTTCAGGTCGCGGCCGGTGTTGAGCACGAAGTTGTGGTCATAGCCCTTGCCGTTCTTGAGCTGCTCGTCATCTTTCTCGATGTCCTGCCCCACAGGCTTAGCCTGGCGGAAGTCGAAGGGAGTGCCTTCAACAGCCATCATGGTGCCGTGGGTCATGAAAGTAGAGTCGATGGGAGTGATGCTGTCGGCAGCAATCATTACCTCCTGGTCGAGCACGTCCTTGCTCAGGTCACCGTTCAGGTTGAAGTATGAGTGGTTGGTGAGGTTGATGTGTGTAGCCTTGTCGGTGGTTGCCTCATAGTCGATGCGCACGGCATTGTCGGCGGTGAAGGTATAGAGAACCTTGACATTGACCGTGCCGGGGAAGCCGCCTATGCTCTTGTCCTCAAGCTTAAGCTCGAGGGTAGAGTCGCTAAGCTGCTTTGCATCCCACACGCTATGGTGATAGCCCACGGGACCGCCGTGCAGGGTGTGTGTATAGTTGTTCACTTCGAGCTTGGCAGTGTCGCCGTCAACAACAAACTGACCGTTCTCGATGCGGTTGCCGTAGCGGCCGATGAGCGCGCCGAAGTTGCCGGGCTTGTCGGCTACATAGGTGTCGATGTTGTCATAGCCCAGTACCACGTCAGTGAGCTTTCCGTCCTTGTCAGGTACGTTGATTGAAACGATGCGTCCGCCATAGTTAGTGATTTCAACATATGCGCCGCTGGCATTCTTGAGGGTGTAGAGGGCAGTAGCCTTTCCGTCAACTGTTGACTCAAAAGCCTTGGCACGGCCTTCATTGTTTTCGCCGGTTGCGGTGCATGCTGCGAGTGCGAGCACTGCAGTTGCCGCGATTGCGTAGATAGATTTTTTCATCTTGTGTATTTAGTTTTTAAGTGATTAAAATTCAACTTAACGAGTATTATCCCATATGCAATGACAAATTTAAGCAAAATTTATCGTTCATGCAAAAAGAATACCGTCTAACCGTTATTTCTTGTATTTGTACTTGACGCCCAGGTTGTACATGATGAATGTCTGGATGTCGGTGTACTCCTCTATGACCTTGCTGATGGGCTTGCCGTGACCGTGGCCGGCATTGGTGTCGATGCGTATTATCTTCACAGCGTCGCCGGTGTTGCTGGCCTGAAGCTGTGCGGTGTACTTGAATGAGTGGGCAGGAACCACACGGTCGTCATGGTCGCCGCTGGTGACCAGAATGGGAGGATACTTGGTGCCGTCGTTCTTGATGGTGTGTAGCGGCGAGTAGCCCTTGAGGTACTCAAACATCTCCTTAGAGTCGTCGCTGCGGCCATAGTCGTGTGCCCAGTTCCAGCCGATGGTGAAGCCGTGGTAGCGCAGCATGTCCATAACGCCCACCTGGGGCACTGCGGCACCATAGAGGTCGGGGCGCTGATTCACTACGGCACCCACGAGCAGACCGCCATTGCTGGCGCCGTTGATGCCTATCTTGCCCTTGCAGGTGTAACCCTCGCTGATGAGCCACTCGGCTGCCGCGATGAAATCGTCAAAGACGTTTTGCTTCTGCATCTTGGTGCCAGCCTCATGCCACTTCTCGCCATACTCACCGCCGCCACGCAGGTTAGTGTAGGCATACACGCCACCGGCGTCAAGCATTGCAAACGGGGTGCGCGCATAGCTGTAGGCGGGGTTCATGCTGGCATTGAAACCTCCGTAGCCATATACCAGTGCCGGACGCTTGCCGTCTTTCTTCACACCTTTCTTATATATAAGGAACATAGGGATGCGGGTGCCGTCCTTTGAGGGATAGAACACCTGCTCAGTGACATAGTCCTCACGCTTGATGGGCACGTTGGGAGCAAAGATGCAGGCCGACTTGCCGCTCTCCATATCATAGGAATAGATGGCTGTGGGGTAAACAAAGCTGGTAAAGCTGTAGAACACTTCCTTCTCGCTGTTGCGGCTCCAGAATCCCACCGATCCAAAGGTGGGCAGTTCTATCTCGTGTTCCATCTTGCCCTGGGCGTCAAATACATAGGGGTGGCTCGACGCATCGCGGTCGTAGGTGATGATGAACTTGCCAGCAGCCAGCTGAGCGCCGCTGAGCACCCACTCGCGCTCGGCGATGAAGTCCTTGCGGCTTGCTTTGCTCAGGTGGTCAATGTCATATGACACCACCTTCCAGCACGGTGCGCCGGCATTAGTCATCACATATATCTTGCCATTGGCAATGCCTATGGGCTCGTTATAGAATCCGTCGGTGTCGGCAAGGCGTATGTAGTGGGGGTTAACGTCCTTGAGGTCCTTTACCCACAGTCCGTTGCCTTCGCCTTGGGTTTCCTGCACGAAGACGAAGCGTTCGTTGCCCATCACCTGTGCCATGTGGAACATAAGAGGCTCGGTGGCATTGCGGAACTCTACATAATCCTGGTCCTGGCTGGTGCCTATCTTGTGGTAGCACACCTTGTGGAACTCGTTCTTCTGGCTCTTGGCGTTCTTGGGCGCATCATAGCAACTATAGAAGAAGCCGTCGCCCAGCCACTGTGCGTCAGTGAACTTAGCCCACACGATGTGGTCATCGAGCTTCTTGCCAGTGAACAGGTCGATGACATAAATCTCGTTCCAGTCGCTGCCGTTGCGCGTGATCACGTATGCCATGTAGTGGCCGTCATCGCTGAAGTTGGTCTGCTGCAACGCCACTGTTCCGTCCTCTGAGAGTGTATTGGGGTCGAGCACCACACGTGCCTCACCGTCAAGAGCGTCCTTGACATAGAGCACGCTCTGGTTTTGCAGGCCGTTGTTCTTGAAGAAGTAGTACTTGCCCTTTACCTTGAACGGAGTGCCCATCTTCTCATAGTTGGCCAGCTCAGTGATGCGCTTCTTCACGTCATTGCGACCGGGAAGTGCCTGCAGATAGTCGTGTGATACCTTGTTCTGCGCCTTAACCCACGCGGCGGTCTCCTCACTGTTGTCATCCTCGAGCCAGCGATAGGGGTCGGCCACGGGTGTGCCAAAGTAGGTGTCCACGGTGTCGACGCGGCGCGCGTCGGGATAGTTGATGGTCTTAGCCTGCGAGGCAACAGCCCCCGCAGCAACGAGTGTAGTGCACATGATGAGATGTTTCATATCTTTTATTAGTTCGTTATAATGTACAAAGGTAATGATTTTTCTGAATAGAGCGAAATTTAAAATGGCTAAACGGCTACACATGAAAAAAAATCACTAACTTTGCACACTAATCAATTTTAACGTGATGAAGACATTAAGATACCTCGCGGTTACCATTATGGTTGTGGCAGCCATTGTGCCTGCCGTGGCACAAAAACGCAACATAAACCTCACTATCGCAGTCAAGGGCCCCAACGGCGGACCGGTAAACGGCGCTGCTGTGGTGCTCAAGCAAACCGACTATGCCCTTTCTTATGGCAATATCGCGCTCAACGAGCAGGGCGTTGCCTCGCTCAAGGTATATGCCGGCAATCATTCGCTCGAAGCCTCGGCACGCGGATATGACTCGGCACGAAAAGACTTCAATGTCGTTGCCGACACTACTGTGGAGCTGACGCTTGCCGAGCAAACGCTCACCCCTTACTCGCTCAGCACCAGCATCGCACACAACCCCATCACGGGACTCAACGACCTCACTTTCACCTGGAACCAGGAGCCTCCCGTGTTCTGGGACGACTTCGAGAGCTACGACCCCTTTGCTGTGAAGTGGGGCCAGTGGAGCGGTATCGACGGCGACGGCCTCAATGCGGCAGCGCTGGTGGGCTCTTATCTCAACCGAGGCGGAATGCAGTATGCGCAAATCATCAACCCCCTGGTGGTACAGCCCGCATGGTGGTATGACTATCCCATCCTGCGACCCTACAGCGGCAAGCAGTATGTGGGCTTCACACGCACCGAGAGCGGTGCCCAAAACGACGACTGGCTCATCACACCAGTAATCACCCCGGGCAACCAGAATATCTTCTCGTTCATGGCCAAGGCCGCCGATGTATACAAAGAGAAGTTCCAGGTCTATGTCACCACAGTGCTCGACAACCCCCAAAAGAAGGACTTCAAGCAACTCAACCCCGGCAACTATGAGACTGCCGACTATAAGGGTTGGGTAAACAAGAAATACGACCTCACAGCATACGCCGGCAAGCAGGTGCGCCTGGCAATACGCTACATCAGCGAGGCCAACAACGGCGGCGCATTCATGCTCATGGTCGATGACGTGTATGTGGGCCAGGACAAGAGCTACAGCGCACCCAAGCGTGCACGCCGCGTGACTCCGCAGTCGGCCGGCAACCCCAATGAGTCGTTCAACGTTTATCTCAATGACGCACTCGTGGGTACCACCGAGGACTATGAGTGGCAGTTCAATGACCTCGAGGCTGGCACTTACAAGCTGGGTGTTCAGGCCGTTTATCCTGCCTCTACAACCGAGGTTGTCGACACCGTGATCACCATCAGCAACGCCGCTGCACGACTCGAAGCCGCCATCACCACTAACAACGGTAAGAACGTCAACGGCGAGTGGATATCAATCACTGACGAGGCCTCGGGCGAGCAGTATGAGGCCGAAATCATACGCGGCAAGGCTGTCTTCCCCTCTGTCATGAAGGGCAGCTACCTGCTGGGCGTCACCATACCCAACTATGAAACTTACAGCCAGCAGCTTAACATTGACGGCGACATGACCCTCAACATCGAGCTTAAGGAGAAAATCATCAACCCCTATAACGTGACCGTCGACTCCAAGGTTACCGGCGCTAACGCTAACCAGGTGACCGTGAAGTGGAACCAGAACATCTCGTTCACCGATGACTTTGAGGCCTACGACGACTTTGCCACCGGCCGCTTTGGCAACTGGAGGACCTACGACATGGACCAGCATCCCTGCTACCCCATCGGCCTGGGTTCGGCAAGCAACATCGTCACCTTCCCCGGCGCAAGCACTCCCGGCGCTCCCTGCCCCGTGCCTCCCATGATCTTCAACCCCTGGCACACCAAGCCCGCCATGATGCCCACCGACCCCGCGGTGATGGCACCCTCGGGCGACAAGACCGTCATCTTCTTCTCTCCGCAGAACAACGGTGCCAACAAGTGGCTCGTTTCACCCGAAATCACCATCCGCGACAACTTCGTGTGCCGCTTTGCCGCCAAGGCCTATGCCGAGTACCCCGAGAGCATGAGCGTGTGCGTGTTTAAGGACGGTGCACAGAACCCCGTCACCGACTCGTGGGACGACGTGAGCTACATCAATCCCGTGAGCTACGGCGTGTGGACGCTTTACGAGACCGACTTGAGTGCATATGCAGGACAGAAGGTGCGCATAGGCATCCACTACACATCGTTTGACGCGTTCTTCTCGCAGATCGACAACTTCTATGTGGGCAACCTCGACGACGAGGGCACCACAGTGGATGTGGGCGACGTGAAGCAGTACAACGTCAAGTTTGACAACGCCGAGGTTGGCGCCACCACTGAACCCGCCATCGTGCTCAACGATGTCAAGGCAGGCCAGCACACCGTGGCCATCCAGGCACAGTATGAGAGCGGCATGAGCCAGTACACCACCCACAGCTTTAAGATAGACCTCGTGGGCGACGTCAACGGTGACAAGGTAGTCGACGTGAGCGACATCACAGTGCTCCTCAACGTCATCCTGGGCAAGACCTCGGGCTATCGTCCCGCAACCATCGGCCTGTGCGACCTCAACGGCGACAGCACCGTAGACACAACCGACCTCAACATACTGGTCAACATCATCCTGGGCAAAGTGTGATAAAAACAGCACAGAAGCACCCACAGGATTCCACCACCCACCTCATCCCCCCAATTCCCCAGCGACCCCGGCCTATCCGAAAAACCCGGGAAGGCCGGTCGCAAGAGAAGTTACTTTTTTATCAGCGCTATATGAGTTTCGGCAAAGACAAATGCAAGGCATTGAAGCAAGTGCGCAGCGAGATTGCTCGCGCCAACGAGATTGAGTACACTCCCGCCGTGTGCACCCACAAGGGTGACTGCGCCGGCACTTGCCCCATGTGTGAGGCCGAAATGCGCTACATCGAGCAACAGTTGTCGCTGCGCCGCATGCTGGGCAAGGCTGTCGTTGTGGCCGGTCTGGGACTCGCTGTGGCTGCACCCGCACAGGCTCAGGAAGCGTGCGACACCGTCGCCACGCAGCAGACCTGCAAGAACGAAATATTCGGTGAAGTACCCGGTTTTCGTCCGCCATGTTTTCCCGGCGGAGATGCCCGCTTGATGAAATATATTGCTGAGCACATTGACTATTCCCGCTTGCCCAAGGAAGCGCATATAGAAGGAAAACCCAGTGTGATTGTGCAATTTTGCGTCATGAAAGACGGCAGTGTCGACAGCGTGAAAGTTGCCCGCTCGCTTGGGCCGCAATTTGATGCCGAGGCAGTGCGTGTGGTCAAGAGTCTGCCCAAATTCACCCCCGGCATGGAGCATGGCGAACTTGCCGATATAGGCTACACCCTCCCTGTCAAGTTCAACCTTGAAGCCCTTGGCGGCAATCAGGAACCACAACCCGCTGAGCCCATTGTGCCACCCATTGAAGGCATGGTGGAAATGCCTATGCCCATCGACACAATAGAGGTCTACAACGCTAAGGTTGAGAATCCGTCCTTTCCCGGCGGTGATGCAGCACTGATGGAATTTTTGAGCAACAACATCAAGTATCCCGAGAATGCCGCTAAAAAGAAAATCGAGGGGAAAGTTGTAGTCTCTTTCCTCGTGAAAGGCGACGGCACGGTTGTCGATCCCGTGATACTGCGATCGGTAAACCCCGAACTCGATGCTGAGGCCTTGCGCGTGGTTAGCATCATGCCCCGGTGGACTCCTGTCCTCTGGAACGGCGATGTGGTTAACGATGCTTTCACGTTCACCCTGCCCATTACATTCAAACTCCCCGAGGCTCCCCACAAGAAGAAACACTCATCTTCCAAGAAAAGAAAACACTCCAAGAAACACTAAAGACGGCTTCTATTAGATTTTGATGTAAATACACATAGCGCCACAAAAACGCATATTGCACTCCAACAAGCAGAAATCCCGAAGGGTTTCTGTTTTTTTGTGCCCAAAACATTGCCTTTATTGCCGAGTAGTTGAATTATTTTTTGGTTTATTAGTATGGAGTTGGACAAAGTTTATTAACTTTGTAGGTTATTATGAGTGAACAGGCGCTACATATTGATGTTGACCAGATATTGCGGGCACGGATGCCGCGCCATTACCGCTATATCCCAGGCTGGGCCATCAGGTGGCTCAAACGCACCATACACGAGGATATGATCAATGAGGTGCTGGCTTCGGGGCGCGGACTTGAGGGCGTGGACTTTGCCCAGCACGTGCTCAAATTCCTCAATGTGGACGTTGAGATTGAAGGCATGCACCAGTTGCAGCCCGGCAAGCGATATGTCTTTGTGGCAAACCATCCGCTGGGTGGCCTCGACGGCCTGGCTCTCATCTCGCACGTGGGTCGGCACTATGACGGCAACATCCGCTTTATGGTCAACGACCTGCTCATGGCCATCAAGCCACTGCAATGCATCTTCTTGCCCATCAACAAGCACGGGCGCCAGTCGCGCCAAGCGGCTGAGCTCATCAGCCAGCAGTATAGCGGTGACAACCAGATGCTCACTTTCCCGGCAGGGCTGTGCTCGCGCCTGCAAGATGACGGCTCTGTGGCCGACCTGCGCTGGAACAAGCATGTGGTGGTGCGTGCCGTGCACGACCAGCGCGACGTGGTCCCTATATATGTCGATGCCATCAACTCCCGTTTCTTCTACCGCTTGGCCAAGTGGCGCAAGCGGCTGGGCATCAAGTTCAACATTGAGATGCTGTATCTGCCCGACGAGATGTATAAGAAACGCAACTCGACATTTAAGATTTATATGGGCAAGCCCATCGACTGGCAAACCCTGGATGCATCGCGTCCGCTTGACCAGGCGGCACGGCTGCGCGACATTGTATATCAACTTAAAAATCAAACATTATGATTGAACCAGTTATTGATGCCGTAAACCCTAGCCTCATCGAGGCCGAACTCACCGAGGATCGCCTGCTGCGCGAGACTAACAAGGCGGGCAACCGCATCTATGTCGTCGACGCGCACAACGCCCCCAACACCATGCGCGAGATTGGGCGCCTGCGTGAGCTGGCATTTCGTGCCGGCGGTGGTGGCACCGGCAAGGGGTGTGACATCGACGAGTTTGACACCATGGAGAATCCCTGCCAACAACTGCTGGTGTGGAACCCCGACAGGCGCAACATCGTGGGTGCTTATCGCTACATCCTGGGCACCGACATGGAGCGTGACGCTAACGGCAGGCTGCGCATAGCCATGGGGCACATGTTTGATTTTTCACAGCAGTTTGTCGACGAGTATCTGCCCTGCACCATCGAGCTGGGACGCTCGTTTGTGAGCCTTGAGTATCAGTCGACGCGTGCCGGCAACAAGGCACTGTATGCCCTGGACAACCTGTGGGACGGACTGGGAGCGCTCAGCGTCATCCACCCCGACATCAAGTACTTCTTCGGCAAAATGACCATGTATCCCAGCTATGACCGCGAGTGCCGCGACCGCTTGCTGGAGTTCCTGCGCCTCTATTTCCCTGACCGCGACCAACTGGTCACTCCCATTGAGCCTCTGGAAGGTGTGGCTCCCGGAGGCGACGGCTTCTTTGGGGGCGGAGACTTCAAGGCCGACTATAAGACACTCAACGCCTTCGTGCGCAACCACGGCATCAACATCCCGCCGCTTGTCAATGCCTACATGGCGCTGTCGCCCACGATGCGCGTCTTTGGCACAGCCATCAACCACGAGTTTGGCAAGGTGGAGGAGACCGGCATCTTCATCAAGATTGACGAGATTGCCGAGAGCAAGAAGAGCCGCCACATCGACTCGTTCAAGCAGAGCCTGCACTACCTGAAACGTTATTTAGCATATAAACTGAAACTATAGGATATGAAGAAATCACTGATAATCATCTTACTTGCTGCCACCGCGCTCACTACCGCGGCGCAAGACTCGACGATGGTGCAGAATGAATTGGAGCACAAGGTGCCCAACTTTGGTGTCGAAAAAATCGACCCGTCGGCAATACACTACGAGGTGGGTGCTGTAGTCAATGCCGGTAGCGGAGACTTTGCTCCGCACTACATCATGGCTAACCATGCAGGCATGTTCACACAGGCCAACTCCACACTGGCATATGGCAACGTTTATCGCAAGATCGACACCCGCCGGCGCTTGTCTTGGGGCGCTGGGCTGGCTCTCGTGGCCGGATGGAGCTCGAGCGCCGACTATGCAACGTGGGTCGATGGTTTAGGACTGCAAAACAACAACCCCCAGCACCCGGCACGCGCATGGGTGCAGCAGGCCTATGTCATCGGTAAGTACCGCGGTGTGTATGCAACAGTGGGACAATCATTTCCTCGCAATTCAGTCATTGTGAGCAACAAGTTGAGCAGCGGTGACATCACTAACAGTGGCAACGCAAGACCCATGCCTGGACTGAGGGCGGGACTTGTCAACTTCCAGAATATTCCCTTGACTCACAGATGGCTGCAAATCAAAGGCGAGGTGGGCTACTACAAGGCAATGGACAAGAACTGGATCAACAACCACGACAACCTGTATAACCACTTCACCACCACAGGCTACTGGATGAACTACAAGAACCTGTACCTGCGCACTAACCCCAATAAGCGCGTTGCCTTCACCGTGGGTATGCAGGCTGCGTGCCAGTTTGGCGGCACACGCGTCATGCGCGAGAACGGCAAGGTGACTGAGACTATCAAGCAGAAGGCCGACGCCGAAGCGTTCTTCAAGGCGCTCATCCCCAGCAGTGGCGGCAGCGCGGGCGACAACAACTACTACGAGGGCAACCACATCGGTTCATGGGACGCAGCGCTCGATGTGAATATCGACCTGCACAACAAAGTGCGCTTCTACTGGGAGTCGCCTTGGGAAGATGGCTCGGGCATAGGCAAGCTCAACGGCTTTGACGGCCTCTATGGCATCGAGTACTGCAATTCGGCTTGGGGCTCACACATCAGGGGCATCGTTGTCGAGTACCTCGACTTTACCAACCAGAGCGGCCCCATCCACTATGCTCCCGGCGACCACGAGGGCACACCTCTCACCCAGGAAGCTACTGGTGCCGATGACTACTATAACAACTATGCCTTCAACGGCTATCACCACCTGGGCATGAGCATAGGTTCGCCCATGGTACAAGGCCCCATCTACAACCTTGACGGCTACACCCGCTTTGCCGACAACATGGTGCGTGGCTTCCACGTGGGTGCGTATGGCAACATTGACCAGTTTGGATTTTGGCAATATCGCGTCATGGCATCGCATCGCAAGTCATGGGGAACTCCCTTCGTGCCCCGCATAGAGCCCGTCTCAGCCACTTCGCTCATGGCCGAGTGCCAGTGGCGTGCCCCCGACGGCACCAAACTGCAGGGGCTCTCTGCCAACCTGCGCCTGGCAATGGACCACGGCACTCTCACCGGCAACAACGTGGGTGCACAAGTCTCAGTAATATATCACGGCAACTTCACTTTTGGCAAGAAATAATGATGAAAAAGACTATCTATACACTCGTGATAATGGTTGCATCGATGCTCGCAATGACATCGTGCACACACAACAACGGCGACATAGGCCTGTGGTTCGGCACATGGCACGTGGAGCAAGTCGACATGGATGGCAGCCCCATAGACGGTTACATGGGCGGCGCATTCTTCCAGTTCCAGAGCACAGTGTTCCAGCTGCGTTACACCGACGAACTGCACACCGAGATGCAGACCGTGGGCCATTGGCAGGACAACGGCACCAACATCGACGTCACCTTCCCCGACGATAAACTCGTGTGGGTACACCTCTATGGCATCGACACGGCCAAGGACGCCGTCAACCACTTCACCGTAGAGAACCTCACCAGCAAGGAAGCCCTGCTCGAACTCAAATCCACCAACGGCCACACCTACCGCTACCACCTCAAGAAATGGGGGAAGTGATTTTTGTAAAGGTTTAAGAGTTTAATGGGTTAAAAGGTTAATGGGGAGGCGTCAAGTCTCGGTAGGCGGTGCCTACCGACACCCAACACCCCAAGTAGCAAGTTTTCGTTTTCGTGAAAATGCGCTAGCATTTTAGTTATCGTTAAAATAAAACCAGCATTTTAGTTTTCGTTAAAAAAAGGAAAATGTTCCGTTACTGCTACATAGCATTGTCGCTCGTTGCGATTGTAATTGCAGCCATCACTGTGAGCACCTTCGGCATTGCCGACGGGCTTAGCATCGTGGCGGCTATGGCTGTGGCATGCGCTGTGCCCCTGGCTGTGGCAAGGCGATGCTGCTCGTGGTGGTCACCGACATGCTGCGTGGCATTTGCTGTGGTGGCGCTGGTGCTTGTGGCAAGCGCGGTCAACTATATCTAC
Source organism: Muribaculaceae bacterium (assembly GCA_024400935.1). GTDB lineage: Bacteria > Bacteroidota > Bacteroidia > Bacteroidales > Muribaculaceae > Sodaliphilus. The sequence continues at coordinate 55,496 of JAKSLZ010000004.1, read as the reverse complement.
GCCACCACACTGCAACAAGGGGCGACGCTCGAGATGCCCATCCTCGATTGCGATGCCGGCGGATACTACAAGTGGGCGCTGCACCACTATGACGGACGCTGTGACGAACCGCTCATCACCTTCTTCGGCTTCCCGATGGCCATGCTGGCACTGTGGCGGGTGCTGGGGGTGAGCATCGTGTGGCCAGTGGCAATGAACCTAATGCTCACAGCCACATCCGTCATCATGGCGGCAAGCCTGGCAGTCACCTTCACTCGCCGCATCAAGGGCATAACCCCATCTGCCACAGCCGCCATCACCATGGCGTTGCTGGGACTGCACGGTTACTTCATGTCGCAAGGATTTGTGATACAGAAGGAGGCTCTCAACTATGTGTCACTCACAATGATCGCCATGGCACTGGTGTGGCTGCAGGACAGCGACACCGCGCATCGCAAGGCGATAGCCGCCGTGGCCATGTATGCCGTGGCATGTGTAGTGCTTGCACTAGTGAGGGCCAAGTATATCAACTTTGCCGCTTTCGGTGTTATTCTGTTGGGGCTGTCCTGCTGGCGCACCCGCTGGCGTTCACTGCTGGCACTGGTGGCTATTACCGGCATCACATGGTACTTGGGCATGTATTTTTCCACTACTTACAGTGTAGAGCAGCAGGTCTATAATGTTACCGGGGGCGAAATCATGACACTTGCATTCAAAGGCGATAATTACCAGAGCATGTATTACGGATGGATGGACGGTTACTTCACCCTACCCATGTGGAAGCGTGCACTTTACCTGCCTTTCACCTGTGGCACCATGGCCATCATCCCGTTCCCATGGGGTGCCGAGTCGAGCGCATGGACATCGGTCATGCCGCGAGTACGCATTGGTTGGTATCTGTGCGCTGGCCTCATGGTCATCTATTACCTCATGCTCTCGTGGCGGCGCAAGCACAGCCTGGGACTCGTGGCATGGTGGCCCGTCATCTGCTATGTGGGCATTGCCTACATCTGCGCGGGCTCGGTGAGCCGCTACACCCTGCCCTTCCAGCCGCTGTTTGTGGCCATTGCGGTCTATGTGATTGCACTCATTCGCACTGACAACACCCTGCGCCGCCCGCTGCTCTCTGCCTATGCCGTCTATGCCATCGCTCTCGTCACATCACTCGTGGGCGCCATTTTCATCATCAGCTAATCCCAGGGTGTTCTTTTGTTTCGGCCGAGGCAGTTTTTAGTGATTTTTTGCCCTAAAAATGACTGTTTCGGCATTTTTCCCTTGCAACGAAAAAAGACTTCGTTCGGCCGTTATACCTTTGCACCGTCAAACCAACGGAAGCATGGGTGAGCGGCTAAAACCAGCACTCTGCTAAGGTGCCAGGCCACCCGTGGCCTCGAAGGTTCGAATCCTTCTGCTTCCGCACAATCACGGAGTGTTCTCCAGCGGCAACGAGAGCTGACTGTAAATCAGCCGTCATTCGACTTCGGAGGTTCGAGTCCTCCCACTCCGACGCTTGCAAATTAATTTCGGGATGTAGTTCAGTGGGTAAGAATGCTGCATTTGGGATGCAGAGGCCGCCTGTTCGAGTCAGGCTATCCCGACAACAACGTGAGGATGCCCGAGTGGCCTAAGGGGACGGTCTGCAAAACCGTTATTCACCAGTTCGAATCTGGTTCCTCACTCAACACCACCAAAAACGCCATCAAAGGGAACGGTTCCTTCTGATGGTGTTTTGTTGTATGTATTTGGTACACAGATATATAATAACCTTAGGGTTGTGGCCTTCTCTTGCATTTTTTCTACAAGTTACCCCGAGAGGCATTTAGACCGCAGATTAAACAGAAAAAGGGAATTTATTCCAGATTAAGCAGATTGGCTGTACTTGCTGACGTCTGCGATGTAGCACAAACAATCTGTTCAATTTGAACATAATTCCCAAAAAAGAAATTAAATCTGTAATAATCTGTGGTTTACAGCTTCCCCGCAACAAAGCGTCAACCAAGAAAAACCGCAGATTAAACAGAAAAGGGAATTTATTCCAGATTAAGCAGATTGGCTGTGCTTGCTGACACTGACGTCAGCAATGGAGCACAAACAATCTGTTCAATTTGAACATAATTCCCAAAGAAAAAAAATAAATCTGTAATAATCTGCGGTTTACAGTTTCTCTACAATAAAACGTCGACCAAGAAAGACCGCAGATTCGCAATTACCGGAAAACCGGATAAAAAGAATCGTCCCTTTTGTCTGATTTTACACAAAGTTGAGGATGGCGTTGAGCCTGTTCTGGACCTGGGCGAGCACTCTTGCGGTCTCGTCTCGGTCGGGGTTTTCTCGGTCTTTAAGCAGGGCTATTGCCTTTCTGATCAACTCCGAGTCATCGGCCGACAGCGGGTTCTGCGTGATTGAGTAATCAGGGTCGGCATAGCGGTAGTATATCCTGTCGTAAACCTCGATGGGGGCAAAGTAGCCCAGTTTGTCAGACCTCATGATCTGCAGGTCGTTCTGCACCGTGCGGGCAGATATGCCCTTCTTGATGCCCTCCATGTCGTACAGGGCATCAGAGCAAGCCTCGACGAGGTCGTCAAGGGTCCATCTCCTGAATCGGTTTCTCAAGCAGTTATCTATTGTTTTGTACCTTATCAAGGCATTCTTATTGGCTGGCATAGCTGTTTCTTTTTCATTAAGTGCATAAAAAAATGATAGTCGGAATTTCCTCGGTCAGGATTCTCCAACTATCATTGTTGTCTATTGAGTTTCTCGTGTGGGCTTAATATGTAGCCGGGTAGAAACAACTATATCGCGTGTGACGTGGGAATCCTGTGCCGGATGTGCAGGGTCGTGCACAATAGGTAGCATATACATAACAACTTTGCTCAAAGCGCTCGCGGCCCTGAACAAATGATGGTGATGTTATGTAACTAAACTGTTTCATTCCAGTTGAATAGGATTCTCTTGAGGTTTGCTTTTTCAGACTAAAAGACAAACAAATCAAATGTGCTATTTTCGGTTTCCGGGTGCAAAGTTACAACAAAACAACGAACTCTTTTTGCGTAGCAGCAATTTTTTTTCATTTGCAAGCCTTGCAAAACAAACTTTCCGCTATTGTTTTGGCGTGATTATAAAAACAAGCGGGCGCAACAGGCGCGGGGAGTTTCGGTCCCAGAGTTATGAATTCTGTGCTTAAAGATTAGCTATTGAAGTATCTCCCTGCTACGGCAGCCCGCTTGTGTTTTACAACTCTATCGCGTTGATTTCCTCGATGACGCTTGATCCGTTTTCGATGGAATCAAGCATTTCAAAGACGCGGTCGCTCCACCCTGCGACGAGGGTGACATCCTCCTGGGGTGTCTTGATGGGAGTATGCCCATAACCGGCAAGGTCGAAGAGGTACAAATGAGCGTTGGGCGAAATCTTCTTGTACTCGTTCCATAAGCCGGAAAAGTACTTGCCGAAATGGTCTTCTCCCCAGAACTCAAAGTCGGTAAAGAACATCACCTTGTCCACGACAATTTTCTCCTTAATGATCCATTCAAGTGGCTTGCCGCCATATGTCCCGTAGCCCACTTCGCCTATCCTCTTGCCGATGGCGTAGGTGTTGCTCAGCACATTGTTTTGAGGGAGGTTTACCACCTTCCAATCATCGGCAAAGATTCCCGAAACAACCTTCTCGCACCTCGATTGCAGCAGCATGGCAAGCATGTTTCCCACCTCGTAGTACTGCACCTTGCTGTTACCGCTTAAAGGACATTGCATAGAGCCGCTCATATCGCACGCAATCATTACCCGAGATTCATTGCCGAAGCCGGGAATGCCTGCCGCACTGGCCACTGCCGCATCTTCAAGGGCGCTGAGCATGAGCGATGTGTTAGTTGATACCACTTTTTTCAGTTCCTTGTAGGCCGACAAGTAGCGGAAGGGGAATTGCTTGGCCTTCTTTACCTCGAGGACGTTGGCAATGCGCTTGGCTACTTGTTTTACGGTGTTGTCGTCAACGCCGGTCTCAAGAATGTTCCTGAGGTTGCGCAGCAGTGCCATGTACCCTAACTTGCCGCTGGTGATGAGTTCGGTCCATTTATTGCCGAATGCAGCTTTTTTCGCTTCGTTGTTCTCGAATTTTTCCAGTCCGAGTGCCGACAATTCGGTCTCCCAGGTGTAAGGAACGCTCAGCGCTTTGTCTGCAATCTTGTTAAACAGCTCCTGCTGGGATTCGTCCTTAGCCTTGGGATGCACCAGGAACAGTGCGTCGCGCAGTTTTACCTCCAGGTTGTCGCGGTCATACTTGGCAAACTGGTACTCGTCAAACTTGTTGAACGCGCGCTGCAGTCCGCTCTGGACCTGATGCGACAGCTTTGCAAGCTTCTTGATACCCTGTTGGGGATTGCGCCACTGGTAGCACATCAGCAACTCCATGATTTCGTCGGCACGCATGACGACCTTCTCGATAGTGCGTGCCACAAGGTTGTCGCCACTATGCACTCTTGCCAGTTCAACGGCGAGCAGCAAGGGAATGCTGCGCAGGTTCATCTCCCTGCGGGCATACACGGCAAGCCGTGCAACAAACTCGGGCTTCACCTTCCTGATCAAGGCGGCGATGCGCTCCACCTGCTCATTTGTGCTCTCGTAAAACTTGGGTTGCAGTGCCATGGTGCAAACTGCGGCATACAGCTCCATCTCGGGGCTCATCCTGAACGCCTCGGCGCCTTCATGGTTCAGCACCTGTGTGTTTTCTTTTAAAATGTCATTGTAACTCATAGTGTGTTTTTTAAAAAATTAATAATGGGGCAACTCTCGTCGAGGTTCTATAAAAACAACCGACACTCCTGCGAGGGAGCACGCTGCATCTCAAGCATCGTTGATGCGCGTTATGGAACGAAGAACTCCTCAACTACGGCACCCGTTATTTTAGTAATACAAGGCAACAGGCGTGAGGGGACTATCATGCTCTACCAACTGAGCTACATCCACCATGGCGGTTGACGGCAGGACTCGAACCTGCGACACTGTGCTCTCATTGCGAAGGAACCCCTCATTACGGCACTTGTATATAAGTTTTCCAGTGAAACAGACGCAAGGTGAAACGTCCCCACATGAAAGGCTCGGGGATTTTTTCAACCCCACATTAGGATGGGACCACTCCAATTCGCCCAGAAGTAACACCTCGCTACATCAACTGGATTGTTGTGGCGGGGGCAGGATTCGAACCTGCGAACACTGGGTTATGAGCCCAGTATGATACCACTTCACTACCCCGCAGTGTAAACAGGAGCAACATTCGATTGCAGATTTGGGGTCTCGCGGATTTTCCCCCTTTATATAGCTGGAGCGAAGTATCTGCTTTCTACGGCATCCTGTTGTGTCTTTAGGTAAGGACGCATAAGGGAATAAACGTGCTCTACCAACTAAGCTACATCCCAAAGGGAAGGAAGGCCTCGAACCTTCGACTCTGTTTATCCCCCCATTACGGCACTTACCTATATATTTGTGTGTTTTCAATGATCTCTTTTTGTTTTCACGCTGCAAAATTACAACCCCGCTGCGCAGTCTTTTTGCGCAATGAAATTTTTTTTCAAAAAAATTGCGTTTTTTCGTGATTTTACTATTAGTGTCCAGTAAAAAGAAAATATTTTTATTATGTTTTTATTGCTCCGCATGGAAAATGAAATTACCTGATAGACGCAGTAATATTATTTTGTGGACGGAGTCCACCATGTTCTTGGCGCCAGCCATAAATCCAAAAAGAAATTATTTTCTTCTTTTACACGTCTTTAAACTATCCTTTGATTACTGCGATGGGGAGCAGGCGTGTCTTTACCTTTATCAGGTCGAGTTCGTTGGCGATTACTTCCTCGATGTCCTTGTAGGCACCCGATGCTTCCTGCATGTCGTCCTGGCAGCGTATGGCGTGGACGATGCCTTTGGCCTCGAGCTGTGCCACCTCGGCAGCCATGTCGAGGGTACGGATTGCCGCCTTGCGCGACAGCACACGGCCCGCACCGTGCGAGCACGAGCAGAACGACTCGGGATTGCCCAGGCCCTCGACTATATAAGACGCTGTGCCCTGCGAGCCGGGGATGATGCCCACAACGCCCTCGCGCGCCAGTGTGGCTCCCTTGCGGTGCACAAAGACGTCCTTGCCGTAGTGGTGCTCGTGGGCGGCATAGTTGTGGGCGATGTTTATCATCGGCTCAAACTCTATGCCGGGGAGAGCGTCGGCAATTACCTCCTCGATGCGGTCCATCACCAGGCGGCGGTTGCACAGCGCAAAGTCCACGCAGTACTTCATCTCCTTCCAGTACATGCCGAACTCCTTTGTGTCCACGGGCAGGAATGCCAGATTGACCTCGGGCGAAACCTCCGAGTGCCAACGCCTGTTCAACTCCCTGGCCATCTCATTGTAGTAGGCGCCTACCCTCTGGCCCAGATTGCGCGAGCCCGAGTGGATCATTATCCACAGGTTGTCGTCCTCGTCCTTCTGCAGCTCGATGAAATGGTTGCCGCCGCCCAGGGTACCCACCTCTTTCAGTATGGATTCCTGACGGGCCTTGACTATGGTCATCTGGTCGATGTCGTGCCCGGAGGGCAGGTAGCAAGCGTCCTGTTTCACCTTGTGGTGATCCATGCCCAGAGGGATGCGTTTTCTGATGCCGCGCATGATCTTCTTGCGCAGCACGTCCATGGTGATGTCGCATGTCTTCCATGAAGTCTTCACTGCGCACATGCCGCAGCCTATGTCCACGCCCACGGCATTGGGGATGACAGCCCCGTCAAGGGCCAGCACACCGCCTATGGGCATGCCCTTGCCAGTGTGGACATCGGGCATAATAGCAAGGTGGTGGTACAAGAAAGGTAAGGTTGTGAGGTTCTCAATCTGCTGCATAGCCGAGTCTTCCACATTGTCGGTCCAGATCTTCACTGGACGGTTGTTGATAATCTTTGTTTCCATTGTTGTGTGTCGTTTTAAAATTAAACATACAACTTTCGCAAGTATATAATTTAGTGAGTTGTAGTAATTTCCCCGACAAAAAACATAGCTTCGCTCAAAACAAATTTTGTTGTTAACGTTTTGGGTTAACACGGTATCATCAGTTGTGTTTTTTTGTTTTGTGCTATACACATGCGAAAGTTGAATTAATAATTAATGTGTGGTGCGGTAGCTCAGCTTCAAAGTGCCTTCGACCCGCGTGCGGAATCGAATCACGCTGCAAAGTTAGGTGCAAAGTACGCAATCTTTCTGCGCAGCAGCAAGAAAAAGCAAAAACAAGCCTTGCAAAACAACAACCCTCTATTCCAAATATTGCCTAAAACTTAGAAAAAAGGAGATTTTGAACCTAATCTTTATGGAAAAGTGGAAATTTTACTTGATTTGATTATGGAAAAATGGAAATATTATATAATTTTGCATTGGAAAAGCAGACCACCTTGTGTCTCACGACCCATTAATACTGTAGTATATGCTTAAAAGAAAGATAGATACATACATTCAAGATTTTTTCAAGTCATCAAACAAAGCATTGCTTATCACTGGAGCTCGACAGATAGGCAAAACTTTTTCTGTTCGTGAGTATGGTAAACAGTGGAAACACTTTGTTGAAATCAACTTTATAGAAAACGAAGACGCATTATTACTATTTCGAAGTGCAAAAAACACCGACGACTTGTTATTGAGATTGTCGCTATTGACAAAACAACAGTTAGAAAAAGGTAACACATTAATTTTCTTTGATGAAGTACAGGCTTGCCCTGAAGTGGTAACAGCCATAAAATTCTTAGTTGACGAGGGTTCATACCGTTATATATTGAGCGGATCGCTTTTGGGTGTAGAACTAAAAGACCTTCGTTCAGAACCCGTTGGATACATGGGGGTTAAAGAGATGTATCCGCTAGATTTCGAAGAATTCGTTCGTGCCCTTGGTGTGGGGGATGCCGTCATCAACAATGTCATGAACTCCTGGAACAAACTCCAGCCTGTGGACGAGTTTGTTCACAACAAGATGATGGAACTGTTTCGCTTGTATCTTATTGTTGGCGGAATGCCAGAGGCTGTTAGTAAATATATAGAGACAAATAACTTGCAGGAAGTGATGGCCGTGCAGAGGGATATAATCACAATGTACAAAAGGGACATTGCCCAATATGACCCCAACAACAAATTAGCTATAAATGATATATTTGATTTAATTCCTCCCGAACTGGATGCAAAAAACAAACGGTTCATCTTGAAGAATCTAAACGAGAATGCCAAGTATGACCGCTATCACAACTCATTCTTGTGGCTAAAGAATGCCGGAGTTGCCATTCCCGTCTATAATATAGAGGAACCCAAACAACCCCTGTTGCTTGCTCGTTCACGAAATCTTCTGAAACTTTTCATGTGCGATGTGGGCTTGCTTGCTGCCATGTATGCCGAGGGTATTCAGATGCGTATCATTAGAGGTGACAAAGACATAAACCACGGCTCAGTATTTGAAAACGTTGTTGCCCAGGAACTGAAGGCACATGGTTTTGAACTTTATTATTATAATAACAAGAAACGAGGTGAGGTGGATTTTGTGATTGCAAGAGACGGTAATGTGTTGCCCATCGAGGTAAAATCGGGCAAGGACTATACACAACACCGGGCACTGGCAAACATCATGGACTGCAAGGATTATTCACTGGCTCAAGCCATTGTGCTTTGCAATGACAACTTGAGATGCAACGGCAAACTGATCTATGCCCCCGTCTACATGACAATGTTTCTGAACAAGAATGAATCTGCCCCTGTGGAATACAAAGTAGATCTAAGCGGAATAGTGTGATCTTTCTGCGCAGCAGCAAGAAAAAAGCAAAAACAAGCCTTGCAAACGGCATTTTTTACAACTACGCAAATAGATTGCGTAGTTTTTTCTTACCTTTGCACCACTAATCGAAATTTAGTGGAAAATATGAGAAAAAGAAAAACGTAAAACCATTTTAAAAAGGCCTATAGGTCACGAAGACGAATCTGGCCGTATGGCTGAGGCTATTCTGAGGCGATTGAAGTACCCTTTGGATTTCATGCGCAAGGTACAGTTTCTCGTGAAGCACCACATGATGACCAAGCACTGGGGCGACGACCTGACAGGCATGAAGGATAAACACCTGCGCAAACTGCAATATTTGTGCAAAAACGAGGACCGCTTCGGCGAACTGATGTTGCTCATCGATGCCGACAACAAGTCGCACGCTCCTGAGCATTGCATGCCTCGTCAGGCGCAGCTCATCATGAAGCGCACAGCCGAGATGAAGGCCGAGGGCTCAGCTATGTTCGGGTTCAAACAGCCCTTCACCGGCGATGAGATAATGCAGCTCAAGCAGTTGCCGCAAGGCCCTGCAGTCAAAGACTGCCTCGACTATCTGCTCAAAATCGCCTATGTGACTCCACTGCGCGACAAAGAAACATGGACAAAACATTTAATGGGCTATAAACCACGCAAATGATAACATGAAGAAACTACCTTTTGAAATAAAACCTCAACAGCAGGCCGTCATATTCATTGGCATTCAGGCCAGCGGCAAGTCAACATTCTATAGAGAAATGCTGGCTTGCCATGGCTATGCCCATGTCAACCTCGACACCCTGCGCACCCGAGGACAAGAACAGAAAGCATTGCAAGAGTGTTATGCTAGCGGCAGGTCGTTTGTTGTTGACAACACTAATCCCGCAAGGGCTGACCGCGCCCGTTATATCCTTGAGGCCCAGGCGCATGGATATGAGGTGATAGGCATCTTTTTCCAGAGCAAGGTGAAGGAGTGCATCGCACGAAACCTTCAGCGCCAGCGCCAGGTGCCCCAGCATGCCATCGCCTGCACGCAGAACAAACTGCAGATGCCCGAGCGTGCCGAGGGGTTTGACAAACTCTTTTTTGCGAGAATTACTGATGATGGATTTGAAATAACCGATTGGAAAGAATAGATTATGGATTTTGATACTCTTGACAAACAGATGCGACGCTTCGAGCAATCCCTTGACCGCACAATACTCGAGGGCATTTACATGGTTGCAAGGCTTGACGGCCATGGCTTTACACGTCTCACAAAGAAAGAATGGAAGCTTGATGCACCATTTGATACACGATTTAGAGATGCGATGATTGCAACTATGAATCGTCTCATGAACTGTGGTTTTCGTGTTATATATGGCTACACTGAGAGTGACGAAATCTCGCTTCTCTTCCACATAAATGACGATACATTTGGTCGCAAGGAACGCAAATTGGTGTCTATTCTTGCGGGGGAGGCTTCGGCGGCATTCTCAATGGAGACGGGAAAAAGAGGTGTGTTTGACTGCCGTATGGTCCCTCTTCCACAAAAAGAAAATGTGATAGATTACTTTAGATGGCGCATGGAGGATGCACACCGCAACTCGCTCAATTCCCATTGCTACTGGGCATTGCGCAAAGACGGTGTGTCGGCAAGCGAGGCACAGCGACAGATGATGAGGCTGACTAATGCCGACAAAAACGAGATGCTATTCAACTACGGCATTAATTACAACACCTTACCGCTGTGGCAGCGCAGGGGCGTGGGCGCATATTTCCGTATTGAGGAAAAACAAGGCTTTAATCCCCTAACCGGCGAGAAAACCACGGCCACTCGCAGGCGCTTGCATGTTGATGACCAGCTGCCTATTGGCGACCCCTACTCAGAACTTATTATGTCCATACTAAAAGAAAACACTCATGCCTGCAAATAAGAATGCGTTGATTCGCTACAAGACTATTGACAACTGTTTGAGAAACAAGTACCGCCGCTGGACGCTTGACGACCTGGTGGATGCCTGCAGCGATGCCCTGTATGAGATGGAGGGCATCACTAAGGGCGTGAGCATGCGCACGGTGCAGGGCGACATCCAGATGATGCGCAGTGACAAGCTGGGCTACAACGCGCCCATCGAGGTCTATGAGCACAAGTACTACCGATATGCCGACCCAGACTACTCCATCACCGACATGCCCCTGTCGCAAAACGACTACGAGGTGATGCAGGAGGCGGTGGACATGCTGCGCCAGCTCGAGGACTTTGAGCAGTTTGCCGAGATGGCCGATGTGGTGCGCCGCCTGCAGGACAAACTCGCCATCAGCAAAAGCAGCCGCAAGCCTGTTGTCCACTTTGACAACGTGCCCGACCTCAAGGGGCTGAAACTGCTCAATCCCTTGTACAACCACATCGTGCACAAGCAGACGCTGCGCGTCGTCTATCAGTCATTCAGAAACCGGAGGCAGCAAGAATTTGTGCTGTGTCCTTACTTGTTGAAGGAGTTCCGCAACCGCTGGTTCATATTCGGTGGCCGCGCCAAGGACGGGGTGATTTACAACCTGGCGCTCGACCGCATCGTGAGCGTGGAGCCTGTTGACGTACCGTTCCGCGAGAACCCGGAGTTTGACGTTGAGCATTTCTTTGACGACGTGATAGGCGTGAGCAAGAACCTGCACGCCACACCGCGCAAGGTCAAGTTCTGGGCTACGGCCGAGCAGAGCAACTACATCAAGACCAAGCCTGTGCACCCGTCGCAGAGGCTCGTCAGTGAAGACCCTGACGGCAGCTGCATCTTCCAGATTGAAGTGATCGTCAACTTTGAGATGTACTCGGTGTTCATGAGTTACGGCCCGGGCATCAAGGTGATTTCACCGCGCAACGCCATGGCTTATATGCGCGACAAAATGCGTGAAGCTGCCGACCTCTACGATAAAACGGTGGGTAAGCAACCGACCGGGGAATAAACACCTCCCCTGAATTAGCAGGAACAGACCTGAACATCGCGCCCATCCGGGGAATCCGATGCCATCTGGCCGCAATACCATCAAAGGGACGGTTCGAGTAACCGCCTATCATAGCAAAGGTCTCGAGCTCCTTCAACGCATACTCCATAGGTGTCATGCCCAGATGCTCGTCATGCTCATAGAGGTTGAACTTCACGGTCTCCTGCGGAGTCTCTGTGCGCGAACGCTCCTTGATGAGCTTGAGGTATCCGGGATGCTCGGTAACGTCAATAATCTTGCCGTTGGCATCCTTGAACACGATCGGTCAAGTCCTTATACATACGCAGCTGTGCGAATGTATCTCGCTTCATTAACGTGTGTTTCGGTTTGTTGTTCAGACGAAGGGACCAAAGAGAGTGCAAGTGGCAAAATGTTCAAAAAAAGTTTATAAATAGTTGCATATGTAAATTGAAACATGTACTTTTGCGGACTAAAATCAACGTTGTTACATTTTTTTTAAAAATTTGCTATTATGAAAAAACTGATTCTTTCGCTCATTATAGTTACAGTGGGGTGCACCTGGATGACCGCACAAAACAATAATGACGCTAACAACTCCCCTAAGCAAGAAAAACTTACTAAAGAAGTTAAGAAGGCAAAAAAACAGGAAGGAACACAACTCCATGCAAAGGCAGGCAGCGTCGACTTCAAGGTTGCAACCGATGCTCTTAGCAAGGGTGAGTTTGTGTTTATGGCAACCCGTGCTGAACTGGGTACCGGAAAGGAAAAATCCCTTCTCGACGAAAGATGCAACTTTGTCTCTCAGAATGGCAAGGATGGTATAGTACAGTACACCTTCAAGTACGGCGGCCTGTCAAGTGCCAGTGAATTTGGTGGCGTGAACTGCAAAGGCATGGTATCGGGAGAGAAATACTCAACCGACAAGAAAGGTAACGCACACTATGACTACACCCTCGCAGGAGACGGTGTCACTCTGAAAGTCAATGTGTTGGTACAGGTTGGTTCTAATCATGCCGTGGTACGTGTGGAACCCATCGTGGGCTATGGCCCCAACATGGTCACCCTATACGGCGAGCTTGTTCCTTTCCAGCAGGAATTAGTCACCCCCTTGTGATTTCCCAAGCCTTGTAACAATTGCCTCCGCCAATTTGTGGCGTTGTGAAGGCTATTGAAGGGTTATTATAACATTGTAGTTAAAGTATGGCCAAGGACTTTTCTGAAGTAATTGGCCATTATTGTGTATCAATGATTATAATCCGAATTTTTTCAGGTCTAAGCCAAACGACTCAACAATCAAATCTCTATGTTCTTGCGTTGCTGCCTTTATTCCAAATGGTTGCTCTGCATACCCTTCAATAGCGAAAAATTCTACACCATCAAAGGGACGGTTCGAGGCCACTGAAAAAGTCAAAAACAGCCTTTTTTGACCGTTCTAAACCCTCTGAGATTTGAATATTTGAATAGGGATTCAGATAGGGTATCAAATATGAAAATAGATCTTTTCTGATACATGATACTTTTTCAGTGGCCTCGGACGGTTCTTTTGATGGTGTTTATTGTTTTGTGTCTGATATTCTGTTGATTATGGCAATGGTTTTGTAGTCAATTCTTGCAAGTCTTGACAATTGACGCATTCCCACTCCTGCTTTGATGATGGCAGTAATGACGCTTTTGCGCTGCTCCCCTCGCATCTCTTTGACGGCTTCTCCGTTGCTGATGCGAGTTATGATATTGGTTGCCTCGGCATCAGTGAGACGGCGATGCTCAATCTTCGACTTGGGGCTCGGCATGTTACTGACAGCTATAGCCAACTCACACACCTTTTTCCATGTCATGCGTGAAAACGGCAAATTGCGGGCGCACACGCCATCTACCTTTACGCTGCCCGAATACTCATGCCAGCTACTCCACTGATACTGGTCGGGGGAATCTACCATTTCGGCCTCAACAGGATTGCGGTGTATGTAACGGAGCAATGTAACGAAATATCCCGCGTCGCCAACAGGCTCGCTGCGAAAACGGTCGTGGAACAGAGGCCCCAGGCGACTGTGGCGCTTGTTGTAGTAGCTCACATAAGAGATGCCCAGGCGCTTCATCGTCTCTCCCAGCGGCTCTGCACCTTCGGCGATGAGCAGGTGGATATGGTTGGTCATCAGGCAGTAAGCATGAATGTTGCAATAGGGCGGCAGCGGGTTGTTGTCCTTGTCCTTGGGGTTAGTGAGCTGACGCAATATTTTTACAAACTTGCGGCAGTCTTGGTCATCGGCAAAGATAGTGTTGCGGTCAATACCGCGCAACATCACGTGATAAACGCCGGTGGGGCTGACCTGTCTGCTTGAACGTGGCATAATAAATTCATTTTGGTTAGTGGCGCAAATTTAACTAAATCAAGCATAATGACAAAACAAAAATCAAAAAATCAACCCAAATGTTCAAAAAACGTGCAATATTTTGCATTTTTACCCATATTCTAACCCTTGATTTTGTGCGTATTAACCCAAAACACCATCAAAAGAACCGTCCCTTTGATGGTGTTTGATGGTGTTATTTGCGGTGCAGGGTGATGAGGGTGATCTCGGCGGGACAGCCTATGCGGAAGGGGGCGGTGCAGCCTATGCCGGCATTGACATAGAGCATGCGGCCGTCGTGGTCGTAGCGGCCGTCGCACTCATTGAACGACATGTTAGCGAGCGACCAGCCCAACAACCTTGCCTGAGCGGCGTGGGTGTGGCCTGAGAGTGTTATCTGGGCGTGTGACTGCGGTAATACCTCGGCCCGCCAGTGGCTGGGGTCGTGGGTCATGACGATGGTGAAGATGCCGTCGAGGCCTGTCATCGCTTTGCCCAGATCGCCCTTCTGGATGGTCTTGAATCCCTGGCCGCCGTTGATGTTGTCCACCCCTGCAACGGCGATCGAGTCGGCTCCCCGGTGCAGCATGAGCGACTGGTTGCGGAGCACTGTCCAGCCCAGCACGTCGCGCTCGTAGCTGGTGAGCGTGTCGGCAGCGGCACAGCGCTCGCGGGTGGTGCGGTACTGAGGATCGTAGATGAAGAAGTCATGGTTGCCCATGACGCTCACTACGCCCTCACGTGCCTGCATCGCCTTGAGCGTGGCCTCGTGCTGGTGTATGCCCTCCATGTTGCCGGTGGTCATGTCGCCGGTGAAGAGGATGACGTCGGCCTGCTGCTCATTCACCTTGTCGAGGATCTTTTTGAGCTCGGCGGTGTCTTCAAAGGAGTCGACATGCAGGTCGCTGATGTGCACTATCTTGTAGCCGTCGAATGCTGCGGGAACGTCAGTGCCGGCATATTCCACCCTGTTGACCTCGGTGACGAAGCGCCCGTGGTAGTGGCCATACATCACGCATCCTAAGACAGTCAGAAGAAATGCAAGGGCTGTCCAGCCGAACGGAGCGTAAGGCAGGCGATAAGAAAACACACGCCCTGCAATCCACCCCAACAGCCACAGCACATTGGGGATGAGCCAAACGAGTGTGCCAAAGATGGCACCTGTACATATTGCTGACCTCCACCACATGAGCGTTATTGTTTTACCCAGTTGATGGCTTTTTGCTTGCCGGCGTCGGTGCGCGCCTCGTGGCCGTAGAGCGAGAATGCCTTGCCAAATGTTGCCTCGGGATAGGCCTTCTTGAGGTCTTCGACAACGCTGCCCAGGCCCGAACCCTCATGGGTAGAGAAGGGCATGATTGTCTTGCCGTTGAGGTCATAGTCCTTGAAGAACGAGAACATCACCTGCGGATAGGTTCCCCACCATATGGGGCCGCCTATGTAAACTGTAGTGTAGCCAGCGAGGTCGGCTTTTCCCTCAAGCGCCTTGCCGTTGAGCAGCAGGGTGTAGCCGGGCAACTCGCCTTGCTGTTGCTCCTTTTGTGCCAGGTCGCACAGGTCGTTATAACTCATGTTGTAATCCTTGGCGCACACTATCTCCAGACGGTCGGCTCCGGTGTGCTCACTGATAGCGTCGGCCACCAGCTTGGTGTTGCCTTCCTTGACGTTGCCCACGCTGTAGTTTTCGCCCGCATGCGAAAAGAAAACCACGATACTTTTTCCTGCATCCATGTTTTCGTTACTTTTTTTGTTTTCGTTACTTTGCTTCGCCCCACAAGAGCTGAATGACAGCAAGGCAAGCAGTGCGATGACTATTGATTTCATTCGTAGCAGTATTTTGTTTTGTACTATATACATGCGAAAGTTGAGTTCATTTACAAATGGTTGATTGTTTCATCTGATGAAGTGCATGGGTTCCCATGGCTCGCGGTCGGGGGCCTGGGTGGTGGGGGCGTCGTGCATTTTCTTGAGCATCCATGCCATGTTGTTGGCCAGGGTGCGCATGGTCTGCATGCCCTCTACGTCCTGTGCTGCCTCGCCTTCGACGCGGCCGTAGGCTATGTTCCAGTACTGTGAGCCCACGAGCGGCATGTTGCACATCTGGAAGGGCATCTGCAGTGTCTGGAATGCGGCTGTGGCACCGCCGCGACGACATATGCACACGGCAGCTGCGGGCTTGCCCTGGAAGTGTGCTCCGCCGGCATAGAGCATGCGCTGCTGCAGGCACAGCAGTTGGCCCGAGGGTTGTCCCCAGTAGACGGGCGAACCGAGCACGATGGCGTCGCACTGGGCCATCTTAGCGATGACCTCGTTGGTCATGTCCTCGTCGCCAAATACACAGCGGTTGTCGGCATTTTCCTTGCACTTGTTGCACGCTATGCAGCCACGCAGGGGCTTGTTGCCCACCCACATTGTTTCGCTCTCGATGCCTTGCTTAGCCAGTTGCTCGGCAACTTGGGCCAAGGCGGTGCTGGTGTTGCCCTCTTTGCGCGGGCTACCGTTGATAAGGAGTACTTTCATATTTTTTTTCGTTTGTTGCTTTCAGTACTCTTATAACGCACAGGGTGCGGTTATTATTTTGCCTCAATGGCGAATCCATCCACTTTTTTGACCGCTACCGCCGACGGCAAGCTGCAATATCACAATATCAATTGGTGGTTTTGCGTCTTTTTTGCATTTGCTTTAGCGTTACTTCGTAAAAAAGTTGTAACTTTGCATCGCTAATTATCCGCAATTTAAAAAAGAAACTAAAAAATATAACGTTACAAATGATTTATCCTATCATGTCGGCTGCCGAGGCTGCCGAGTTTGTAAAAAATGGCGACAACGTTGGTGTATCTGGTTTTACTATTCCCGGTAACCCCAAGGTTGTTCCCACAGCAGTAGCTGCCCGCGCACGTGCTGAGCACGAGGCTGGCCGCGAGTTCAAAATCAACCTTTTCAGTGGCGCATCTACCAACGACTACACCGATGGTGAATTGTCACGTGCCCACGCTCTCAACTTCCGTGCTCCCTATCAGTCACTCCCCGAGGTGCGCAACCGCATCAACGCCGGTGAGGTACACTACAGCGACCGTCACCTGAGCGAGATGGCACAGGAAGTGCGCTATGGCATGTATGGCAAGATGGATGTTGCCATCATCGAGGCACAGAGCATAACCGACGACGGTGAGATCGTTCTGGGTACAGCAGTGGGTAACAGCCCCACATGGCTGCAGCTCGCCGAGAAGGTTATCATCGAGATCAACGACCAGATTCCCGAGACAATCCACGGCCTGCACGACATCTACGTGCCCCTGGATCCCCCCTGCCGCCGCGAGATCCCCATCTACAAGCCCAGCGATCGCGCAGGTTCACCCACAGCTCACGTTGACCCCAAGAAGGTTGTGGCTGTAGTTAAGACCAGCATGCCCCTGGGTATGCCTGGCGGTTTCACTCCCCTCGACGACACCACCCGAAAGATTGGTGAGAACGTGTGTGCGTTCCTCGCTAACGAGATCAAGGTGGGCCGCATGCCCAAGGAGTTCCTCCCCATCCAGAGTGGTGTGGGCAACATCGCCAACGCAGTGCTCGAAGGCCTCGAGGCTAGCACCGAGATTCCCGCATTCCAGGTTTACACCGAGGTTATGCAGGACACATTCGTTAAGCTGCTCAAGAGCGGCCGTTGCCAGTTTGTGAGCACATGCTCGCTCACCCTGTCACGCGACTGCATGATGGACTTCTTTGACAACATCAAGGACCTGCACGACAAGGTGCTCATGCGTCCTGCCGAGATAAGCAACCATCCCGAGGTTATCCGTCGTCTTGGTGTCGTTTCAATGAACACCGCTATCGAGGTCGACATCTTCGGTAACATCAACTCTTCACACGTGAGCGGTACACGCTTGATGAACGGTATCGGTGGCTCGGGCGACTTCACCCGCAACGCCTACACCTCAATCTTCCTGTGCCCCTCAATCAAGAAGGACGACTGCATCAGCACCGTGGTTCCCATGTGTACCCACATCGACCACACCCTCCACTCAGTTGACATCATCGTTACCGACCAGGGCGTAGCCGACCTGCGCGGCAAGGATCCCATCCAGTGCGCACACGAGATCATCGAGAAGGTGGCTCATCCCACTTATCGTCCTCTCCTGCGCGAGTACCTCAAGCTCTCTAAGGGCGGCCACGTGCTCATGAACCCCAACCTGGCACTGTCATTCCACAGCGCCCTCGCTGCAACCGGCGACATGCGCAAGACCGACTATACCCACTACCAGGTGGACTAACCCCACGATAGATACAACACTACTATCAATACAACGAGCGAGCCCTGCGGTGGATGCAGGGCTCGCTCGTTCATCTCTATACTAGCATCAGTGCTTAAAAATTACAAATTATTTTGTGGTTATAAATTAATGATTTATCTTTGCGAAACAAATCGTTTTGTTTTATGCCATAAATAGTTAGATTCTACGGAATAATTATTAAAATGTTCTTCAAGCCAAAAGAACATGAGCCGTCGCATATTCATGCCATATCTAATGAATATGTGGGACTATTTAACATCCAAACCCTTGAGATGTTTGAAGGTGATTTGCCCAAAAAGGCCCAAGAACTGGTTACCGAATGGTTAACACAGCATCGCGATGAGCTCCAGGAAATGTGGGACAAACAAGTGATAACAAAACTGCCACCATTATGATACCAAGGATAAAAAATATTACAGCTCTTGACGACTATGTGCTCTTCGTTGAGTTTGACGACGGGTACAAGGTCACTTATGATGTAAAAGACGACATCAACACATTGCCCACCTTTAGAGCTCTAGTTGATGTATTTGGTTTGTTCAAGCAAGTACAGCTGGACAGTAGCCGCACATGTGTGTATTGGAACGACGAGATAGACCTTGCCAGCGACAGCATATATGAATACGGCAAAGCATCATGACCGCATTTGCCAAACCGGCGACATGCGCAAGACCGACTACACTCACTACCAGGTAGACTAACCCCACGATAGATACAACACTACTATCAATACAACGAGCGAGCCCTGCACCCACCGCAGGGCTCGCTCGTTCATCTCTATACTTTCACACTTGAGAGTCTTATTGCTCACAAAAAAAACATTCCTTGTCATCAAAACATGTTCTCATCAATTTGCAAATGTCATTATAAACATGTAAATTTGCCACCACAAACATCTATGAAAATGATTAGAGACAAGATTCAATATGTCGTAGCTCTCATTGCCGAGTTTGCCAAAAGGTATGAGATGTCAGATGCTCAGGCCATGAGATATCTGCAGCATTTTAATGCGCTTGAATTATGTGAAAGGCATTATGATTTCATGCACACCCAGTCTTTTGCCTCTACGGTCAACGACCTAGCTGCTTATTGTAAGAGAATGGGAGGTGAGCTATGATAAAGCTATATCACGGATCAAACACCTCTATTGGCGACATCAAACTCGACAAGTGTAATAGTTACAAGGATTTTGGACGTGCCTTTTATCTTACAGAGGACGAAGCACAAGCTATGGTTGTAGCCAAAGCCAGAGCATCAATTTTCGGTGGCCAACCAGTCGTGAACTCTTACGAATTTGACGACAATGAGTTACACAACGGTACACTGACGTTTCTCTCTTTTGACAAATATACCGAGGAATGGGCAAATTTTATCTTTAATCATCGCGATGACACACGCACGCCTCCATATATGCATGATTATGATGTTGTATACGGCCCAATTGCCAACGATCGGGTGGGAATGCAAGTGCGCAATTTTAGAGAAGGATTTATAGATATAGAAGAACTTCTTAGACGTATCGAGTTTATGAAAGGAATCACTTTTCAGTGGGCATTTTGTACAGAACGAGCCATCAAATTTCTAAAAAAACATGAGTAATACACCTTATTCCCCCTATGAGATGCACATTTCTCCTGCCGAATTCAAATGGATGGTAGAAATGATGACGAGCGATTTAATTAGATTGCTCATTGAACGAGAAGGCTATGAATTTGTTCAGGCCTTTGAAATCGTTTACAATTCTCAAACTTATCAAGCGCTGCTCAAACCCGAATCCACTTTCTATTATCAATCATCGGGTTATGTTTTTCAGTATCTCATTAGCGAAATAAAAACAGGGGAAATGCGCTAAGCGCTTCAACACATTGCCGGTCTGCGACCTGCTCGGCATCTACGACGCCCCCCCCCACATGATGTCATCGGCCTGCACCACCCTCCTCTCCTTCTTTTTTAGGATGAGGCATTTTAACGGAATTTATGGCACAAATGTTGCTGGTGTATAGAAATAATTATATATTTGTACCCTGAATAAATTATGGACATGAGGTTGCCGGCGTGACGCTCCACACGCGCATGCTTGACCGTGTCCTAAAACTTGTTGAATATGTCGACTGGAGCATCGGCACAAAACAATTGCAAACAATGAAGAAATTAATGCTTACACTTGCCCTGGCTTTCATGGCAATCCTTGCTGTCAATGCAGCCGAGAAAACTGTTGTGCTTGACCTCAACTCAATATCAATGGGCGGAAAATACAACAGCGCGTTCTCTCCCACATTCGCACAGGACATCACCCTGACCGTCGTTAAGGAGATGGGCGATGAGATGGAGGTTGTAGTCAGTGTCCCCTTTGAGCAGGACGAGGTGATCAATATCAAGAGTGTCAACTATATGGAAGTGCTGCTTTCTTATTGGGACAAAGATGGCGAGTCATTTGATCTTAGCCCCATCCCCTTCGACATGTCACAGGCTGCCGACCTGATTAAGTTTGCGGGCACCAAGAACGACGAGAACACCCGCGTGAAGTGTTTCCGTTTCAAAGGCATGATCACTAAGGCCGAGTGGAAGGCTTATAATGCAGCCGAATCTCACTTCCTGAACGTTTTCAACGTGTCGCTCACCGTGCGTCCCTGATTACACTGGACATTAATATAACTTGAGTGCCGCACTCCCTGATGGAGGGATGCGGCACTCAATGTTTTTTGTGGTCTCATTATCTTTATATGTCGAAGGGATCGGGGTCGGGATGCTTGATATCGCTATAGGGATCTTTGTAATAAGTCTGGCGAAACTGCATAGCGACGGGACTGCCGGCTATTGTAGCGTGGCACGTGATGAGGTGGGGCTTGCCTATGGTGTCGATGCGCGCCTCAATGGTTGCCTTGCAAGGCTGTGACCCGTCAAGGAACTGGAACTCACCCATGCTGTTGATGCGTGTGCTGTCGGCGTTATACTTGATGTCGTCTGAATAAAACTTGCCATATTTGTCAAGCTCAACAACGAGGGCATAGCCCAGCGTGATTTCATGCTCCACGTCGTCCTTTGTCCTGTAGTGTGCATTGCGCTTCACATACTTGGCATAACCGGTGATTACACTGTCCTGGTCAAATGCGCCTTTGACCAGCGATTCTCCGTTCATGAAGAAGCCCTTCTCAGAGTAGTCATAGTAATTTACCTCTTCGTTCTTGTCTTCGGTGATGATTTCGGGCTCATCGCGGTCGTCGCATGATGTGAACCCACACATTACTACCGATGCTATAAGCATTAAAATTGTCTTAGTTGCCTTCATAGTCTTTCCCTTTTAAAAATTATTTTCCTATTCTTTATAATAAAAGGGATGTGTGTACTTCTTTTAGTTTGTAGCGTGTTATGGGTTGTTACATTCTCTCTACTAAAATCGTTAATTCCCTTTTCGTGCTGCAAAATTACAGGTAATCGCGCTAACGCAATTGTAAAAAAAGGACATCTGTGAAAAAAGAAGCAAATGGGGGCCGGGCCTTATGGCAAAAAGAGGAGCATCCACAAGGTTCACAACGCCCACTAAGGGATCTTTTTTCATCATCATCTGCCCCCATTCCTCTCGGTTTTTACGTTTTCAACCCCATTATTCCTCTCGGTTTTTACGTTTTCAACCCTGTTATTCCTCTCGGTTTTTACATTTTTGGTCCCTTTATTCCTCTCGGTTTTTACGTTTTCGGCCCCATTATTCCTCTCGGTTTTTACATTTTCGACCCTATTATTCCTCTCGGTTTTTACATTTGACCTGGGTGGTGCTGCAGAGACCACCGAACTGATTATCGCCGGCGCTGCCGAAGACCTTGTTAATAAAGGTGGTCTTGCAGAAATGGTCCTTGGATGGGAATTGACAAAATACAACACCCCTCGCAATAGAGATGATTTGTTTTATTGGGAGAACATAGTAGAAGGTACCCAGTCAGAAGTTGACTACGTTACTTGTCGCGACTCGAAGGTATTACCCATTGAATGCAAAGCAGGCACAAGTGGCAAAATGAAAAGCCTGAGACTCTTCATGCACAACAAGCACATCAGCAAAGCATTGCGATGCTCTCTTGAGAACTTTGGACAAATTGAGTATGTAGACAAGCAAGATGGTGACGCTGTGAGACAAGTTACAATAAATCCTCTTTACGCTATATCAAACTTGTTTAAATAAGTTTAGGAGCTATGTAAAAGTGCCGCATCCTCGACAGGACGCGGCACTTGTGCTTGACTTGTGCTTGATATGGTCGGGTGAAGTGATTACTTACAGCACGCCCTGTGCCATCATGGCGCGGGCAACCTTCATGAAGCCTGCTACGTTAGCCCCTTTCACATAGTTGACGGTGCCGTCGGGGTTCTGGCCATATTTGCAGCATTGTGCATGTATATTGGCCATGATATCTTTGAGGCGCTGGTCCACCTCCTGGGCAGTCCACGACATCTTCTGTGCATTCTGTGCCATCTCGAGACCCGACACAGCCACACCGCCAGCATTGGCAGCCTTGCCCGGAGCATAGAGGATCTTGGCGTCTAGGAAGGCATGCACGGCCTCGGGGGTAGAGGGCATGTTGGCGCCTTCGCTCACGGCAATCACTCCGTTGGCCAGCAGGGCGCGGGCATCGTCGCCGTCGAGTTCGTTCTGTGTTGCGCTGGGCATTGCGATGTCGCAGGGCACATGCCATGGCTTGCCACGGTCAAAGTACTCGCACCCATATTTCTCGGCAAACTCGCGCAGGCGACCACGATAGTACACCTTGAGTTCAAAGAGGTATTCATATTGTTCCTGAGTGAGACCCTCGGGCAGATATATGGTGCCGTCGCTGTCGCTCATGGTCACCACCCGGGCACCCAGTTGCATCAGTTTCTCGGCGGTATAGATGGCCACGTTGCCCGATCCCGAGATTGCCACGCGCTTGCCCTTGATGTCGATGCCGCGCGTTGCGAGCATGTTGAGCAGGAAGTATACGTTGCCATATCCCGTTGCCTCGGGGCGGATGAGCGAGCCGCCAAATTCCATGCCCTTGCCGGTGAATGTGCCGGTGTTCTCGCGAGCCATCTTCTTGTACATGCCATACATGAAACCCACTTCGCGGCCACCCACGCCTATATCACCGGCGGGCACATCGGTGTCAGGACCGATGTGGCGCCACAGCTCGGCAACATAAGCCTGACAAAATCGCATAATCTCCATGTTGCTCTTGCCCTTGGGAGAGAAGTCGCTGCCGCCCTTGGCACCACCCATGGCAAGCGTGGTGAGGGAGTTCTTGAATGTCTGCTCAAAGGCGAGGAACTTGAGGATAGACTGGTTGACCGACGAATGGAAACGCACGCCACCCTTATACGGACCTATGGCGTTGTTGTGCTGGATGCGGTAGGCCATGTTGGTGCGCACTTGGCCCTCGTCATCAATCCATGACACGCGGAAGGTGAAGATGCGGTCGGGGATGCACAGGCGCTCGATGAGATTGTAGCGCTCAAACTCGGGATGCTGGTTATACACTTCCTCAATCGACGTGAGAACTTCTTCTACTGCCTGCAGATACTCAGGCTCATGCGCAAAGCGACTGCGCAAGTCGCTCATTACTTGTGATGTTTTCATCTTAATAAATTGTATTTTGTAGCATTTAATCTAAATTTTCGTTACAAAATTACACAAATTTATTTAAATATCCACCATTTTGACACAAAAATTACACTTTTTATTACACTTGGTCCAGACAGCATCTATCGCTAAGGTGCCATATGTATATGCAAAAAAAACACGCATTGCCCCGTGCGGGGGGATGCGTGCGGTAATGGTGTCCTTTGTCTGAATGCGGGATTAAGCCTTGGTTTGCTTGGCGAGCCACATCAGCGGAGTCTCGCCTGTGGCTTCCTTGAACTTGCGGTTGAGTGCCGAAGCGTCCTTGTAGCCGCATTTGCCGGCCACCACCTCTTGTGTGGCGGTGGGGTTTTTCAAGAGATAACTCTTGACAGCCTCCACGCGGTAGTTGTTGAGCAACGTGCGGAATGGCACGCCGAAGTGGCTGCTGATGAACGGCGACAGGGTTTTAGCGCTCACGCCCATGCGCTCGGCAAGCGTGTCGAGGGTAAGGTCGTCTTCACAATAGATATTCTCTTTCTCAAAGAACTGTAGCAGGCGTTGCTCCATCATGCGGGTCCTGTTAGACACACGCACAGGTTTCACGGGAGTCTCGTCCTCATGCGCATCGGTATCCTGGGTGTGTGGTTCGGCAATTTCCTCGGAGCCGACTGCAGCGGTTTCATCAACATCAACATCAACATCAACCTTGGATTCAACCGAATTTTCTTCGGCATCCTCGTCCCTGACATTCGACAAGAAGTGCAATGACACTTCCTTCTTGTGACCACCGAAGAACTCGACAAAAGCTATCAAGTGAAGGAGTGCGGCCAGACATATCGTAGTAGTAGCACCCAGCAGCGGGTGGTTGAAGACGAATGAGCGTCCCATCGTGGCAATGGGCAGAAGCACTAGAATCATGGCCAGGAAGAGTACGGCAGTGACGCGGGTGGGAGTTGAGGCGTGCTTCTTAAAGAAGAAGCGGAAAATGTCGCCAGGGCGATACCCACCATTCTTGAGCAGTAGCACACTCTGCACCACCATGGTCGCCATGAACGACAGTGCCAGCACGTTAAGTGCAGTATCGCCAAAGAAATTGAGCAGTTTTATAGGACCCGTTTGGAATTCGGGCGCCAAGGCTCCTGTCTTGTCATAAACCTCGACCATGCGTGCCACCCGGTCATATCCTTCAAGATAATACATGAGGTTTACTATCACACCCTCGACAATCGCTGGGATACCCAGCAGCAGGTGCACGGCATTAAGACGGGTGTCAGGCCTGTGAAGGTGCAAGTACAGCACCGTCATGGCTAGCATCACAAAAATCATAGGAGTGCCCACGCTGTCTATCACGACCATGTCCAGATAGTCGGTATTAGGCAATATATATAGTGCCAATGCCGCAAAGTAGACAACGCCCGCTCCCTGCATCCACATGAGCAAGGACTGGCGCTGCGTGCGTGACTTCAGCACAAATGTGAAAAACCACAGCAACGATACAAGGCAAGGTAAAAAGAAAACTATCTGAAGTAACATTAGGACAAAATTATATAAAAATTCCCAATTATGGGTGTTTTTATTGTGATTTTTACCCAAAATGGGGATGTTTTTACAATACGGAGGGCACAATTGCAACAAATTGCAGAAAAAATATTCTTTTTTACAATAAAATAGTCGGCGGTACATCCTACTTTTGCGCCAACAATAAAAATTGTTTAACCCGATACTTAAAAAGTGAATTATGAAACGAGAACCCGTGTCATTCAAGATTGCTTGCATCATGCGGCAAGTGATAAGGGCGGTGATTATAATCGCCATTGTTCTCACGATTATTGTTGCGTTGAGATACTAAGAGAAAGTATTAAGTCGGAATAATTCACCTTTGGATAATAAAACAGTTATTTAGCAACAACATTAAAAACATTACAGATATGGATAAGCACTTTGAATCTACACGCTGCCTGGTGTGCCACGATGCACCTTGCACAGTAGCATGTCCCCGAGGCAATGACCCCGCACGTGGCGTGCGTGCACACAAATTTGAGAATAACTACTGCGTGGGCATGTTCCTCAACGATGACATGTGTGCCGACTGCGATGCACCCTGCGAGAAGGCGTGTATTCATCCCGACTTCCCCATTCGCATCAAGCAGATGGCCGAGGGTGTCCCCGCCAAAGAGGCAAAAGACCTGCCGTCGCTGGAGATGGAGTTCTGCGGAGTGCACTGCGAGAATCCGTTCTTCCTGGGATCGTCAGTGATTGCCAGCAGCTATGAGATGATTGCCAAGGCCTTCAGACTGGGCTGGGCAGGTGTCATGTACAAGACCATCACGTTTGGCGACATCGAGGAGGTATCGCCCCGATTTGACCAAGTGGGCAAAGAGGGTACACCGTTCATCGGTTTCCGCAACATGGAGCAACTCTCAGTCCACACTCCCGAGGAGGACTTCGCCATCATGTCACGCCTCAAGAAGGAATTCCCCACCAAGGTGATTGTGGCTTCTATCATGGGTCGCAACGACGACGAGTGGGCACAGCTGGCACGCATGGCCCAGGAGGCTGGATGCGACATGATCGAGTGCAACTTCTCTTGCCCCCACATGGCAGAGAAAGGTCGCGGCAGCGACGTGGGACAAAAACCCGAACTGGTGCGCCACCTCACCGAGGTGGTAAGGGCTGCGACAAGTCTGCCTGTCATTGCCAAGATGACGCCCAATATCACCCACATCGAGGAACCTGCCATCGCTGCGGTCGAGGGCGGTGCCGATGCACTGGCAGCCATCAACACCATCAAGAGCGTGACGATGAAGCGCCGTTCAGAGGTAGCCGGCAAGGCAACAATCTCAGGCTACAGCGGTAAAGCCGTGAAGCCCATCGCACAGCGCTTCATCCTCGACATGCGCAAGGACGAGAAGCTCAAGGACGTGCCCATCAGCGGCATTGGCGGCATCGAGACATGGCGCGACGCCCTGCAGTACATCGTGCTGGGCTGCAACAACGTGCAGGTGTGCACCGCTGTGATGCAATATGGCTACCGCATCATTGATGACCTCGTGCTGGGCATGCAGGACTGGATGCAACGCGAGGGCATCAAGACGCTGGAAGAAGTGCGCGGACGTGCGCTCGACCAGTTTGTCGCTACCGACCATCTTGACCGCTCCACCTACGTGCTGCCGCGCATCGACCGCGACAAGTGCACCGGCTGCGGACGCTGCTACGTCTCTTGCTACGACGGCGGACACCAGGCCATCTCGTTCGATCCCGAGACCCGCATTCCGCACATCATAGGCCGCAACTGCGTGGGCTGCCACCTGTGTATGCTGGTGTGCCCCTCTGACGCAATGCTGCCCACTAACCGCATCCAGGTGAAAAAGTAACTATTCGTTTTGACTATTTATGAAAAAGATTTTTTTGATATTATCTATAGCCCTTGCTGCCGCCTGCATGGCTAATGCACAGGATAAAACCTACATGAATGTGCATCAGCCCAACGGCGAGGACAAGAGCTATGAAGTGACCGCCGACCTCAAGGTGACATGGGGTGCGAAGACAGAGCAAGAAGAGAACAAGGAAGATGGACACCGCTATGTTGACCTAGGTCTGACATCTGGACTGAGATGGGCTGCATGCAACATCGGCGCCGAAGAACCCTGGGACTATGGCCAATACTTCTGTTGGGGCGAGATGGGAGTGAAAGAAGATTACTCTCTTGGCAACTACACCTATAAAGACAACCCCGCCGAGTTGTCCCAGGACAAGGACGTGGCCCACCTGAGCTGGCGCGGATACTGGCGCATGCCCACGCGTGTAGATTTTAAGGAACTGATGGAAGAGTGTACATGGACCTTTGAACGAAACTATCACGGCACTCACGGCTATATGGTGACAGGTCCTAACGGAAACTCCATTTTCCTTCCTGCCGGCGGGCTGCGCAATGGCCTCAACCTGGTTCTGGACAATGAATATGGCTATTTCTGGTCGTCATCGATCATTAATCAGGACCATACCCGAGGATGGATCTTGAGATACAACAATGCCACCATTGACAGGGTAGATGAGCTGCGTCACTATGGACTACCCGTCCGTCCTGTTTTACCCGCACATGAATAATAAAATAACATCAAATAAAAAATTAAAGACATGATTAAGAAATTATTACCGATGGCACTGCTCACAGTGGCCATGGGAGCCTGGGCACAGAGCCAGACTACCACAATGATGAAGGTGCAGCAGAAAGACGGCACCGTTGAAGAATTCATTGTAAACGCCGACCTGAAAGTAACATGGGAAGCAGTTGAACACGAATATGTCGACCTTGGACTCCCCTCAGGCACGATGTGGGCTACCTGCAATGTAGGAGCCTCAGCCCCCTATGAACCCGGTGATCTCTTTGGCTGGGGCGAGACTTCTCCCCACTACACTTCAATCACCTATAAACCCGAGTTTAAGGTTGAGTGGAAAAAAGCCATGCAATTTGGCTACAGTGCTGAAACTTATTGGAACGCTATCAAGGGAGATGATGGCCAGTATCATGATCAACATGAATGGAGTGTTCTTCCTTATGACAAAGAGACCTTACTCTTGAAGCCTGAATATGACGCTGCCCATGTAAACTGGGGCGGTGAGTGGCGCATACCCACCCTCAACGAAATGCAGGAGTTGATGGACAACTGCTACTGGTCATTTTTTGAAGATTTTGAAGGAACAGGCTTTGCAGGATATCTGGTCACAAGCATGATTGAAGGATACACCGACAAGAGCATTTTCCTTCCCATATCAGGCTACATCAACCACACTACGTATTCTAATACGGCTACGAACTATTGGTTGGCCAATTATAGTACAACATTCGCTGACAGTGGTGAATACAGAAAATGCCAGTCACTGCAACTTTGGGCCAAGAGGCGTCAAATCGACCCAGCGATGTACCGTCATAATGGCGAACCCGTGCGCCCCGTCTTCACTAAGAAATAATACATTAAATAGTAGAAACTATGATTAAGAGAATATTATCTGCTGTAGCGTGCATGCTCGTGTGTGTGGCCGCTATGGGAACCGACAAACCGATAAATGCGTTGTGCCTCAAGCTGAGGCCCGGTGCGTATCCTGACGATGCAGTCAGTGCTCAATTTATTACAAACCCCGAGATATCATATAGCAATAACGGTGAGACCCTGATATTGTCGGGCAAAGAAGGGGCTGCAGAATTCCCTATTGTTAACATTGTGGAAATGGTATTTATCCATTCTGAGCACATCATCACCGAGATCGCTGACATCCTCAATGAGCAGTTCCCGGCTGCCAACAAGGCTGTAGAGGGCATTTTTGACCTGAATGGTGTGAAGCACGAGAGCATCACCTCTCCCGGCATCTACATCGTCAACGGCAAGAAGGTGCTCGTGAGATGATATACACCAATAGGACTCCTCGCCGAGATCCGTGAAATCCGCGCGAGGAGTCCGCAAAAAAACTCTATAAAACAAAAACACAGAATTATTCAAAAAATGAAAAAATATTTGTTTATTGCAGCCGCATTGTTTGCGGCAGCTTTTACTGCCAGCGCCGAAGATTATGAAACACCCGCCAACGAGATTTCGGCAAGTGTTGGATATTTTACACACCCTCATGTTGCACTTACCTTTGGTGATGCATTTGGCGGAATCATCGATGGAGACGCCAGCCCCGAGAACAGCGTCGGCTCATTTGGCCTGACCTACATGCACAACTTCAACAACCGTTTTGGTGTGGGTGCAACAACATCCTTTGAACACATCTACAAGAATGCCAAGGACGGCAAGAAATACACAGAGAACTTCATCACCGTTATGCCCACAGCAAGGGCTTACTGGTTCCGTCACAAGTCATTCGGCATGTACTCTCGCGTTGCTGCAGGTGTTGCCCTCAACTGCTCTAAAGGATATGTCAAGGATACGGGCAAAGAAAAGACCGATACCGATGTACTCTTTGGCTTCCATCTGGCCCCTGTGAGCATGGAGTTTGGAAGCAACAAGGTGAGCGGTTTCCTGGAGCTGGGCTGGGGATATCAAGGTATCTTCAACGCCGGCGTCAAGTTTGGTTTCTAAGTCAACAGCAAACTATATCCCCACAGCTATACGCTGTGGATCAAGCAAGTATAGACACTTTCCTCTTCTTTATAGCCAAGTTTCCTGTGCAGGAGACTTGGCTTGCTTTTTTACATGAAGGCAATGGCAGGGCAATTGCAACTGCCTCTGGCGGGCAAGTGGGAGCTTTTTTAATGTTTTTTGTCACGACAGGTTTTGTGCGATTCAATATTTTTAGCGAATTTTGCAGTATTAAATTATCCGGTTGAATAAACGACTATTATATATATGGAGACAATCAAAGATGTAGAACTGGGGGGCGAGCGCCCTCTATTTGAAAAGCACAACCTGCGCATCGTCAATGTGACGATTGTAGACGGTGAGTCGGGCATCAAGCAATGCTCTGACATTGAGGCTAGTGACTGCAAGTTCATTGGCAAGTATCCGTTTTGGCACGTCGACAGGTCGCTCATCGAGAAGTGCTACTTTGCTCCCGGTTCGCGCTCGGCAATATGGTACAGCAACGACATGCTGATGCGTGACACCGTCATCGATGCACCCAAGCTGTTCCGCGAGATGCGCAACCTCACCCTCGAGAATGTAGACATCAACGATGCCGACGAGACATTCTGGAACATTGACGGGCTCTCCATCAGCAATGTAAAACTTCACGATGGCACTTATCCGTTCATGGGCAGCCGCAACATCAAGGTCGACGGCCTGGTGAGCGACAGCAAGTATGTGTTCCAGTATGTCAAGGATGCGGTGATCAGGAATGCCAAGATCGATACAAAGGATGCATTCTGGGAAACAGAGAATATCACCATCATCAACTCGGAGCTTAACGGCGAGTACCTGGGCTGGCATTCTAAGAACCTCAGGCTCATCAACTGCCGCATCACCGGCACACAGCCCCTGTGCTATGCCCAGAACCTGGTGCTCGAGAACTGCACCATGGGCGACGGTGCCGACCTGGCATTTGAATACTCAACCGTTGAAGCCACAATCGTGGGACACGTCCACAGCATCAAGAACCCCACGTCAGGACACATCAGTGTGGGCAGTGTGGGCGAAATCATTATTGACAAAAACGTGCGCAAACCCGCTGACTGCGCAATCGAGACCGGCTATGGCAATGACCTTTGACTTTGACACAGCAGTAAACAGGAGAAACACCAATTCTTACAAATGGGATTCTTCTGAGATAGAGAGCGACGTGCTGCCCATGTGGGTGGCCGACATGGACTTCAAGACTGCGCCGTGCGTCATCGATGCCCTGCGAGCAAGGGTGGAGCATGGGATTTTTGGTTACGTTACTGTCCCCGGGGCCTACTACGATGCAGTGACCGGTTGGTTCAAGCGCCGCCACGGCTGGAATATCGACCGCGACTGGATACAATACACCAGCGGTGTCGTGCCCGCCATCTCGGCGATTCTCAAGGGACTCACCCGCCCTGGCGACAAGGTCCTGGTCATGACACCTGTCTACAACTGCTTTTTCTCCTCGATTAGAAACAACGGATGCACAGCCCTTGAGTGTCCGCTTGTCTACGAGAACAACACTTATCACATCGACTACGGTATGCTCGAGCAATGTGCCTCACGGCCCGATGTCAACATCATGCTGTTGTGCAACCCGCACAATCCCGCCTGCCGCGTGTGGACAGTGGAGGAACTGACGCGCATAGGCGAGATATGCCGCGACAACAATGTGATTGTGGTGAGCGACGAGATTCACTGCGAGCTGGTGATGGACGGCTACCGCTACACGCCATTTGCGTCTATCTCGCCACAGATGCAGGACATATGCATCACCTGCAACTCGCCCAGCAAGGCATTCAACACCGCCGGCCTGCAGATTGCCAACATCATCACCAACAACCCCGAGTGGCGCAGCCGCATAGACCGAGCCATCAACGACAACGAGGTGTGCGATGTCAACCCGTTCGGCGTTGAGGGACTAATCGCTGCCTATACCCAAGGCGAGCCCTGGCTCAAAGCCCTGTGCAGTTATATCCAGGGAAACTATCAGGAGGTCAAGACATTCTTTGAACAAAACCTCAGCCAACTGCCGGTCACCACACTCGAGGGCACCTATCTTGTGTGGATCGACTGCCGCTCCACCGGCATGACTAGCGACGAAATCACACACCTGCTTCACGACAAAGCGCGTGTGCTGGTCAATAGCGGCACCATGTATGGCGACGCTGGGCAGGGCTTCATACGCCTGAATATAGCCTGTCCGCGCTCGCGCGTCACCCAGGCATTATCACGCATGCTCCCCGTCCTGCGCACACTCATTTAAACAGCCTCTAAATCCCCTCCATCTGGCGAAGGGTCAGCAAAATCCTGCCTATAGGTCAAAAAAGATGCTGTTTTAACCCCTATAACATTGTATAGCAACAAGTTATAGGCCTCAAGACATCTTGGGGCCTATTTTGTGCTGATAAAAGTGTACTATAGGCCAAATTTCCGGGTCAGTCTAAAGTTGAAGTGAGAGGAAGGGGTGTTTGGGGGTGGAAAAGTGAGGTAAAAGGTGGGGAAGGCGCGAAATTTTTTCGAAAAAAATGGGGGTAAATTTTGCAGCGGGATATCACAAATATGGCGCAAAAATGGCAATTTGGGGGTGTTTTGCGTAAAAAAAGGGTAAAATGCGCAAAAAACGCGCTTTTTTCGCGTCGGCACCATCTCTTTTTACGGCCGTTCCTTTCCGTTGGGATTTTTTGCCGCAACTTTGCAGCAGAAAACAAAAACGGAATATTTAGGACTTTTAAAAAATTTACAGTTATGAAGACTTTAATCCTTACACTGGCAACAATGATGAGCCTCGCAGTTAGCGCTCAGGAAGTATATTACATGCACGTTCACAAGGGTGACAACAATAATATAGTACGCAAGGCCGGCAAGTCAAACGGCACTACCTACTCGGAGTCTAACCTCACCAACTTCTGGGTTACCAACGGCGGCACCTGCCGCACTGTCAAGGTGGACGAGACAGGCGTGGAGGACGTTACCCTCAATGTGATGATCGACAACGACAGCACCCAGACCAAGGAGAACCAGCACGCTAAGATCAAGGACTCGATGGTACGCACCCAGCTTCCCGACGGCTCATGGTATGTTGCCGTTCCCGTGGAGTTTGACGTAGAGGGCGACGAGTCAATCGTGGACCACTATGAGCTGTGCGGCTACAACCACCTCAAGAACAACACCTATCCCGTGATGACAGCCTCTGACAAAGACTGGACAGGTAACCCCATACTGCAGGAAGCTACCAACAACCCCACCAACACCATGCGCATCGAGAAGGAAGGCGGCGAGGGTTACCACCACTACAACTGCTACACCATCAATGAGCAGGATCCCTTTGACCGCCAGACAGGCGCCATCAACTACACCGTGGTCCCCACCTACCACGTGGGCTCGTCAACCGCTGGCGACATCGTGCTGACAATATATATCAAGACCTACTACAACAACGGCCTCGAACCCACTTACCACTCACTCAACAACGTGAAGTACTCAATCCAGAAGATCGTTACCGCTGTTGACGACATCAACGTTGAGGAGGCAGCCGCAGTTTACTACGACCTGATGGGCAACAAGGTGGCAAATCCCGAGAACGGCATCTTCAT
Source organism: Muribaculaceae bacterium (assembly GCA_024400935.1). Classification (GTDB taxonomy): domain Bacteria; phylum Bacteroidota; class Bacteroidia; order Bacteroidales; family Muribaculaceae; genus Sodaliphilus. The sequence goes on along the minus strand of JAKSLZ010000004.1, from coordinate 21,858 downwards.
CAAGATGGTGGGCAACAAAGCAACCAAAGTAAAACTGTAAAATAAAAGTCCCCTAACACAATTACATTGTGGGCACCAGGCCTCCCAAAGGCCCGGTGCTTTTTTTTACACCCTCCCACCACCCCGGCAGAGGGCAACGTGACGAAGTGTATCTAGTAGGATGACACTCCGATGTCCACAGGACATTGCTTGGATAACAACACAAAAACGCTACAGCGGGGACTGTCCCTGCTGTAGCGTTTGAGCAGGACACAGCGGCTCAGCGGATTTTGCTGGTTGGTAACTGACGACGACGAAGTCGTCACATTGTATCGTAACCGATGGCCGCAGGCCGTCGGGGCAAAGGTGCATACAGCTGCCGACCTCGAAGGGGTCGCACAACATGCTGAACTTATCCCATGCCTTTAGTTATGGTACAGATAATTAAAAGGAAAATGTCATAGTTGATGACGCTCAGTAAGTTCCTGAGTGTGCGCCATGGCATGGGTTGCCGTCTCGAAGCGAGCTTCGGCCTGCACTCCATGCCATGACCCACATTGTGGCTTAACCACAACTGTCATCCACTATGACTAAAATGCGGCTACGCCTAATAAAATACAAAAAATCACGGATCCGGTTTTCCCCTGTTGCCTCTTTATTGTGGCGTATATGGCATGGTGACACTCCGATGTCCACAGGACATTACTTGGATAACAACACAAAAACGCTACAGTGGGGACTGTCCCTGCTGTAGCGTTTTGGGATGGGATTGAAAACGAAGAGGCCCCCCGCAACTGTGGCGTTGCGGGAGGCCTGGTCTTAGTGTGTTATAGGACGAAGTCCGTTCTTATAGCGCAGCGTCCTTAAAATCTTACTTCTTCTGGCCCATTACGTTGTAACGAACACCGTCCTTGATGATGATTACCTCACCGTTCTCAATAACCTTGATTGCCTTAGAAGCGTTAACCTTGAGGTCGTTGATGCCGGTAGGAGTGGTTGAAACGAGAACAACAGTAGGAATCTGTCCGAAGGGAGCAGCGAACTCTGTCTCATAGTTCTCATAACCGTCCTTAGAGAATACTGCGGTGTAAGTCTTGTCGGTCTGGATGATGGGAAGAACGAATTCACCGTTCTCGTTGGTAGTAGCGCTGTACTGTACCACGGGAGCAGCCATCATACCCTCGGCGGGAGCAGCAGCCTGTGCGGTGAGCACGATGTTAACGCCCTCAAGAGCAGTGCCATTCTCGTCGGTAACGAAACCAGTGAGAGCCTCGGGAGTGAGCTCGATACCGAATGTGGTAACGGGGAACTTGCACTCGCTGTAGCTTGTGAACTGTGCAACCTTCTGGCCGTCGCTCTTCTGGCCGTAGCACTGAGCGGGAACGTTGTCATACTCGAAGTAGATGTTCTTGTAGCCGTCGGCCTCGCTCTGCATCTTAATGCGGAGAGCACCACCAGTGTAGATGAAGGGCTCGTTGAATGCGACAGAGAGCATGAGCTCGGTAGCAGAAGAAGCACCCTTCTTAGCGAATGTAACGTCATTGTCAAACACGAGTGTCATGTCCTCGTCGGCAGTCATGTCGGCAGCGCCAAACTCTGTGTCCTCGCAGTTCATCACGAATGTCTTAACGTGTGATGTGAGTTCGCCAGCGGTGTTGTAGCCGTTGTAGCTGAGTGAAGTGATCTTGTCACCAGCCTTGATGCCAGCTGCAGTAAGCTGCTCGGCAGTGTACAGAGTCTCTGTCACGCTGTTCTTGTAGTTCAGGTACAGGGGAGTAGCATTGTTAGTGCTAACGAATTCGCCTACTGTGTAAGCCTGTGAAGCGCTCTCGGCACGCACTGTGATAGTGTCGCTCACGAGGATGCGATAGCCATCAGCCCAAGTGTAAGTAACATCGAGGGGGAATGTGCCAGCAGCGTGGGGAGTGAATGAGAATTCATATTTAGCTGTACCCTCAGCAGGAATCTCGAGAGATGCTACCTCGGCAACTTCCTCGCCGTTGAAGGCTACAGACACTGTGTAAGCGTCCTCGGCCTCGGCAGTGGCGTTGAGGTTGTACAGAGTAACGTTAGCGAAGTACTCGCTGTTAACGTCGGCAGTCTTAGCGATTTCCTTAGTCTTAACCACAACGTCGTGGTCAACAGCTACGCGCTCGAAGCCGTAAACGTCGTCGATGCTGCAATAGCCGCTCTCGAAGCCGATGTAGTAGTTACCGGCGGGAACGCCGTCAACGGTGAAGGTTGTCCACTTCTGTGATGTGGGAGCTGACTGAGTCTGTGCGAAGTACTGCATCTCGCTAGCGGGAATCTCCTTAACGAGAGTCCAGTTCTGGCGGTCGGCAGAGTAGTAAACGTTCACGCCCATGCCAGCGCTTGAGCTTGAAGCCTTACGAGCGGCGTCAAATACCATCTTCTCGCCCTCTTCTACCTTGAGGAGAGGAGTTGCAAGGATTGACAGAGTTGAGTAAGTGCTGTTGTGAACGAAGTTGTTAGAGCTAGACGAAGTGAAGTCGGTCTTAGCCCACTGTGTCTTGCCGTTAATCTCAATCCAGCCCTGGGGCAGGTTCTTAGTGCCTGCGTTGCCGCTGAAGTTCTCGAAGAACTTGCTGGGGTCAAGAACGATAGCAGTGACGGGGATGTCTACAGTCTGGTACTCGCCGTTAACAACAGTGAGGTTGCCCGAGAAGATACCTGCTGTGCTTGCCTTAGCAGTGATGGTGAAAGTCTCCTCGGCGTGGGGAGCTACCTCGAGAGTAGTCGCTGAAAGTTCGAAACCTGCGGGAGCTGTCATGGTTACAACCATGGGAGCAGCACCTACGTTACCGACGGTAACGGTCTTAGTCAGGTCCTCAGTGATCTTGCCGAATGCACCAAACTCGGTCTGGTACTGACCAGCTTCCTTGATGTTGTAGTGGCGAGAGTCATAGATGCGCAGGATGGGCTCGTAAGGAGTGGGCTCTACCCAAGCACCATAAACACCTGTGCCCTTCCAGCCCTCAACGAGGTCATAGCGCAGACGACCGGGATAGTCGGCAGTGTTAAGGGTTGCCTCGATAGCAACGTTAACAGCTTCACCCACTGCGAGGTCAGCCTCAAATGCCTGAGTCTTGACCATGGTGTAAGGCTCTGTTGTGCTGGTATATTTACCGATACCGTAAGTAAAGCCTTCGTCACCAACGTGGAAGTCCATGTCGCCGGTGTTAGTGATAGTACCGGTCATAGAAACGGTGAAGTTACCCTCGGCGTCGCAGTCGGGAGTAGAAGAGCTCACCATCTTGAGGTTGCTCACGGTGAGACCCTTGAAGAGTTCAATAGCTACGCTCTCGGCAGCGAAATTGTCGATGTAAACGTAGTTACCTCTGATTCCGATGAATTCGCCTTCAACAGCAGAAATGGTGTAGGTTGCCCAGTCGGTTGCCGAAAGATCCTTGTCGGCGGTGGCGGTGATTTCGTCGCCTTGAACCCAAGCACCAGCCTCGTTCTTGGTCATCTTGTAGAATGCAATAGAACCTGAACTGTAAGAACTTGCGTTCTTAACCATGAGAGAAGAAGCACCAGTAACAGCAGGTGTGATGACGAAGCTGTTGTAGTAATTGGTTGATGTTGGTGACTGAGAACCGCACTGGAGGCAGCCTGAGCCGTCAACGCCGTAGGTTGACCTGTAGGTGAAGGTTACATTGCTTGAACCGAGCTTTGCGAAGCTCCAGCCCTTAGAAACGGCCCATGTGCCTGATGTAGAGAACGACGTGTTGAAGTCAACGTCGTAAGGCGCAATCGTCTTGATGCCGTCGGCTGCTGTTGCTGTGAAAGCGCCCATTGTCAGGGCTGCAGCCATCAAAAACGTACTGAACTTTTTCATAAGCTTTTAGTTATAAATGAATGATTAAATGAATTCCTATGTTAACAAGAAGGCATTCAGGTGCCTACACACCTGAATGCCTGTGATAGCAAATTATTTCTTGTTTAAAACACCGTTGATGACGAGTGACATGTCGTTGACATCCACTGTGCCGTCACCGTTGACGTCGCAGTTGAAGGGAACTGACTTGCCCAGGATGTTGTTGATGACGTAGTTCACGTCGATCATGTCGATCTCACCGTCGCCGTTAACGTCGAGTACAACGGGCTTAGAGAAGTGCTGGAACTCGAAGTTGTCATAGAAACCGCCAAGGCAGTTGCTTGAGTAAGACTTCACAGCGATGTAGATGCGCTTGCCGGCATACTGGCTCAGGTCGACAGTGATGGGAGTCCAAGCCTTGTCGTCATAGAGCTCGAGTTTCTGGGTGTAAACCTCGGTGTAGTTGGCAGTCTTGGTGCCGCCTACCTCGCTCACGAGAACGGTTACCTCGGGAGCATCGGCGGGCAGGATGCTGTTGATGCTTTCCCAGCAGCGTGCGTCGAAGGCAAACTTAGACTGTGCGGTAGCGTCCATGGGCTCGCTCACCAGCCAGTCGTTGAAACCGCCGTTGGTGTTGCAGCGGCTCATGAGTGACTGATGGCCGTGGGGCTCCTTGAGCACAGCGTTGCACTCGCTGTCGTTGAGCACGAACATTGACATTGCAGCGCCCATGTTGGGTACTGTCCATGACCAGGGCTTGATGGTGGGCATGTTGTCGACGTCGATTGCAGTGAAGCCCATGGGCGAAGCACCGGTCTTGTCGTTCTCAAAGCCGTAGAACTTGTAGTCGCGGGGCAGTGCGATACCCTTAACGGGCAGTGACAGAGTGCTGCCGTCGCTCAGTGTGAGCTTGAGGGCGTCCTCGATGGTAACGGGATCGGCAGTAGCGTTGTTAGCCTGGAAGGTGATGGTGAACTTCTTAGAAGAGTTGGGCTCAAGAACAGTGCCGGTAGCAATGCTTGTGCGGAACTCCTTATTGGTGAACTCAACCTTGCTAACGGTAACGGGAACGCTACCCAGGTTGCTCACTGCGATGACGGGTGACTCGAGAGCCTCGCCAAAGTTAGCCTTGAATGCATCCCAGTTCTCAACGCTGAATGATGCCTGTGCAGCCTTGGGCTCGATCTTCACGAGGTCGAGACCTGCGCCGCGTGAGCGGTAGTTGTGGGCGATGTAGCGCCAGCGCAACTGGATGGTCTTGCCAGCATACTGTGCCAGGTCTACGCTCTCGTAGCACCAGTAGTAGTTGTCGTCGGCCTCAATGTTGTTGCTGATGAGACGCACCTGCTTCCACTCGCCGTCGCTCCAGATCTCGAGGAATGCGGCGTCGATGCCGTCATCCTTAGTTGTCTTGTTGACGTGTACATTAGTGGGATCCTTAACAAGGTCGCTGGGATGAGCGTTACCCCACCAGAAGCTCAGCTGGTACTCGCCGTCGGCGGGCACTGTGATGTCGGGAGAGTAGAGGTAAGCCGACTTGCCGGTTTCGTTAGCGTGAGCCATAGCGCATGCCTTGCCCTCAAACTTGTAGCTTGAGTTCTGGCGCCACCATGTGTATTGCTCGTTCTCGGCATTCCAGCCCAGGGGAGCGAATGTGTCGTCATTGAAGTCCTCGGTCCAGGGGAATTCCTTAACCGACATGTCTTCTTGTGTGTTGAACATCCACACGGGAACGTCTGTTGCCTCACCCACGGTGTTGTAGGGAACAACCTTCCAGTAGATCTTAGAAGCATAGGGGAGCTGAGCCACCTTGTAGCTTGTAGCAGCCTGGCAGTCAACGCCTGCCACGATGTCCCACTGTCCGTCTTGGGTTCCTACATAAACCTTGTAGCCGTCGGCAAACTGAGCCTCGAGCCACTTGAGTTCGATGTTCTTGGTGTAAATGTTCTGTGCCTCGTTGGCGGGAGCTACGAGCTCAGCCACTGTGGGCACGCCGTCCTGGCCGTAAACGTTGGGCAGGAGCACGCGGTCGAGGAGGAATGTTGTCCACTCGTCGGCGCCATCGGTGTCAAACGAAACCTTAGAGTTCTTGAAGCGCAGGCGCACGTTGTCGCTGGTGATGTTGCTGAGGTCGATTTCCACGTTGATGAGGGTGTCAATCTTAGCATAGTCGGCCATCCAAACCTGCTTGAAGGTTTCGCCGCCGTCCTCGCTCACCTCAACAGAGAGGTCGTTATAGGGAGCTTCCTCGCCCGAGAACATGCTGTAATAAGTGAACATGAACTTGTGGGGACCCTGTGCGTCGCTCAGGTCGAGGCGGGGAGTAGTCAGATAGTCGTCAACATAGTCGCCGCTTGCCATTGCACTGGCATCGCCCTCAAGGGCGTACACGTAAGTGCGCCAGCCGTTGCTGGTCCAGCCTGCGGGAGCAAACTGGCTGCCCTCAAAGAGCTCGAGGGTGTAACCGTCGGGCACAGCCATCTTGTTGGCCTTGAGGTGGATGGTCACGTCACCGCCGGTGGTGTGTATGGTCACGTCGGTCTCGGCAGGCGAGAACAGGCTTGCAGTGTAAGAGAACTGCAGGTCACCGGTCTCGTTGAAGCCCAGGTCATAATCATAGGCGTTCTGGTTGATGCCCACGCAGTCGGGAGCGTCAACGCTTGTGATCTTGAGGCCTTTCTTGCCCACGTTCTTGATCTTGATGACATCGCTGTAGCGCTTCTCGCCGATGTACATCTCGGGGAACTCATACTGAGACTGAGCAAGCTCGGCGATGGGGCCGTTGAGGCTCTTGTGGTACTGCACGCTGATGTTGTCCAGGTAGACGATGTTAGCCACCTTCTTCAGCAGGTTGTAGATGAAGGCGATCTTGATGGTCTTGCCCTGATAAGCGTCCAGGTCGAGCTTAGATGTGTGGACTTGCCAGTTGCCCCACAAATAGGTGCCGTAGGGGTCGGCGGGCACACCGCTGTCGCGCACGTCCTGTTCTTTCTGGATGTCGAAGATGACGGTGGTGTCGCTGGGAGCGGCCATGTCGATAATAGCCACCTGCAGTGTCATTGCCTTGTCCTTGAGGCAGGCTGCGGCTGCAGCTTCCCAGTCAAACGACAGCTGGTAGGTGTTGTCAAGAGTCATCGCCGGAGTGATGATCATGTCCTTGCGGGGACCCACGCCGTCGTTGTCGCCCTTGTCGTAGGTGGGCGCATCGCAGTAAGCGTAGTGGTAACCGCTCATTGTGCTGTTGGACGTAGAGTTGTGAGCAATGGTCCAACGGTAGCCTGTGTGGGTGCCGGTGTAGCTGGTCACAGCTGTCCAGCCCTCAGGCAGCTCGGTGGTGGCGACGTCTGAACGGGTGCGTTCAAAGTCCTCGTCGAGCAGCGTCTGTGCACTTGCAACAAACGCCAGCGACATTGCCATCGCGAGCATGAGGTTAAAGATTCGTTTCATGTTGTTTGAATAGTTAGTAAAACTTATTTTAGTTAATATCTCTACGTGTCTAAACTCCCCCTTTTCAGGGATTGCTATTAATCTGCAAAATTAACAATAATATGCGAATAATCCTACGTGTGTCCAATAAAAATGCTCGTAAAACGGCAATTTGCTATTAAAAGCATAAAAAGAGATGCGTAAATGCACTGGATTTATGGAGCGGCATAACCGCTCCACACTGGACGCCCTGCGTGGGGTGGGCACGGGGTGGATGGATAAGTGGGGCTAGAGGAGGTCTTTGACGAGGGTGTCGCCGGGGGCATTGGCTATGAGGTCATAGGAGCCGGCAAACTTGCGGTCGGCCACGGTGAGAAACCGGTTGCTGCCCAGAGTGCTCAGGCGCTGCTTGACATTGTGCAGCGTCATCTGCTCGATGGTGAATGCCGGCAGGAACGCCTCGTCGCCGTCGTCGGTCCTTACCTCGGTGATGAGGCCGGTTTTGAGCAGTCGGTCAATGATGCGGTTGGCCAGATGGATGGGGATGTTGTATTCGTCGCCTGACAGTTGTGCCTTGCCCATGGGGGGCTGCCCGTTCTCAAATCGCTTGACGATGAGGGCCAGCGACATGATGGTGATTTCGTCAAGATAGGCAGTCGAGATGGTGTTGACGTCCTCGTGGTGGCTGTAGTTGAAGCCATAGATGTTTTGCAACGAGTAAGTCATGACAGTGCCCAGCAGCACCAGCATCCATGATAGTTGCATCCAGAAGAGCAACAATGGCAAGAAGGCGAAGCTGCCGTAGATGGCGTTGTAGCCTGACACGAGGATCTGCCCCCTTACAAACACCCACTGCAACAGGAAGAACAGCGACCCGAAAACGACGCCCGAGATGAGGGCATAGCGAAAACTCACCTTGGTGTGGGGGATGAGCCAGAAGGCAAAGGTGAACATGAGCCACACCAGCACTAGCGGAACACAGTCGAGCATAAAGTGTAGCACCGGCGACAATGCCAGCGGCAGCAGGTGCTGGCCCATAGAGGTGAGCATGAGCGAGATACCCGCCGAGCAAATCATGAGCACAGGGATGAAGACAAACAGCGCGGTGTAGTCAGTGACCTTGCGGTAGAGAGGGCGGCCGTGTTCCAGCCCCCATATCTTGTTGAACGTGCTCTCTACATTGCCCATGAGCATCACGAGGGTGTAGAGCAGGACGAGCAGGCCAATGCCCACAAAGGCTCCCTCGCTGGCATGTTCCAGGTATCTGTCGACAAATGTGAGCGCTTGCTCCAGTGCCTTGCGCTGCGACGGCAGGTAGCCGATGAGCTGGCCGTGGATAAGGTTCTGGAACCCAAAGCCTCGCGCTATGGCAAACAGCATGGCCAGGGCAGGAACCAGGGCCAGTACTGTGCGATAAGTGAGGGCACAGGCTCGCTCTTGCACCTCCTGGTTGAAGAAACACCTGATGGCCAGGTTGGCGGCTTTGACAATCTTGTGCAGCTTGCCGCTTCCCTCGATGTTCCACACGTCGTGGGTGCAGTATCTGTAGGCTCGCATTGCAAGGCTTGCTAGCGACTGGCGGGTATGTGGATTGTTGTTTGACATATGGTTGCAAAAATAGCTGTTTTGCTCCACAGGAGCAAGGTTTTGTGCCGTTATTTTCAGAATGTGTAGGATGCGCCCAGGATGGCACAGCGGGCATTGAGGTTGGTGTGGGTGACCACTATGCTGGTCGACGAGTAGACGGTGTCTTTGCGGTCGCGCTCAAGGATGTCCTGGATGAAGCCGTAGAGTGCCCACTGTCCCCACTCCTTGACGGCTCGCACTGAGACGTAGGTGTAAGCGGCGTCGGTGTAGGTGCGGTGACGCTCCTGGCCGGTGTAGTAGAGAGCTCCGGCTACTTTCCATCCGCGGCCCAGCGTGAACTCGGGGCGCAGCTTGAAGTGCCACGACCAACTGTCATCGGCATTCACGCTCTTGCCGTTATAGTCGATGTGCTTGGCCTTGACGTGCCAGCGCAGGTCCATGGGACCCACCACCCACTTGCCGTCCATGCTCAGGTGGATGTTGTCGTAAGTGGCGTCGTTGATCCATGTGATGTAAGAGGTGTGCTCGTTCTCGTCATAGCCCGACACCTTGGTGATGCCGCGCTCAATGTCCTCATACATTGCGGTGAACGTCATGTTGAGGGACTTGCTGGGCTTGAAGTTGAGCTTGAGCTCATACTGCAGCTTGAGCGAGGGCTCAAGGGCACGGTTACCTATGTAATAAGTTCCCAGCGAGGAGCCCAGGTGCTTCTTGTCGTAGAGCTGTGTGTAAGTGGGGCGGCTGAAGGAGCGCTTGAAGGTGAACGACGCGTCGCACTTGCTGCTCGGCATCCATGTGGCGCCGGCCTTGAGTGTCCAGTCATTGTAGTCGCGCGTCACGCCGTCGATGCGGTTGTTGTAGAACTCGTATGCACCGTTGGCCGCAAACTTCACTTTCTTGTGTTTGTAGTTGAGTGCCAGTGATGTGGCGCTGTTGTTGCTGTTGTAGTTCCACTTGCCCACGCGGTCCTCTATGTCCATGCGCTCGAGGGTGAATTTTTCCTGGGCGATGAAGTTGAAGCCTTGCCAGGTGGCCGACTCATAGGTGAGCTGGCCATAGGGGGTGAAGTTGCGCGATTTCTCGTGCGCATCCTTGGCCGTGTGCTCATTGGACAGGTCCCAGTTGTTGCGTGTGAGGTCTATGTCCTCATGCAGGTTGCGCAGGTTGAGCCTGGTAGTGAGCATAGCCTTGTCGGCAAAGAGGTGCTTCCACTGCATCAGGCCTCCCAGTTTGAATTTGCTTGTGTTCTTGTCTTGCTGCTGCAGAGTGTTGCCCAGCTGCTCGCCGTCCTCGTCAAAGAACGAAGTGAGAGCCTCCTCGTTGTTGCGGGTGTGGTTGAAGGTCTCCAGCATGCCTATGGTGAAACAGTTAGTGAGCGAGGGGTAGTAGTCAAGACGCACCGAGGCGTCGGCCGTCTCCTGCTTGGTGTGGATGTCGGTGGCGGTGCTCTGTGGCGTGATGCCGTCAGAGAGCGTGGTGTTAGTCTTGTCGGTGTTTCGTTCTGAGAACTCCAGCGACACGTCACCGGTGAGCACGATCTTGCGTGTCCTAAAAGTGAAATTGGCACTGGGAAGGGTGCGCCCGTTGCTGGTCACGCCCATGTAGGCGCCTCCGGTCCACTTGCCGTTTGCACTGGTGGTGTCGGGCAAGAAACTGGGGTCCTCGTATTGTTGCATCACACGCTCGGCGATGCGCTCAAACTCGTTCTCGTTGTCCTGAGCCAGGACGCTTGTGCTGCTTGTTGCCACGGCAAGGATCAGCAGCGCTACTTTTAGCATTAAATTGTTGACTTTGTATAGCATAAAACTGGAATATGCCACAAAGTTACGAAAAATCATTGACTTGACGAAACCAATAGTTGCTTGATGCGGGAAGCCTCATGTTTATCTCCCACAGAGGCACAGAGGCCTCACGCAGATGACGCAGATTGATATTTTTAAATAATTTCTACAACAATCAATAATCACTAATGTTCAAAGAATTCAGTCCTGTTATCCAAAAGTAAGGTGGTGAAAGTATTAGTTCCTTTCCCAACAAGACGTCTTCTCTAATTTTAGTCATCGAATTTTGTTTGTTTCTATTCCACCAAGACAAATATGCATTTTTAATTATTTTCAAATCATCATGTTTCAAATCATTACAAATAAGGGTGCCTTTAGAATCTTTTGCCAACAATCCTGATGTTTGCACTTTATGAGTAAAATCGTTAACATCGAAATTCATTAATATCTCCTCAAGTAAAACCAAATCAGCTCGAAGTAAAAAATAAATTGAGTTAATATATTTTATACCACGAGGATAATAATAGGGCCTCAAGTCTGAAATCATGGGATTTTTATATTTTATGTTAATATCGACCTCTTCTGTATCAATACTGTCAATAAGCAAAGGAATTATTTCTTTGAACTTTTTTTCAAGAAACATGCTATCTTTTTTCTCTATATCTATAGGATTGTTTCTCGCATTTACAAGAATACACCCAAAAAAAGAAAAGAACAAAACTAACATTAGTTTTAATATAATACAATTTTTCATGTTTTTATTGTTTTTCATATTATTACTATATTATTAATATTTTCTTGTTTTTATGTAACTACTCACCAATAGGACTATCTCGCACAGAACTAGCTCAGTGTCTCAGTGGGAGAGAGGTTAAAACTCTATGCCCAGCTTGAATGACAGGCTGCGGTAAGGATTATTCTGCCAGCTGAGTTTAATGTGATCGGTGTCGCTTTTGTCGTAGTGATGGATGGTCATCTCGTTCCAGATGGGTGCAAGGTCGGTGCTCTGCATGCTATAGCCCACACTCAGGTTTAGCGCCAAGTTGTTTTTAAGCTCGTAGCGACAGCCCACCGAGGGGTTCAGCATTATGTCAAATGCCTTGTCGCCAAACACTTTGCCCACTCTCATGTCGACAAATGGGGAAATCTTGTTCTTGTACAAGTCGAGTCGCACGTCGGCAAAGACGGGGATGGGAATGAACGTCTTGCGGCCTGTTCCGCCGTCAGCCATTGTGCGCATGTTAGTGATAAACTGCATTCCCGCGCCTGCACCCACATAGAGGTAAGGCAGCACCTGGTAGCCGTGGCTAGTGCTGAAGCCCATACGGCTCTTAGACCTGGCGTCAAGCGCCAGGTAATACTCTGCGTCCACAAATCCGCGGTAGCCCTTCTGCACGCCCATGCCATTAGTGAACGACTTACCAATGCTCTGCTGAGGTTGCCATTTCTCTTTAGTGATTTTGTAAATCTGCTCCCAGCGAATAGTTTGCTGGTTGCCGTCCTCCTCTTGAATTACAAGCGAGTCAAGCGGGGCATATTGCACAATCTTACCACGCACTTTGTGGCCGTTCTTGAGTTGGACAACTTCTTGTTTATCCTTGGCCTGCAGTGCTGTTGCGCCTGCCAGCACCATTATCAGTAATAATGCAATCTTTTTCATAATCCGTTTTTATATGTTTTTTGTCATTAAAGTCAAAATCTAAACACACCCCTGATCGGGTTAACAAGTATAATATGTTTCTACTGCAAAGTTATATAATTCTATAATATAAACCAAATAAATTACAAACTATCACAACGGGGGGTAAATTGCTGATTTATAATTAGTTGTAAAACTGATTTTTTCGGCCAGACAAGCTGAATAATCATCCCTGTTACCCTAATGAAGTCATCACCGATTATTACAACCCTCGTCAAACTTTTTTTCAAAAACTCAGGATTGTGCCGCAAACTAGATAAAATAACCGTCCCTTTTGCCTAACGTAACGCATCTTGCTTATTCAATTCGGCCGGTATCGGTCGCGAAGTTCAGGTAGACCTTTTGGCCTGCTTTTGTGGCAACTCGGTCTTGGTCCCAACCATTGCCGCGATACTCTATTTTGTTGCCCAGGACTACAAACTCGCTGTGCCACCAGTCGTGTCCGGGAATCTTGACAAACATGCGAACTCCGCTGTCGGGGAGAGCATCATGGGCGAGAACGGGCGACACAAAATCGCCATCGGCAGTTGTAGGCACGCTGAATTCACAACCTGCTTCCATTTCGTCCCATCCTGCTAATGGGGTAGTGGTGCCTATGAGGCGCACTGCGGGCTTGTTTACGGTGAGGACGTATTGCACCGTACCATTCTTCTCAACGCAGTTCATGATGAGCAGGCACCAACCGGGATTCTCTAGTGCGACACCACCGTTACCGTTGTCCTTGACGGCGCAACCTATGTTGCTGTCCTCGTCGATTATCATATTGCTGAAAGGAATCTTTCCATAACCATCAAGAGGGGTGATCTCAACGCCATCAGTACCAACATAGGCAATGCGCCAGAACTGACCTTCGTTGCCAAACACTTGTGTCATGCCTTGATATTTGCCGTCGGCACAAGACTTGACATATAGGTTCTTGGGCGCATGTTTCTGACCTGCACCGGCAAGAATTGAGTTAATGACAATATTCAAGTCCATGATGTCAATTTCTCCATCATTATTTACATCAGGACATGCAAGCAAAGCAGGATCCGTCTTACCGAGCATGGCGTTAATGAGCATATTAACATCCTGCACATCTATGTTGCCGTCGCCATTGACCTCGCCTGCTGTGACATCATCGATAACAGTTCCAAATCCGTTCCATCCCTCACGGCTAGCATAGTTGGCCTTGCAACCCATGGGCACATGCAAGGTGGCAGCGGGCAGCGGTTCAAAGGCAACACTGGTTTGCTCGGCAGGTATCACGGCACGCGACACGACGCTCTTGATTGCACAGCACCCGCCGAATGCTAAACTGCCTATACGCGTTACGCTCGAAGCAATATCAACGGCTACAAGAGACGAACATCCGTAGAATGCCTGGTCGTCGATAATGCTCACTTTACCAGGAATGAATATCTCGGTGAGTTGTTTGCACTCATTAAAAGCCTTGGCACCAATAGTGGTCAGGCTTGAAGGAAGTTTGACATTAGTGATTTGAGAATTTGCAAATGCGCTCTCACCAATTTCTACAACGCCTTCGGGAACAACGGTCGTGCTCTGTGTACCGACAACAAGTTTGCCTGTTGCTTTTTCAACGATACAGTTGCTGTTGCAATTAGAGTAAACATCACTTTCCACACCAATCATCTTGAGAGCGGGGCAGTGATAGAAGACGCTTCTACCCAGCGATGACAGTTTTTTTCCAAAATCTATAATCGCAAGGCTTGTACAGCCCGAAAACGCACCATTGCCAATGGTCTCGGCATAAACTGCAATTCCTTCAAGAGAGGTGCACAACGAGAATGCACTGTTACCAACCTTTACAAGGGTATTGTAAGGAAGGTCAACATAGTATAAACTTTCACAACCATAAAGGGCTTCGTCACCTATAGTCTCTACTTGAGTATCGGTAATGACAAAGTCAACAAGGTTCTTGCAGTTCTTGAAAGCCATGTGCCCGATGCTCTTAATGCCTGCAGGGGGAAAATCAATACTGGTAATAGGGCTATTCATAAAAGCTCTGTCACCTATTGCTGTCACGTTATAAGTCTTGCCATCGTAGGTAACAGTGGCAGGTACTTTAATTTCGCCAGTGTAATACTCCTCGATGAAGGCATTACCTTTGTAGGTAACGCTTACACTGGCATTGTCGCTATTAATGTTGTAAGCGATCCCACCAACAATAAAGTCATGGGCCGAGGCACTCTGCCAGCAGCAAGCAATGGCAGCAATAATTAATGATAAATACTTTATCATAATATACGTTTTTTAGTTTATTTTCGGTTGCAAAGTTATGAAAAACAACAGTAAAATCCAAAAAATTCAGCAACAAAATCGGGGGGGTAAATCGTCGATTTACAACTAGTTATAAATATGATTTTTCAGTATAGTAACCATCAGATCACCCCTGCCACCGCTACACGTCGTTTCGGTCGAAATATGCCGGGAACGATTCTATTGCTAATGTCTTATTACTTAACAACCGGTTTATAAATGTAACTTGCAGGGGGCAGATTTCCTTGTGTCTCCTTGACATTGGTTACGTATCCTTCCTCGTCTATTGTGTACTCAAAGTTATAGGTGCACGCTCCAATACTCATTTCCATGGATTCGGGCAAATTCCTTGTGCACTTGCCCAGCAAGCCCATTTGCCATGCTACATCAAAGAACACGGGGAAGTTATCTAAGAAATAATAATTCCTGTTCTTCAAGCTTCCATAGGTATATTTCCACTCATGCACATCTTGTTTAACGCTTATCAAGTTGTGATTTCGGTCATATTCCAGTGTGTACTCACGAGTTGACGAGATATCATAAGAAATGGAACTTCCTTTCACCATCCTTGTTATACCCACAAGGTAACCTTTATTATAACTGAATTCATACGAATACTCTGTAACTCCAGATACGCCTTCTGTCATATAAGTCATTTTTGTGGCAAGACCATCTTTTATATATAAGAATGGGTATGCACCCTGATAAATAACACCATCTTTCTCAGTAAGGATTGCCCTAAACTCTCTACCACTCTGAGTAAGAGTATAGCCAGTTATTTTTCCGTTGGCGTCATATTCAAAACTCAATCTGTCGCCATCACGGCCAAATGTCTTTTCGCCAAGCAACTCGCTTTGCTTTAAAACGGGTTCGTCCTTGCTGCATGAAGCCAATGTCATCATCGCGATGAACATCACAGCTAATGTAAATAATAATTTTTTTCTCATGTTAAAATGATTTAAATAATGACTATTTTTTTACGTGAAATATATGTGCAAAATTAGCATAATCCAACAAGAAAAAAGCATAAAAACAGCAACATTCGTATGTCATTTGCACTATTCTAAAGCATTGAAAAACAATATTATAAAATCTTCTATTGTCACTTGTCAGTAATTCGGTAAACAAATGTTAAAATCCTCCTCTATTTTTTTACGTTTGTTTGGTTTTTAATACTTAAAATGACGTTTTGACATTTCCTAAAAAAGGTTGACAGTATTAGAGCGGTTAAGTTTACAAGTTAACTAAAAAAGTTTACATCGTTACTGCAGGGGTTGTCATGGAGTTTTGGAACAACATGCAGTAGCATAGGTTTTGTCAAAATTTCAAAAAATAACTGACATGAAAATGGGATTAAAAATTAATATACTTCATGTGTTGAAAATTTCGATATTTTTTGTACATTTGTATTTCAAATAATTTACGAGGATATTATGAAATTACACTTACTCCTTTTGTGTGTCGTTTGTTTTACACTAGAATGTGTGTGTTCATCATGTGATGCAGAAAAAAACTATGACGCGAAACTTGTTCAATTAGATTCGCTACTTTCCCAACGACACCATCAAGAAGTTTATGATTTGCTTAAACAGATAGATGAGTCCTCTATTCCCGAGCACGACCGGCATTATTATGAGTTGTTGCTAACTCAGGCACAATACATGTGTTATATCCCGTTTAAGTCCGATTCGTTGATTAATGCCACTGTAGAATATTTTTCCAAGTCGGGCGACAACCATAACTACATTCGCTCGCTGATATATCAAGGCGGTGTGCGTGAAGACATGGGGAACCTCGAACTTGCGGTAGATTCTTATCACTCTGCCGAGAATGCGGCCGAAGGCGTTGATACGGTCAATCTTGCATATGCTAAGTTCAGAATGGGATTTTTGTATAAGTCGCAGATTGTGGGCGCTCAAACAATAGCCTTGCAGAAATTAAAAGAGTCGCTTCCATTGTTAAGGAAGATAGGAGACAAGTATTACGAACAGAACGCATTGCTTGAAATCGGCGGAATTTATCGCGGCATTGAGGGAAAGGGCGACAGTGCTGTGATTTACCTAACCAAGGCAATAGAACTGGCTCAATGGAATAAAGAGGAACAACAGCTATTTAATAGCCGTTTTGCTCTTGCAGAGTATTACGACGACTACGCCCATGACTACAATCGTGCGAAAACTTTGATCAACGAAGCGCTAAGTGATAAAAATAACATTACCCATCCAAGGGCACACTGTCGTGCAGCTTCAATTTATATGCACCTTGGCAACGTTGACTCTGCTCAATATTTTATCAAAACGATGCCGAAAATTGTCAATAGGATTGATAGTGTGATCTATTTAAAAACACTTTCAGAATATTTCAAATATAAGAAAGATCTTCCGAAAGCAGAAACCTACAAGTTGAAATCACGTTATCTTTCAGATTCAATACTGATTAACAACTTAAATTCCAAGCTTCTAACTATCGAGAAGAAATATGACAAACAAGAGGAAGAATTGAAGAATGAGAGATTGCAATCAAGTCTTAATCACACCCTATTAATTCTTGCTATAGTGACTCTATTTGTAGTCTTACTTGGTTCTGCGTTATTGAGTTATCGCAGGCGGTTAATAGAGAAGCAACATGAGTATCTGTCGCTAACCTCAGAGCTCAATAATTCATTAGCCCAAATGCAAGAAATGCAATCGTTAATGCGACAATTAAGTCAGGTAAACAGTAAATCAGCAGAGCTTTTCAAAACTATAGACTCGCAAATCAGTGTAATTCATGAACTAGTGCTCTTATCACATGAGTTACCAGAGAGTAAGTTTATAAAGAAATTTCAACAGATGTTGACAGTGTCAAGGGACGATTCAACAGAAGGCAGTGTATATTGGGAAAACTTGCAGATGATTACCAATGAATTATATAATGGTATAATCGAAAAAGCGATCAAACAATCGTCTGTCAGTCTTAGAAAAGACGAGATAAACCTATTGTGCTTGTTCTGTTGTGGGTACTCAAACACAGGAATCATGGTGTGCATGCATTATACCAATATCCGAACCATTTACAACAAGAAAAGGCAAATTGCCGACAAATTGGGAGTAAAGACTCTAGAAGAGTTCTTGATGCAGCACAAGAAATTAGGACTACAATAAATCACTTTCAAACTAAAAAAATTCCTGAGCCAAAGCTAGTGGTAGTTTCATAATGCGGAAATTTCTCGTAGATAACAGGGACGTTCTTTTTATCTAGTTTTCTTCTCTGTGGCCTCTGTGTCTCTGTGGGAGAGAGGTTAAAACTCTATGCAATCTTTTTCATAATCCGTTTTTATTACTCAAAAAACTTGGGGTTGTTCAGTTGGTAAGCCATGCAATCGCCCTTGGTCTTGTTGACGTATTTGTACATCGTCACAACTACTGTTTTGTCGGCCGTTTCGCCAATGATGAACTGAGGCTGTGTTTTCCAGTTGATGACGTTGAATCGCTTAGTGAGTTCGCTCTTCAAATCGTCAAAGAAAACGTTCATGCCTATGTAAAAGACAGTTACATTTGAGAGACCGCCTTCATCTCCCAAAAAGACGGTGCACTCGATATTCTTTTTGGTGATTTCAAAGTTCATGGCATGTTCGTTCTCGTCACCAGTGTAGGTCCAGCCGTATTTCTCCATTTGCTGGCGGGCCTGTTCTCTGCTGGCTCCCCAGTTGTGGCACACATCGGGTACATGGAAGTTTGCCGCGGGTTCATCGTCATCACCGCATGAATTTAATGCCATTGCACATACAAACACGAACGCAAATAAAATGAATTTCTTTATCATGATCTTAATGTTTTGTTGTTTTTTCTGTTGCAAAGTTATAAAAATTTACGATACGCACCTTGCGGCACGCCTTTGAAATTACTCTTGCTTTTCTTTTTTTTAACCGGACAGCAATAATTATTTTAATTGCTCCAGCTTGAATGTGACGGGGGCGAAGTACCACACGTCTACAGGCTCGCCGCCGTTGCGGCCGGGGGTGAAGCGCGGCAGTGACTTGATGATGCGCACGGCCTCTTTGTCTAATTCTTTGTTCAGCGAGCGTGCCACTTTGACTTCGCCTATGGTTCCGTCTTTCTTTACCACAAATTGCACGATTACCTTGCCCGTGCTGCCGTCGTCACCATTGGTCCTGATGATGTGGCTCTGGATGTATTCCTTCAGCGCCTCGTTTCCCCCGGGGAACTCGGGCATCTGGTCGGCATGACGAAACGCACCTTCGTTAACAATTGGTTTTGGAGGACTCCAGGGACCGTTCTTTACCTTGAAAGTCAGATGCCAGATGTCTTCCATGCACTTGCACATGTTGTCGTCTGTGTCAAACTCGATGGTGTCAGTTCCTGTTTGGATGGCGAAGAGCTGGTCAAGCGTGTTTTTGCCCTTGATGTAGCACAGTGTCTTGCCCAGGTGGCACACTCCCTCCATGCTCTTGTCGAGCGTGTCGCACATGTGGCCGTAATAGTCGTAGTGCAAGGTTGAGACGGTGATGTTGTAGTTGGGGTTAGTATCGTTATATTCAATCACGATGGGAGTGCCCGTGTCAAACTTGGAGAGTTTCTCCTCCAGTAGCCATGTGTTGAAAGGATACACAGGCATTGTGATCTTGACGTGATGGATGCCTGGGTTGGCCCTGGCTTGCGTGACAATGGCGGGAGCCTTCGCAGAGGAGCCCGCTGGATGCTTGGCGCAGGCGTAGCATGCGGCCAGGACGAATAATATTACAGGTACTATTTTTTTCATTCTTGTTCCTCTTTTCGTTCCAGCTTGAAGGAGACGGGCAGGATGTACCACGCATTTACGGGTTCGCCATGTTGCAAGGCCGGGGTGAAATTGGGCAGGCCCTCAACCACACGCAGGGCCTCGGCGTCGAGCAAGGGGTGAACGGAACGCACAACGCGTGAGTCGCCGATACTGCCGTCCTTTTTGACGATAAACTGCACTACGACTCTGCCCTCGATGCTGTCTTTTACAGCCTGCTCGGGGTAAACGATGTTCTCGCTCAGGTATTTCATCAATGCGAGATCTCCTCCAGGGAATATGGGCATGGTTTGGTTTTGGTTTACCATACCAAGTAAAGTTTCCTCGTCGGGCTGTTGCGGAATTACATCACCTTTCAATGTGCTTGGAGTATATGTTTTTTCTACTTTTATTACTTTTTCTTTCAGATGGCGACGATGCTTGGTTTTGTGCCGGGTGGCGGCCTCGGCGGCAGTGCCCATTGCCATCACTCCCAGGCTCAGGCCTGCTACGACGACGGCCTTGCCGAGCATTTGTCGCAGCGAGAGTTGTTGCTCGATGTACTGCACCTCGGCCTCGCACGCGGGGCAAGTGCCCGCGCAGTCGCCCTTGTGGTGGCACTCGGTGGGGGTGTAGGCGATGCCGTTAGCATCGGCAATGCGCTGGCGCAGGTCCTTGAGCGCCCTGCAAGTCTGTTTTCCTCGTTCCATAATAGAGATGGTTTTGGGTGAATGATTTATGGTTGCAAAGTTAGTGCGATAAAGTGACAAATCAAAGCTTTTGCGCAAAAAAGTGATATCATCTAGTGATCTGTAAAAATCTGAAATACAGGTGTGTACAAAACAAAAATCTAATTGCGCCCAAAACGCGCCCTTCAGTGGGCTGCTGCCCCCTCTCAGACACATGTAGCCGCTGAGTGTGTGCGTTTCTTATAGGGTGATTTGCCTATGAGGACCCTGATGTATGGCAAGTTCAATACCCAGGCTATGAGCATGCACATCACGGTTGTGGTTAAGCACAGGGCTATCAGGCTGAAGCAGGAAGTCCTGGTGTTAGTGAAGCTCAAGCTGTGTGACACGTATTGCAAAACCTGTCCGTGGGCAAGATAGAGGATTAAAGACTGTCGCCCGGCATACTCGAGTAACCTCGACCCGGGAATAAACAGCTTGCATGCTCCGATGACGCACACCGATCCCAGAAAGCCGAGCACGACGTGCCATATCACCGTGTAGAAATTTATGGCAAGGTAGTGGGTGACGATGGGGAGCTTGTGCAAGACGAAGTAGACCAGGAAAAATAGAGCCAGATACAAGACCGTAACGGTGGCCCACCTCCGAGTCTTCAGGTTGTTTATCAGTGTCTTGCTGTGGTGACCGATGTAGATGAACGGCATGAACAGCATGCTGTGGCAATAGTAGAAATAGTTGTTGGTGTCATTGCCCACGATTTTGTTTTGCACAAGATAGGTGCCGGCCAGCAGCATGACCAGGATGATTGCCGTCTCAAAATACCATCGCAGCGGGTAACGCTTGATAAGCCACATGGCCATACGGCATGTAAACAGGCTGGCGATAAACCACGCTTTGTTGCAATATAAAAGCAGGCTGGTATAGTCTAGCCCGTAGTTCTTTGGGATGTGGTCAAACGGGAACCACTGCATGCCTATAGTGATAATGTAAGTGGGGATGATCATGGCTTTGAAGTTTCCCCACAGGAATGACTTGAACGGCTTGTTGAAATTAGAGCATAACCCCGAGATGAAAAAGAAGGCGGCCATGAAATAAGGTACAAGGCTCAGCGACACGACGTCATGAAACATCCTGGTGACGGCATTCCTGGCAATGACATTGTTAGAGCAATGGTAGCAGATGACACCTATAATAAGTATCCCCCTGGCAACGTCATAGTATCTTATTCTATTCTTTGGACTGGCTTTCTCCATCTTTGTGCAAAGATAGTGAATTGGGGAAAAATAACAAACATTTTAGAATGTAATTTGTGCTTGCATTACGACGTAACTAAACAGTAATACTCCTTTTTGCATAATCCCCGCGCGGATCTCATGGATAAATCATGTGATTATTTATTTTTTCAGATAAAAATCGGCGAGATCCGTGAGTTCTGCGCGAGATAATCCCCATTGAAGTATACCATTATGATACCTTCCTCCGGGATGCAATATTAATGCGTCCTTTAAACAGAACAAAGGGCAACCCCTCGTGGTTGAGAGATTGCCCTAAAGAATTACAAGAGTTATATTTATTACTTAGCTGAGTTCTCAGTGTTCTCGGAAGCGGGAGTTGCTGCCTCGTCGGCCGCGGGAGCCTGGTCGGTGCCTTCGGCCTTAACCTCAGCGGCCTTGTTCTCCTCAGCTTTGACCTCGGCGCTGTCGCCGCCCTGTGCGTCGTTGATGATTGTGGCACCGCCGTTGTTGTCCACTGTCTGCTCGATAGCGGTCTGGTCAACAGTCTGCTGGTCCTTGTTACCATCCTCGTGGCATGAAGCCATTGCTACACCCATCATAATTGCCA
>JAKSLZ010000039.1 GCA_024400935.1 Muribaculaceae bacterium | reverse complement strand
AGTGTACCGGGGTCAAGATATTGTTCTTTCATATATCTGCCAGATTATTATTTAAAATACGGGGGGAATTAGTAGCCCAGGTCGCCGAAGTATTTTTTGTTTTCTTCGGGGGTGACGTTGAGTTCCTGACGCAGGTCGTTGAGGATGAGCTTGTGCTTGTCCTGGATCTTAAGGCGGAAGTCGGCAATGTTCTTCTCCCACTTCTCGTATGACAAGTTGGGCCAGCGCTTGCAGTTGAGTTTCATCTCGGGCCTGATGGTGTTGACGAGGTTGTCAAACACGGCGTTGGCATTCTTGGGGTTGAATGTCTTGTGCAGGTGCAGCGACGCACGCTCGAGCAGGAGCTGACGGAACTCCTTGTTGTGCAGCAGTCCGTGGGTGATGCTGGTTTGCATCGCCACGTTGTTTTGTGCCGGGTGCAGATACTTAGATAGCGGCTGGTAGCTCACCCATGACGCATCGAGGTCATAGTAAACAAAGAACCAGCGGTTGTCGCAACCCTTGTCGGCGGTGCACACATAGCGCACATTGCCCAGGTCGGTATTAGCCGAGTAGAGCTCTCCGAACGCCTCGTCGATGAGACCTACGAGGTCCACCTGGCTCTTCACATACTCATAGGGCTCCTTCTGGCTGCAGTCGTGGCTTGCCACATAAGAGAGCAGTTCGCGGAACCTCACGCTTGAGCCTTCCTCGTTGTAGCACTTAGACATGAGGATGGTGATGCTGTCGTTAGACGACTTGAGGTTGCGTGCCACAAAATTCTTGTCGATCTTCTCGCGGATGTAGTACAGGCCGAAGTACTCACCATTAATATATATAGCCACGGGGCGATAGTCCTGGATGAGCAGCGTGGGGCTGTTGGCCCTCATGAGGCTGGTGAAGAACTCGTCGCGTATCATGCAGCGGTTATAGTCCTGCGAACCCGAACGGAGCACAAATCTCTTGAGCTCTACCTCATCGCCACGGCCATAGTAGTCATACTTGATCTCGCTCTCGCCATACATGTTGTCAAACTTGACACAGAACGATTTCTTCTCCTCGGCTCTAGAGAAGCCGCCAAATATCTTGAGGCCGCAGTCAGTGCTGAAGGCCTTCTTGAATCCCTTCTTGTTGTCGTAGAACTCCACATGGGCACGCTTGGTCCAGGGCTTCCAGTAGTTGGCACCCTTGTGAGGCCACTCGGCATTGAAGCCGGGGCCCTTGGCATAGATGCCTGAGCTCTCGCTGTAGAGGTCAGAGGGGTTGACCGAGATGCTGATGACGCCCAGCGTGTGGTCGGCATTGAGGATGTAAGACGAGGTGTGCACGGCACTGCGCAGCTCGCTAGAGTCACGACCCTCGGCATAGAGGCGCACCACGGCGCTCTTAGTGAGGGTGATGGAGTCGACATATTCCTTAGAGCCGGGGCCGGGCTCTGAGCCGTCGAGCGTGTAGTGCACCTTGCGGCCATAAGTATTGAGGTGCAGGGTGAGCGTAGAGTCCTTGGCATACACACCTGCCTCTTTGTCCAACGTGGGGAACGGAGCTACCATGCGGCGAGGGCTACCATTGGCCGCCACGCCCTTAGTGGGAGCAGCGAAGTAGAAGAAGCCGTTGCGGCCATCCACACGGCCCATCGATGTGCCGCGATAAGTACCCTTGGCACACACACCGTCAACAAACTTGCCGCCCTTCATCAAAATCAGAGTCTCGGCATTGCCCAGCTTGATGGGCACCTGTTCGGGTCTTTCGGCAATTGCCTTCTTGCCGGCAAGCGACACGGTGTAGACTTCGCCAGGATTGACAGTGACTGCCGGCAGGCTGCAAGACTTGCCGGGCTTGTCTTTCTTATCCATATCGGTAGTGAGGGCATAATCCTTGAGATCAACGGGGGATGTAGAGACATTCTTGAGCTCAACCCAGTTGAACGAATCCTTGTCGGCTCTCGACATCACCTCCCAAATGAGGATGGGCGACTTGCGCGCTGCGCCTGTCTTGTTGCAGTATTCCTCATATCCCTTCTCGTCGTTGTCGGCGCCGGGAGTGGGGAAAAAGCTCATTTCATAGGTTCCGTCATCACGGCGACGGTACACCTGGTCGGCGCTGAGCTTGTCATAAGATACCTCTGACAGGATCTTACCCCTTCTCAACAACATCACATGGCCGTCCTTGCCGGGCAACTTGAAGTTGGCGTGAAGCTCGGTATCATTGTCGTCGCTCTCATCTTTAGAGGCAAAGACCACGACACACTCGCCGGGCTTGATGTCAACGTCGGGCATCTCCCACTCAATGATTTCGGTTTCCTTGAGAGAGTCGGGCACAGCTGCCTTGTCCTTCTTGTCCTTCTTGTCGTCGTCCTTCGAGTCATCTTTCTTGACTTGCTCTGACGCCAGGACATAGTCCTCGAGCGACAGGGTTTTATCTGATATGTTTTTGATTTCCAGCCAGTCGTGGAACGAACCATCCTCGCTCTGCAAGCCAGTGTTGTTAGAGGCCATCACCTCATTCACAACAATCACTTTGTCGAAATCTTCACCTTTTTCAGGTTTATTTCCTGTACTATTACAAGAGGCCACCAGCAGACCCATTGCTGCCAGCGTGAGCACATTTACACAAGATAAAAAACGATTCATTTGTTAAAATTTTTATGAAAAGTAGTGCAAATTTAGTTATAAAACTGTAAAAGAAAAAACAAAATCACCTAAAAAAGAATACAATACAAAAAATTATTGTAACTTTGCACGCCTTGTGCAACCAAAAACCACTTTTATAAGTTATGATGAAACAGTTAATTTTTATACTATCACTTCTGGTCAGCTGCCAATTATGGGCACAAGACCTGATCAACATTGAGAACGAAGCAGTCCAGGCATTCCTCGACGACCGCACCTATGACACTAATGATGATTACACCATGTCAGTGGTCAAGAAATATGCCGACAAGAGCAAGTGGAAATTCAACATGTCACATCCCGCAGGCAAGGAAGTGTCATGGACTCCCACCAGTGCAGGCAGCAAGATTGTCATCACAGTGAGCAACTATGAGGACTACAGAGACGCCAGCACATTCTTCCCCAAGGGAAAAACCAACACTTATACAATCAGCAACAACTTGCCCGGTCTGGATTACTATTATAAGATTCAGGAAATCACTGCAAGTGGTGAAACCAAGCTCCTCACCAGCGGCAATTACAAGACCACCGGTCAGGTGCGTATGATACGTGTTGACGGCGTGCGCAACGTGCGCGACATGGGTGGCTGGAGCTCATCGCTGGGCGAGGGCTTCTACCTGAGATATGGCGTTATGTACCGCAGCGGTTACTTTGACAACGTGACCGAAGAAGGTAAACATGATTTTAAGGACAACCTCCACGTGGCCGCTGAGCTCGACCTGCGCG
Organism: Muribaculaceae bacterium; assembly: GCA_024400935.1. GTDB lineage: Bacteria > Bacteroidota > Bacteroidia > Bacteroidales > Muribaculaceae > Sodaliphilus. Next base: position 20,704 of record JAKSLZ010000039.1, on the reverse strand, counting down.
GCGAGAACAAGAACACTTCTTCTCCCCTGGGCAAGGAAGTGGAGTTCAAAAATATTGTAAACGACAGCTACACCGGCGCCATGGCTGGCGGCAAGTACCGTCAGGCATATGTTGACGACCTGCGTTGGCTCATCGGCCAGCTCAAGCAGAACAAGGTGGTTAACTGGCACTGCCACGTGGGCTGCGACCGTTGCGGTACACTCAGCTTCCTCATTGGCGGTCTGCTGGGTATGAATGGTCCCGACCTGTGCCGTGACTACGAGCTGTCATGCTTTGCCGGCTTCAACCGTCCCCGCAGCCATGTGGGCTTCCACAAGATGATCCCCTTCATGCTCAAGCAGGGTGACGCAGGCGACGAACTCACCACATGCTTTGAGAAGTACTGGAAGGCCAGCGGCATCACCGACGAGGAAATCGAATACTTGCGCGAGGTTATGGTTGTGGGCTATGTTGAAGAACCACCTGTAGACGATGGTGGCAACAACAGTGGTAACAGTGGTAACGGTGGCACAACAATTGAGACTCCCAAAGAGGGCAACGAAAACACCAATGTAACAACTGAACCTGTTACATATGATCCCTCAAAACCCATCAACACCCCCGTATCAGGCAAGGTTTGGGACGACAAGAAGGTTGACAGCAAAGCTACTCACAAGAGTGACCAATACAATTCACGCATCCGCAAGACAAACAATTGCCCCGAGCAGGTGCTCAACGATAACAAGTTGTTCAACAAGGAACTCAAGACCGAGGTTGAGGTAATCGTCAACAGCGAAGGTCAAATCACCAGCGCTAAGGTAACAGGCAAGTCAAAGAGCAAAGAATTTGACCAGATAGCACTGGAAGAAGTTCAGAGCATGACTGGCTGGACTCCTGCCTACAAGAACAACGCCCCCGTGGCATCTAAGTTCAAGATTGCTGTGAAGTGTGTTCCCGCCGAGGCTAAGAAGGCCATCGAGGAGGCTGAAGCTAAAGCTAAGGCTGAGGCTGAAGCTAAGAGAATTGCTGCCGAAAAGGCTAAGAAGGAAGCTGAAGCTAAAGCTAAGGCTGAGGCTGAAGCTAGAGCAAAGGCAGAAGCTGAAGCCAAGGCTAAGGCTGAAGCAGAGAGAAAACAGCGCGAGGCTCAGTTAGCTCAGGAAGAGGCTTACAGACAGCAGCTCGCTAAGGAAGAGGCCGCTCGCAAGAAAGCTGAAAAGAAAGCTAAAGCTAAGAAGGAAGCAGAAAAGAAAGCTAAGAAAGAAGCTGAAAAGAAAGAAGCCGAAAAGGCTGCTAAGAAAGCTGCTGAAAAGAAAGAAGCCGCTAAAAAAGAGGCTGAAAAGAAAGAAGCCGAGAAGAAAGCAGCTGAAAAGAAGGAAGCCGAAAAGGCTGCTAAGAAGAAGACTGCCGAGGAAGCTAAGCCCAAGACACATACCGTTAAGGACGGCGACAACCTGTATGACATCGCTCGCAAGAATGGCGTTTCTGTTGAGGAACTCAAGAAGGCTAACGGCATGAAGGGCGACAACCCCCTGATCCACCACGGTGATGAGATCAAGATCCCGAAGAAGAAGAGCACTTCTGCCAAGGCCGACGACAAGAAGGACGACAAGAAGAGCACTTCTAGCAAGAAGGACGACAAGAAGAGCACTTCTAGCAAGAAGGACGACAAGAAGAGTACTACAAACAAGGCCGACGACAAGAAGAAGGCTGCTGACAAGAAAACTTCTTCTGCATCTGCAGGCCACACTGTTAAGGAAGGTGAGACTCTCAGCCACATCGCTGCTCGCAACGGTGTCACTGTTGAGGAGCTCAAGAAGGCTAACAACAAGAAGACCGATAACCTGAGAAGAGGTGAAACAATTAAGATCCCCAAGAAGAAGAAATAATCCCTGATAAGGATTTCTTCCAAACACGATAACGCAAGGGCAACCCATTTTCCAATACGGGTTGCCCTTGCTGCATGATAAGCGCTCACCAACTGTGGTCACGAGAAGGTCAGCCGGTGGGATGCAATGATTTTTAAAGAAATTTGTGAGAGATTGTGATGGTCAGTTGACATGTTTGTTGTAAATTTGCATTATCGATATGAAGTTACGTTATTACATACTGGCTGCAACGTGCGCCGTGGGGCTTTCCTCATGGAGCCAAGAAACTGCTCCAGTAAAAGTCACCCCCGATGGCAACAACAAATCGCTGACCACAACACCCGGCACCGGCCTGCAGGTGCAACCGCTCACCCCCGAGCTGTCGACCCCTGTGGTACCACCGTCGTTGTCGCCCCTCTCCCCGTCGCTCACACCGGGCACCACCCCCTTTGGGATAGACCTGGGCAGCAACACTAATTACTCGGCCGACAGCATTGCCGCCTACTCTGCATCGATCAACGGCAGCGAGATGCAGGTGCAGGAACGCCCGCAATACAACTTCAGGATGAATCCCTACAGCCTCAACTACTCGCGCAGCGGCATGATGATGCTGGGCGACGGCAGCCTGCTCGTGGGAGCCGGCAGTTTCCAGGCCATGCCCGCCCTGGGCAATGTGGGACACGCATCGCTGGCGTGGTACAAGCCCCTGGGCGACCGCCTGATGGTGGGTGTGGGCATGACGGGCAACAAGTATCACTTTGACCGCAATGCCTGGAATGACTATGGCTTCAACGCTAACGCCAGCTTCAAACTTAGCGACCGCTTCTCGCTCAAGGCCTGGGGACAGTATTATCTCAACCAGCGCTACCACACAATGGCGGCGATGCCTTTCATGGCGAGCAGCAACTACGGAGCCTCGGTAGACATGAAGCTCTCCAGCCTGGTGGGCCTGGAGCTGGGCGCCCAGCGCTACTATGACCCCTATAGCGGACGATGGAAGACTGTGCCAGTGATTGCCCCGTCAATCAATGTCAACGGACAGCCGCTGTCGATCGACTTTGGCGGGCTGGTGGGCAGCTTAATCGAGTCGCTCGTCGACAAGAACAGGAAATATAACGAGCCCATCGACCCGATGAAATCTTATGATCCCAAGCAAGGCATGAACATGAATGTAAAAACGCCCGTGCCGCCGGGATTCAACCCCTACAGCCCGGTGCGCATCCCCGATGCCCTGCGCCGATAAAAAAACTAATAAACAACCACCGTTTCTTGAGCGTCAGCTCAAGACAAAAAGAGAAAAAGTAACATAAACGACAACAATAATGACAGAAACTAGGCAACATCTTGAAGCACTGCGCGACGCCATGCGACGCGTCAACGTGGATGCCGTGATCATCCCCGGCACCGACCCTCACCAGAGTGAATATATCAGCGACCACTGGAAGTTTCGTGACTGGCTCACAGGCTTCACGGGCAGCAACGGCACAGCGGTAGTGACCCTGGACCAGGCTGCATTGTGGACCGACTCGCGTTATTTCCTGCAGGCCGGGATGCAGCTCGAGGGCAGCGGCTTTGAAATGGTGCGCGAGGGCATACCCGGTGAGCCGTCGGTACACGAGTGGCTGCAGGCCAACCTTGAGGACGAGTCGCTGATTGCGATAGACGGACGTCTGTTCTCAGTGGTCGAGGCCAGCCGTCTGGAGCAATTTTGCGGCGAGAACGGCTTCATGCTAGCTACCGAGTTCTATGCCATCGACAAGATTTGGGCCGACCGCCCTGCACGCCCCTCTGCTCCCGCCTTTGTACACGACGAGCAACTGGCAGGCGAGACTGTGGACAGCAAGGTAGAACGCGTGCTCGAAGCAGTAGAGGCTGCCGAGGCCGACTCGATATTCATCACCTCGCTCGACGAGATAGCATGGCTCTACAACCTGCGCGGCGGTGACGTGGACTTCACGCCTGTGGCAATAGCATTTGCCTATGTGAGCGAAAAGGAACGCAGCATCTTCATCGACAAGAACAAGGTTACCGACGAGGTGGCACGCCACTTCAAGCAATATGACATCTTTGTGCGCGACTATGATGACGTGACGCGCTATCTGGAGCGCAAGAGCGAGCACGAGGTGGTGATGCTGGACCCCAACCGCGTGAGCGACACGCTGGCTAACGCCCTGCCCTGCCAAAAGGTGTACTCAGCATCGCCCATCGTGGCAATCAAGGGCATCAAGAACGAGGCTCAGATCGAAGGCACCCGCCGTGCCATGGAACGCGACGGCGTGGCGCTGGTGCGCCTGTTCAAGTGGCTTGAGGAGAACGTGGCAGGCGGCAACATCAACGAGGTGGACGTGTGGACACGCGGCCAGCAGGAGCGTGCACGCGGTGAGAACTACCGCGGCGACAGCTTTGCCATGATATGCGGCTACAAGGAGCACGGAGCCATCGTGCACTATCAGGCCGACGACGAGAGTGCGTCGACACTGCGTCCCGAGGGACTGCTGCTCATCGACTCGGGCGGCCAGTATCTCGACGGCACCACCGACATCACCCGCACCATCACGTTGGGCAACCCCACCGCACAGGAGAAGCACGACTTCACACTGGTGCTCAAGGGTCATCTGGCACTGCAGCGCGCCAAGTTCCCCGCAGGAATATGCGGTGTGAACCTTGACCTGCTGGCCCGCCAGCCGCTGTGGAACGAGGGCATGAACTTCATGCACGGCACCGGACACGGCGTGGGCCACTTCCTGAGCTGCCACGAGGGACCTCACGGCATCAGGATGCAGCAGAACCCCACCCAACTCGAACCCGGCATGGTTGTGAGCAACGAGCCCGGACTGTACAAGACCGGCGAGTATGGCATACGCACCGAGAACCTGCTGCTGGTGGTTGAGGCCGAGAGCAGCGAGCAGTGGGGCACGTTCTACAAGTTTGAGCCGCTCACCCTGTTCCCCTATGACCTGCAGCTCATCGACCGCTCGATGCTCAGCGCCGAGGAGGTAGCCCAGATCAACGACTACCACGCAATGGTGCGCGAGCGCCTCACTCCCATGCTCAGCGCCGAGGAGGCACAGTGGCTTGCCGGCAAGACCCAGGCACTGTAAAGCCATCCCCCCTGGATAACCCGGATATGCCGGCTACTCCGGATTTTCCGGTCCTCCCGGATATGCCGGGAAGATAAAAAACTAAAATATTTATAAAGACGATATAATACAATGGCATTAATCAAGAAAGTAAGGGGATTCATCCCCAAGATTGGAGACAACTGTTTCCTGGCCGACAACGCTACCGTTGTGGGCGACGTGACAATGGGCGAAGGCTGCAGCATCTGGTTTGGTGCTGTGCTGCGCGGCGACGTCAACACCATCACCATAGGCGACCGTGTGAACATCCAGGACAACTCGGTGGTTCACACCCTGTATGAGAAGTCGGTTACCGAGATTGGCAACGATGTGTCAGTGGGCCACAACGTGGTTATCCACGGCGCTAAGATTTGCGACAAGGCGCTCATAGGCATGGGCAGCGTAGTGATGGACCACGCCGTAGTGGGCGAAGGCGCCATCGTGGCTGCCGGTAGCGTGGTGTTGGGCGGCACACAGATAGGTCCCCACGAACTGTGGGCAGGCAGTCCCGCCAAGTTCAAGAAGATGGTCGACCCCGCACAGGCAAGCGAAATCAACGTGAAGATTGCCCGCAACTACCTCATGTACTCAACCTGGTATGACGACCAGGAGGTAGAGCCCATCAAGGGATAACAGGGTAAAACACTTCAACTAACACAAAAACGCTACAACAGGGACAGTCCCTACTGTAGCATTTTTGCGTTTTGGGCAATGTGTTGTGATTAAAAATTTGCACTATTAGGGAAAAAGTGATAATTTTGTAGCGTTAAAGCAACGCCTGCAGTATGTCGTTTGTATCTATACAGTTCATATTGTTCCTGCCTATAGTGTTTGTGCTGTATTGGTTTGTGTTCAAGCAAACCAAGTGGCAGAACGCGCTCATCGTGGCTGCCAGCTATGTGTTCTATGGCTGGTGGGACTGGCGTTTCCTGCTGCTGATGGGCTTTACCAGCGCATGCTGCTATACCGGTGGACGCCTCATCGAGAAGTATGAGGGGCGACGTAGCCTGCAGAAGGGCATCACCGCAGCTAATGTGGTGGTGAACCTGGCCATACTGGGCGTATTCAAATACTATAACTTCTTTGTCGAGAACCTCGACGTGCTGCTGCGCAGCATGGGCACACAGGTAGACTGGCCCACGGCTAACATCATACTACCTGTGGGCATCTCGTTCTACACCTTCCAGGCCATAGGCTACTGCGTGGACGTTTATAAAAAGAAAGTACCGGCAGCACGCAATGTGGTGGAGTTCTTTGCCTTCATCAGCTTCTTCCCGCAGCTGGTGGCAGGTCCCATAGAGCGCGCCAGCGACATGTTGCCGCAATTCAGGCAACAGCGCAAGTTTGACTATGCCCGCGCCGTCGACGGCAGCCGGCAGATGCTGTGGGGTATGTTCAAGAAGGTGGTCATTGCCGACAACTGCGCCCCCATCATCAACAGCGCTTGGGAACACGTGGACATGACGTCACCGTTTAACCTCATGGTGGTGACCGTGCTGTTCTCGTTCCAGGTCTACTGCGACTTCTCGGGCTACTGCGACATCGCTGTGGGCTGTGCAAGGCTGTTTGGATTTAACCTGCGCGCCAACTTCAATTACCCGTATTTCTCGCGCAGCATCCCCGAGTTCTGGCGCCGCTGGCACATCACGCTGCTGGGCTGGTTCCGCGACTATGTCTACTTCCCCCTGGGCGGCAGTCGCTGTTCTAAACTGAGGTGCTGCTTCAACACCATCTTTGTGTTTGTGTTGAGCGGCCTGTGGCACGGGGCCGACTGGAGCTTTGTGGTCTACGGTTGCTTCCATGGCCTGATGTGCAGCTTCTATGTGCTCACAGGGCTCAAGACCAAGTATGAGCACAACGTGGGGTGGCAACGCATCCTGCCGTCGCTCAAAGAGCTGCTGATGATGGTCACCACATTTGCCCTGGTGTCGCTTGCCCGCATCATGTTCAGGGCACAGAGCCTGGGCGAGGCCTGGGGCTACTACAGACGCATGTTCACGCTAGAGGTGTTCAACCCCACCGGCGGAGTGCTGGGCCTCAAGGTGATACCCTGGTGCATACTGCTCATCGCAGTGGAATGGGTGAAACGCAACAACAACCACGTGCTGGAGCTGAGCGGCCACGGGCTGATGCGCTACCAGTGGGCACGCTGGACGCTCTATGTGGCGCTGGTAGTCGCCATCGTACTGTGCCAGTCGCCCAAGCAAGACTTTATCTATTTCCAATTCTAGGCTAACGACACAATGAAGCGCTACCTCACATATATCACGATATTTTCCTGCATCATAGCTGTGCTGCTGGCCGCGGGCGAAGCCGTTGTGCGCCACTACCCCACCTCTTACAGGTACAAGGCAGAGTGGATGGACAGCAATGCCGGGCAGGTGAAGACTCTGGTGCTGGGTGGATCGCACACCTATTATGGCATCATCCCCGGTGAACTGGGCGACAGCACATTCTCGCTGGCCAACGTGACGCAGCACCCTGAGTATGACTACTGGCTGCTGCAACACTACATAGACAGCTGCACTAACCTGCAAACAGTCATCGTGCCGGTGGATGAAACCAACATGTTTGAGCCACCCCTGGCCGAGGGTCCCGAGTGGTACCGCTGCGCCTACTACAACATCTACATGGGGTGCGACATGCAGCAGGACAACCCCATCTACAACTATGAGATAGCTAACCTGCCCTCGTTTAACCGCAAGTTCAAGGCCGTGGTAGCCAACGTTGTGTGCGGCGACGCCACGATAGACTGCGACAGCCTGGGATTTGGCAACGGATTCACCGTGGACAAGGCCCTCGACGAGCACGACCTGCTGTGGGATGCCACAAGCACCTCAAAGCGCCATGCCGGCGTAGACAGCACAATGGTGGCATTCAACACAAGCTATCTGGAGAAGATGGCTGCGCTGTGTCATGAGCACCACGTGACCATGATAATGGTGTCGATGCCCATGTGGAAGGGATATGTGGAAAGAATCGACAAGAAACGACTGGAAGTGCTGGAAAGCATCGTCAACAAATGCCAGATGCAATATGGCGGCATCCATTATAAAGACTACACAAGCGACGCTCGCTTCCAGGGCCACGACTTCTATGACTGTGACCACCTGTCGACACAAGGTGCCCACAAGTTTACATCAATCTTAAAGCAAGAAACAGGACTGTAAATCATTGAAAGACTAGGCTCTCTATATCTTCTAGAAAGACTAGAGATACTAGAAAGACTAGATGTTCTAGATATTCTAGAAAGACTAGATATTCTAGACTCTCTAGATATTCTAGTTTTTATATTTTCTAGGGCTAGGCAGGAGAGGCTGTTACAGCCCTTTGTTGAAGGTCAGCTGCACTACCGTGCCCTGCTGTAGGGTGGCGGGGACGTCGATGATGCGCTGGTTGCGGCTGCCGCGGAAGATGATGTCGAGGTCGCGCTCTGCCATGACGAAGGGGCCGTCAACAAGCACATCGATGTGCTGCATCACAGCCATGAGACGTGGCTGCTTCTCTATCTGTTCCCAAGTGTAACCCGAGTAGCACCATATGTTGTAGCCCAGCTCGCGCTTGATGCGCGCCGCCAAACTTGCCACGGCCTCGGGCTGGAACAGCGGATCGCCACCGCTGAAGGTCACCGGCGACTCGTTGAAGGCAATGATTTCCATCAGTTCGTCCTCGCTCATCTCCTTGCCTCCCGCAGGGTCCCATGACTGCTGGTTGTGGCATCCCGGGCAAGCGTGTGTGCATCCTGCCAGATATATTGACGTGCGCAGGTTAGGCCCGTCTACACTAGTTCCTTCTACAACACTCAGTACTCTCATTTCAATTAGTTTTGTTACATAAAAAAGGTCTAGAAAATCTAGATGTACCAGAAATTCTAGACCTGAAGATGTTTAATATTGAATATCTTTGATTACTTGTGTACTACACGGTCTTTGAGCTCGGCGAGCTTGCCACTGTTCCAGCGGTCGGTTGTACCCACGAGGTAACCGGTGATGCGCTGCAGGCGATCGATGTCCTTGCTGCCGCAACGGGGGCAAGTCTTGAGGCCTTCCTGTGCATCCTCATAGCCGCAGTGGATGCAGCGGTTGCGGTTGTGGTTCACTGAGCAATAGCCCATGTTATACCTGTCCATGAGGTCAACCACATTGCTGATAGCCTCGGGGTTGTGGGTAGCGTCGCCGTCGATCTCAACATAGAAGATGTGTCCGCCACGGGTGAGGTCGTGATAGGGAGCCTCGATCATCGCCTTGTGCTTGGGCGAGCAGTGGTAGTAAACGGGCACGTGGTTAGAGTTAGTGTAGTAGTCCTTGTCGGTAACACCGGGGATTACACCAAACTCCTTGCGGTCGTTCTTAGTGAAGCGTCCGCTCAGGCCCTCGGCAGGAGTAGCCAGGATACTGTAGTTGTGCTGGTATCTCTCGCTGAACTCGTTGGCACGGTCACGCATGTGGCCCACGATTCTGAGACCCAGTTTCTGAGCTTCCTCGCTCTCGCCGTGGTGCTTGCCTGTGAGGGCGATGAGGCACTCGGCCAGACCGATGAAACCGATACCCAGGGTACCCTGGTTGATGACGCTCTCGATGGTATCGTTGGGCTTGAGGTTGCTTGCGCCGTTCCACAGCTGTGACATCACGATGGGCATCTGCTTAGCGTAAGCAGTCTTCTGGAAGTCGAAGCGGTCGTTGAGCTGGCGAGCTGTGAGCTCGAGCACGTTGTCGAGTTTCTTGAAGAATGCCTCGATGCGGTCTTCCTTAGTCTCAATGCCCATGCACTCGATGGCGAGCTTAACGATGTTGACTGTAGAGAACGAGAGGTTGCCACGGCCCACCGATGTCTTGTCGCCAAATCGGTTCTCAAAGACACGTGTGCGGCATCCCATGGTTGCGATCTCATAGAGGTAGCGTTTGGGATCATCGGCCTGCCATTTCTCATGGAAGTTGAATGTAGCGTCGAGGTTGACAAAGTTGGGGAAGAAACGACGTGCAGTCACCTTGCAGGCGAGCTGATAGAGGTCGTAGTTGCGGTCCTCGGGCAGGAAGTTCACGCCGCGTTTCTTCTTCCATATCTGGATGGGGAAGATAGCTGTTGCGCCATCGCCCACGCCCTTGTAAGTAGAGAGCAGAAGCTCACGCATCACGCAACGACCCTCGGCACTGGTGTCGGTACCATAGTTGATAGAGCTGAATACCACCTGGTTGCCACCGCGAGAGTGGATAGTGTTCATGTTGTGGATGAACGCCTCCATGGCCTGGTGCACGCGGCCTGCAGTGCGGTTGATGGCATGCTGCTTAGCGCGCTCCTTGCCAGTGAGGCCATCAAGCTCGGTGACGGTATAGTCGTCGATGGCAGCTTCATACAGGTCGCTGTAGTCCTCGCCGGTCATCTTCTCTACATACTTCACCTCTTCTATATATGTCTTGCGCACGAAGGGAGCCAGATAGAAGTCAAAGGCAGGAATTGCCTGACCACCGTGCATCTCGTTCTGCGCGGTCTCCATCGAGATACAAGCGATGACGCTGGCAGTCTCGATGCGCTTAGCGGGACGAGACTCGCCGTGTCCGGCCATGAAGCCGCCCTGCAGAATGTTGTCGAGGGGATGCTGCACGCATGTGAGGCTCTTAGTGGGATAATAGTCCTTGTCATGGATGTGCAGGTAGTTGTGGCGAATGGCACCCAGAGCTTCGGGGGTGAGCAGCTTGTCGTCAGTGTAAGCCTTGGTGGTCTCGCTAGAGAACTTCATCATCATGCCGGCGGGAGTGTCGGCGTTCATGTTGGCGTTCTCGCGAGTGATGTCGTTGTTCATCGCGTCGATGATCTGCTGCAGGATGGCATATACCTTGCTCTTGCGGGCGCGGCTACGGTCCTGACGGTAACGGATGTAGACCTGGGCCACTTCCTTGCGTGTACTCTTCATGAGCTCAAGCTCTACCATATCCTGGATAGCCTCGACCTCCATGCGGTCAGAGCCGCGGTTTCCGATGCGATCGGCTATGCGCTGAATGAGACCCTCGTCTTCGCCCAACTCGGTTCTCAACATAGCCTTGCGTATCGCTGCCTTAATTTTCTCCTCGTTATAGCCCACGACACGTCCGTCGCGCTTAACAACTGTAGTAATCATATAGCTCTAGTATATTTTTGTTTTAAATGTTTAAATATCGGATGGGGGTTCGCAGAAAAATCACCTTCAAAAAGCGTGTGATTTGATTTGCGACTACAAAACTACAACAACGTTTGAAATAAACAAAATTTTTTTCAAACAATTTTAGTTTTGGATAACTTTTTTATTTTGCAATTTTTCTACTTTGCTGATTAATAAGGTTTTAAAAAATTTTTTAGAAAACTTTTTATTTTTATCGTGAAACATTTTAGTCAACTAATTGAATTACAGCGAAGTTACAAAAGTGCAAAAAAACGTAAAAATTTCCACTTGATTTTTCTAACTTCCAATGGCATTAGAGATTACCCTGTTTTGTCGAAAAAAAACATGCATTTTTTAATAAAATTCGGTGCGTGAAACATTTTGACCAAGTCAATATTTTGCCTCTTTTTTGCTTCCTTGCGCTGACTTCCGCTCCACCCTATCAGAAACCGGACCCCAAAACCCAAAGCAGACACATTCACTGAATAATTATTCTTCCATTTTGACGCAAAAGTGGTCCATAAAGTTGATAACTATTATAAATAATTTTCATTTTCGTGAATTTTTTATAACTTTGCCTTATAATATCAATGTAATTAGGTACCCGCCGTTAATAATTATAAAAAAAACAGGGACCTTTGTAATGCTGGCAGTGATTGCTACCGGCCCTAAGACCAAAAGTATGAAAAAAAGAACTAAAAGTGCGATTGTTTTATTGTTGTGTGTGTTATCGGTCCACGCATTTGCTGTGGGAAAAATCAACTACAACATCGTGGACCCGCCTAACCAAATAGGTACAGGCAACTACAACCGCGACCTAAACGCCGAGGACATGAACGGCGACGGCAAGGTTGAGGTAGACGACATGAACATTCTCATAAACACAATCCTGAACTAACTAAAATCCAAAAACATATGAAACAACTTCGACTCATCATCGCCGCATTAGCACTCATCGCTACGTTAGCGGCAACGGCGCAGACATTCACGTCAGGACGCCTCACTTATCAGGTAGTAACAAGCAACCACGAGGTGTTTGTGGCACCCAGCGCCAGCGGAGCGCCCTACACCAATTTAGGTTCGAACGACCTCGTTACCGAGGTAACCTATCAGAACCAAAAGTACAAGGTGATAGGCATCGGCGCCGGAGCGTTTGTACAGGCAACGATCTCGGGCAACATGATCATCCCCGAGGGATATATCTACATCGACAACTACGCCTTCAGCGAGACCGACGGCGTGATGGTGAAGATTCCCGCATCGGCCACCCAGATTTCACCCACAGCATTCGCCGGCAACAAGCTGTCGATTATCTCAGTGAACCTGGGCAACCCCAACTTTGCCTACATCAGCACCAAGCAGGGCAACGCTACATATTTCATGATGACCAACAAAGAGAAGAACATGCTCTTTGCTGTTCCCGGTGCCGCAATTGACGGAACCTCATTTGTAAAGCAAGTGACCATCCCCGAGAGCATCACCGAGGTGGGCGACTTTGCATTCTACAAGAACCCCAACGTGACCAGCATCATCCTGCACAAGGGCATCACCCGTCTGGGCCACTACGCTTTCTCAGAGACCAAGGTGAGCAGCATGAACTTCCCCAACCCCGACGCTGAGCTGGGCGACGCAGTGTGCATGGGTTGCAACAGCCTCACACGCGTCACTTTAGCTCCTAACACAAAGGCTCTGGGACGCTACATGTTCTTCGGCTGTGAGGGTCTCACCAGCATCACCCTGCCCGAGGGTATGGAACACGCCCGCGCATTCTCACTGGGCTCAACATCTATCACAACCCTTAACCTGCCCAGCACAATGGAAGTGCTTGACTCATCGGCACTGCAGAACACCCCCATCGCTCGCATTGACCTCAAGAACGTGAAGCGACTGGGCAGCCAGTGCTTCAGCATGTGTGCTAACCTCTCCACCATCACCGGCGGTGAGCAGCTCGAGGAGCTAGACAACGCAGTGTTCATTCGCTGTACAGCGCTCAAGAGCACACAGTTGCCCGCTAATGTCAAGCGCCTCGTGGCCAGCACCTACTTCCGCTGCACAGGTCTCACCAGCGCAGTCATTCCCGCATCGGTAGAATACATAGGCCGCAACCCCTTTGTGGGTGCCAGCGCCCTGCCCCGCATCCAGGTGGAAGCAGGCAGCACACACTATGCCGAGGCCGACAGCTGCCTCTACGAGACACTTAACGGCGATCTCTACCGCCTCGTGGCTGCTCCCGAAGCACGTGATAATAAGGTATTGCGCGTGCGCGAGGGCGTCAAGGCCATTGGCGACCAGGCTTGCCGCTACGGCACCATGACCGAGGTTTACCTGCCCAAGGGACTCACCGCAATTGAAGACAACGCCTTTGCCGGGGCCACAGCACTCGTCAAGGCCGAACTGCCCGCAAGCACCGACACACTCATGAGCCAGGCATTCAATGGTTGCACCGCACTCACCCACCTCACCGTGCTGGCTAAGAATCCTCCCAAGACTGCCGGCGACGGCGTCTTCAGCACCTACGAGACTACTACCCTATATGTCCCCAAGAGCAGCGTTGACGCCTATAAGGCCGACGCAGTGTGGGGCTTGTTCAGCAACATCGTGGGCGTGGACGTTCCTGATGAGGGCGTCAAGGGCGACGTTAACGGCGACGGCAAGGTCGAGGTTGACGACCTCAACCTGCTCATCAACGCCATCCTGAGCGGAGAGGGCATCGACCTGAACTCAATGGACGTCAACGGCGACGGCAAGGTCGAGATTGACGACATGAACCTCGTAATTAACATCATTCTGGGATAAAACACTTAATCACTATGAATATCAAGAAAATACTATGCATGCTCCTGGTGATGTGTTGCTACATTGCAGCACAAGCATTTACAGTAAGTGGCATCACCTATAACGTCATTGACGAAGCAAACAAACTGGTGGAGATAGCCCCCCGCACCGGCGACCTGCCCTATACAGGCCTCACCACCGACAAACTCAAATCAACAGTCACTTACAACGGTGCAACCTATAAAGTGGTGGGCATCGGTGCCGAGGCATTTGCAAGCTCCACATGGGAAAACACCCTGCAGCTGCCCGAGGGCATCCTCTACATCGACAGCCGCGCCTTTGACAACACCGAGGGCTTCTCGCTCAAGATTGCCGCCTCGGTACAGGCCATCGCAGTCGACGCATTTGTCAACAACAAGTTGCACGGTCTCACCGTGATAACAACCAACCCCACATTTGCACACCTGTCGATCAGCGACAACCCAGACGGCAGCGTGGTGGTACTCACCAATAAGGACAAGAACGTGCTCATGGCATGCGTGGGTGCCCGCGTAAAAAATTACTCAGGCACTACCACCAACTATGTGAAGTCTCTCGTCATCCCCCAGCAGATTACCGAGATTGGCCCCTATGCGTTCTTCGGCAACAAGAACCTCACAAGCATCACGCTGCACAAGGGCATCACCAAGTTTGGCCTGGCAGCGTTCTACAAGACCGCGCTCACCAGCATCACATTCCTCAACCCCGATGCTGTGTATGAGAGTTCTCTCCTTGCCGACAACAAGGCGATAACACGCGCCACCCTGCCCGCCGGCATGAAGGAACTGCCCGCAAGCATGTTCTACTGCTGCGACAACCTGGCCACCATCAACCTTCCCGAGGGCATGACTCGTCTGGGCAAGATGAGCTTGTCGAGCACTTCAGTCAGCAGCATCACGCTGCCCAGCACGCTCGAGGAGATCGACACCTGCGCACTGCAGTGGACACTCATCAGCAAGATTGACCTCAAGAACGTGAAATACATCCGCAACCAGGCATTCAGCAACTGCGAGAACCTTACCACCATCACCGGCGGCAACAGTCTTGTGGAACTGGGAAGCACCGTGTTTACACGCTGCAACAAACTCACCAGCGCACAGATTCCCGAGGGCCTGAAACGCATGGTAGGCGGCAGTTACTTCCGCTGCACCGGCCTCAAGGATGCCACTATCCCCTCTACAGTTGAGTATATCGAGCGTAACCCATTTGTGGGCTGCACCAGTCTCGACCGCGTCAAGGTAGCAACCGGCAACAGCAACTTTGCCGAAATGGACAGCTGTCTCTATGAGGTGAAGGACGACAAGGCTTACCGCCTGATTTCAGTGCCCAGCGCACGCCTTAACAAGGTAATGGTGCTGCAACCTGGCACCGAGGTGATCAGCGGACAGGCAATGCGCGAGGTTGAACTCACTGCCTTCATCGCAGGCAAGGGCCTCAAGTCGATTGAGCCAAGCGCATTCTCAAGCATCAAGACACTCACCACAGTGAAGGTGCTCGAGACTGTTCCTCCCACAGGAGCCGACTTCAGCGACGAGGCATATGCCGGCGCTACACTCTATGTCCCCAAGCAGAGCGTCAATGCCTACAAGGCTGCCGACGGCTGGAAACAGTTCCAGAACATCGTGGGCGTGGATGTTGAAGACGAGGGCATCAAGGGCGATGTTAACGGTGACGGCAAGGTAGAGATCGACGACCTCAACCTGCTCCTCAACGCTGTGCTCAACGGTGACGACATCGACCTGAACACAATGGACATCAACGGCGACGGCAAGGTCGAGGTTGACGACATGAACCTGCTCATCAACATCATCCTGGGATAAACATACAACTAAAATCAATAAATACCACACAATATGAAAATCAAATCTATTATAATAGGTATAGCCGCGGCGCTGTGTGCATTCACATCACAGGCTTTTACCGTGAACGGCATCAGTTACAAGGTGACAAATGAGGCCAACAAGCAATGTATGGTCGTGTTCCCCGAGACCGGCAATGCCTACAGCAATGTGACAAGTTCAAAACTCACCGCCACCGTGAGCTACAACGGCAACACCTACACCGTGCTGGGCGTTGGTGCAGGTGCTTTTCAGGGCGGTTCTATATCGGGCACGCTCGTTCTGCCCGAGGGGTACATCTTTATTGACAACGGTGGTTTCGCCGAGTGCAAGGGCACAGGTGTAACCATTCCCGCCAGCATGCAGTTTATCACTGACGAAGCATTCATTGGCAACCAGTTCTCGACCATCAACGTGGCTGCCGGCAACAAGTATTTCAAGATTCTTAACACCACACAGCAAAACGTCAACTACCCCATGCTGGTCAATGCTGCCGGCAACCGCCTCAGCGCAGTGCCCGGTGCAGTGGTCGTGAGCTCAAGCTGGTTCAGAACCACATATGTGGAGAACATCACCATTCCCACACAGATCACTGAGATCGGCGACTGGGTGTTCAACACTAACCCCACCATCAAGAGCATCACTTTCCACAGCGGTCTCAAGAAGATAGGTAACAGCGCTTGCGCCAACATGTGGCTCACAAGCGTCACTATCCCCAGCCCCAACATTGTGCTGGGCCAGTACCTGTTCAACGGCTGCCCCAACCTCACTACAGTGAACCTTCCCGAAGGTCTGGAAATACTGCCCAAGGGCACCTTCATGCTGTGCGAGGGCCTCAGAAACATAACCCTGCCCAAGACACTGAAGGAGATTCGCAGCTTCGCATTCTCAGGCACCGCTATCTCAGCTATCAACCTGCCCGAGTCACTCGAACTCGTTGACAGCTCTGCATTCCAGCAGGCACCGCTCACAAGCATTGACCTGAAGAACGTGAAAGTGTTGGGAGCTCAGGCATTCAACAACTGTACCAGCCTGGCAAGCATCAAGGGCGAAAAGGTTGAGGAGATAGGCAGTGCTGCATTCTATGGCTGCACCAAGCTCACCCAGTCATTCATGCCCGCAGCGCTCAAGACCCTCGTGGGCAGCACATTCTATCGTTGCAGCGGCATCACCTCGGCTGTGGTCCCCGCTCATCTCGAGACCGTGGGCCGCAACCCCTGGGTAATGTGCACCAACCTCAAGAAATTTGACATCGTTGACGATGCTGAGCACTTTGCAGTGCTCGACAGCTGTCTGTACTACACCGAGAATGGCCAGCCTTACCGCCTCACCGCGATGCCTCCTGCACGCGAGAACACGATAGTGCACCTGCGTCCCGGCACCAAGGCTATGGGCGACCAGGCATTCCGTTTGACTGGTGTCACTGAGATTTATGCTCCCGAAGGCCTCACAACCGTTGAGACTAACACCTGCCTCTCTTGCGCACAGCTCCAGAAGGTGGAACTGCCCACCACGGTAGAGACTATCGAGCCCCAGGCATTCGGTGGCTGCACAGCACTCAACCACATCCAGATTCTTGCTGCCGTGCCTCCCACATTGACAGGCAACGAGTTTGCAACCTATGAGACTGCAACCCTCTATGTGCCCAAGGGCAGCGTGGAAGCTTACCGCACAGCACCCGTGTGGGAGCAGTTCCAGAACATCGTGGGCGTGGACGTACCCACTCCCGGCATCAAGGGCGACGTTAACGGCGACGGCAAGGTAGACGTTGAAGACTTGAACCTGCTCATCAACGACCTGCTCGACAGTACCGTGCACGACCTCAAAGCTGAGGACATGAACGGCGACGGCAAGGTAGACGTTGACGACCTCAACGCTATAATCAACATCATGCTTATTTAATAATCAACAAATAATATTTATATTATGAAGAAATTTACATTCATCGCATGCGCAGCACTCGTTGCCTCACTGGGGCTCACCGCGGCTGCACAGACGTTTACCGCCACTAACGGTATCAACTATACTGTGGTGAGCGAGGAGGATGCAACCGTTGAGATTGCTCCGGGTAACTACACAGGCAGGTCTCTGCCGTTTAACGACGTAACCGCTTCAGACGGCAACAAAGAATACACCGTCATCGGTATCGGTGAAAACGCCTTCAAGGGTCAGACGCTTTCGACCAGCGGCAACTCTATCTGGTATGAAGCACAGTTAGTATACATCAGGGCCGGTGCCTTTGAGGGCACTTCGCTGACAGGAACCATGAACTTCATGGGTTTCAGGGCTGCACACATGGACCTTGACGAAAAAGCCCTGCGCGGCAACGTGATGAACCGCTTCAACTTTGTCAACGCCGACAACCTCGTTGACCTGTCAACCTTGGGCAGCTCAACTAACCACGGCGGCCTGGTAATCAGCAAAGACCAGACAGTTCTCTACAACTATCCGGGCAAGCACTATAGCGGGGCTTCGGTCCAGACCACATCGCTCGTGACAAGCTACACGGTCTTGGCATCAATCAAGAAAATTGCTCCCTACGCATTCTGGAACAACCCATCGCTCAAGACCGTGACCCTGCCTGCAGGACTCGAGGAGATAGGCGAAGAGGCTTTCTACGGAGCAGCAGCTCTCACCAGCTTCACCGTTCCCGCCGGTGTGACCACACTGGGTCCCGGTTTCATCGCTGGTGCCAAGAAGGTATCTACCATCGGCGTCAATGCCAACAACACCGCATTCAAGGCTGTTGACGGATGCGTCTACACCATCGACGACGCAACACTCGTGGCTGTCCCCTATGGCAAGACTGCTCTCACAGTGGCCGACGGCTGCACCACAGTAGGCGCCAAGGCAGCTCTCGACGGACAGCTCACCGAGGTTAACCTGCCCGCAACGCTCACAACCATCGGTGCCGACGCCTTCAAGGGCAACAACGACATCATGGTAGTGAAGTGCGACGCCGTTACTCCTCCCACAGGCGCAGTATTCAGCGCAGCGGTATATGAGAACGCACAGCTCATCATCCCCGAGGGAAGCGAGGCAGCTTATAAGGCCGACCCCAACTGGGGCAAGTTCTTTGCCGAGTATCAGGTTCCCACCGATCCTTTCCAGGTTAACAACTTCTGGTATCAGGCCGTTGACGAGAACTTCGTTACTCTCATCGCTGCTCCCGACGGTACTCCCTATGCTGGCGTGGCAAACGCTTGGTTCAGCCAGGTTGTTCAGTACACCGACGGTCACAAGTTCACCGTTAACGCCATGGGCGACAACGCACTGAAGAATGCTACAGTGAGCGGCACATTCACTCTGCCCGCAAGCATCGCAACCATCGGCGCACACGCATTCGACGGCTGCAACCTCACCGCACTCACCATCCCCGCTGCAGTGACATCACTGGGCGCAGGTGTGATCAACAACACCACCGCACTCGCAAGCGTAGCTGTTGAGAACGGCAACGCAGTTTACACTGCTAAGGGCGGCTGCATCTACAATGCCGAGGGCACTCAGCTGCTGGCAGCTCCCAGCGGCATCAGAAGCCTCACACTGGACGAAACAGTGACTGCAACCGCTGCCGACGCATTTGTTGGCGCTAAGAGCATCGCAACCGTTAACGCTCAGCCCGCAGTGGCTCCCCAGGGCGGTGTCTTTGACGACGAAGTTTACCAGAACGCAACTCTGTGGGTATATCCTGAGAGTGCTGAGTCTTATACCGGTCACGAGAACTGGGGCAAGTTTGTCACAGTTAAGCGCATCGGCGTGGACGTTGAGCCATTCAAGAGCGGCAACCTGTGGTACATGCCCACCAGCGGCGACGAGGTTGAGATCATCAAGAACCCCGACGGCACTCCTTACAAGAACGTGTCAGAGACTTGGTTCAAGGACACTGTGACCGACGCCGACGGCAACACCTACACCATTACAGCCATTGGCGAATATGCATTTGAGGACGCAACCTGCGTGGGCGGCTCTAACGTTAACATCACCAACATTGGCTGCGCTGGCATCACCACCATCAAGGCATTTGCATTCAAGGGCACACAGGCCATCATCCTGCGACTGCGCTACAACACCCTCACCGACATCGATCCCGAGGCATTTGCAGGCAACAAGATTCGCCGCATCTTCATCCAGAACCAGGGCGAAGGCGCACAGTATGCCAACTCTTCTAACGGTGCCGACCTGGGTCTGCTCACCAACCTGGCAATGGACAAGCTCGTTGCTTATCCCGGCGACATGCGCGTGAACGGCGGCTACAAGGACACCGACGCAAGACTCACCAGCACCACCCTCATCGACCAGTATAAGACCATCGGTGCACACGCATTCGACGGCAACAGCAACATCAAGACCATCACCGTAAATGCCGAGGCTATCGAGAACAACGCGTTCAAGAACACCGTGGTAGAGACCTTCGACGGCGGCGCTAACCTCGCGACCGTTGACAGCGCAGCATTTGCAGGCTGCGAGCAGCTGGCAAGCATCGTCCTGCCCGCTACTGTCACCGCAATCGCCAGCGATGCATTTACCGGCGACAAGGCCATCACACGCATCCAGGTTGACGCAGTGGTTGCTCCCGAAGGCGGCGTCTTCGAACCCGAGGTTTATGAAAACGCCGAGCTCATCATCCCCGAGGGCAGCGAAGCCTCTTACAAGGCCCACCCCAACTGGGGCAAGTTCTTCAAGGGTGCACCCGTTAAGGGCGACGTTAACGGTGACGGCATTGTTGACGTGGCCGACATTAACTCGATAGTCGCTGTGATCATGGGCCACGAACAGAACCCCAAGACCGATCTCAACGGCGACGGCTTGGTAGACGTTCTCGATGTCAACATAATTGTAGATATCATCATGAACTCTACACCTGCCGAGGGCGAGTAAAAACACAGTTGACCTAACCCAAAGAGGGTGTATCAAAATTCTGATGCACCCTCTTTTTGTGCCCTGATGTAACGT
>JAKSLZ010000038.1 GCA_024400935.1 Muribaculaceae bacterium | reverse complement strand
ATGTGATTTTTGGGACATCATTTCCAAACAAACTTGACAGCCTAGGACAGTCCCCGTTGTAGCATTTTTACCTCAAATGTTTGCATAAATCCATGAAAGACCTTATCTTTGCAAAAAATGCTACAACAGGGACTGTCCCCACTGTAGCGTTTTGGGGTTTAAAATCAAAATTGAACATATGCCACGTAAAAGTAGAGAAATCAGTCCCACAGGGGTTTACCATGTCATGATCAGAGGAATTAACCGTTGTGACATCTTTGTTGACGACCAGGATCGGGGTAAATTTTTGAAAACACTCCGGGCGGTTGCAGCTCCAGTCGACAAGGACAAAAATCCCATGCCGCCGTTTTGTAACATTCATGCTTATTGCCTGATGGATAACCATGTCCATCTCTTGCTTGCCGAGGGCACAGAGAGAGTTGGAGAAGTGATGAAGCGCATATTGGTAGCCTATGTGAGCTACTTCAACAAGCGCTATGAGCGGTTAGGTCCGTTGTTCCAGGGTCGTTTTCGCAGTGAACCTGTGGGCGATGCCGGATATTTCATACGCCTGTTGCGTTACATCCATCAGAATCCGCTTGAGGCCCATATGGTTGCGTCGGTGAAAGATTTCAAGTGGAGCAGTTGGCAGGAATATAACTCGCCTAATTGGCGGAATGCCATTTGCTGCCATCAGCTTCCTTTCAGCAAGATGAGTTGGGAAGAGGTATGTGAACTGGCGGTGCGCAATTGTGACCAGGTGAGATATGACAGTGGTGTCGTCATCAGAAAAATGACAGACAACGAGGCAAGGAATGTCATTGAGGAACATCTCCCGGGATTGAATTACCATCAGGTTCCTGTTAAAGATAGAGCGCGAATCTTGAATGAGATTCTAAGGACTGGCGTTTCAAAGTCTCAGATAGAACGTGTGTTGGGAATAGCTAGATCCACAATCATCAGATGGCTGAAATGAGGCAAAACGCTACAATGGGGACTGTCCCTATTGTAGCGTTTGGCTGTTGTGGCGTTTGGCTTCTTGGTTGTTTCTTGAAGGAAATAAACAGGGCGCTAAGGCGTGAAAGGGTGGGGCATATCAAAGGCATCCGGCAGTATCAAATGCGGGATGCCTTTGGTAATATTACTTGTGTGATGGGGTAAATGTAGGCTGTACAATAAGCATTTAGCAGTTTTGTAGCACGGGGTTTGGCACTATTGTTGCATTTTTTGGGATATTCATTGAGTTTTTTTTGGTAGTGTTTTAGTAATTTTGCACTTGTCAAAGACTAATTACGAAGTAAAACCAAAAAAACGATATGAAAAAATCACTTAAAATCACCAAATGTGTGCTGGCGCTGATGGCAGCTGCTACTGTGTCGTCGGCTACGCATGCCGCAAGCAAGGACGTGACCGTGGGCCACTGGAATGTGGCTTATGACGATGCCACCCACATGGTGTCGTTCACTAAGGATGGTCAGTCTGTCCTTCACGACGTTTATGCCAAGTTCAAAGTTGGCCAGGTTGAGATGAACACAACCACCTACACCGACGTTGAGTTCAAGACCGAGAATGTAGCCACTCCCACCAAGGCTCGCCACAAGTTTACAATCGTGTACAAGGGCAATGGCGCCCAGCCCACGGTAGAGCAGGCGTTCTATCTCACCCCCGACCAGGATTATCTGCTCACCGACGTCACTCTGGTGGGCGATGGCTCGGAGGTGGCAAGTAACTACATTTGCCCCGTCTTCAGTGAGGCGCAGAACCTGTTCCTGCCCAAGGATGCCAACAACCGTTTCCTCACCATCCCCTTTGACAACGACGGTTTCATCACTTACGGCAGCTATCCCTTGAGCAAGAACCCCAACACCCCCACAACGATGTCGGCCGGTCGTGCCGCTCGCGACAGCATCTCGTTTGAGGTTACTGCAATTTTCAATGGCGAGACTCAGCAGGGTATGGTGCTGGGTAGCGTTGAGCACGACACATGGAAGAGCGCAGTGCGCCTCACTGGTAGCCCCCTCACACAGGGTCACCTGTCACGCCTCGAGGTATTCAGCGGCGTCACTCACCACGCAACCCGTGACTATCACGACGGCGTGCTCACTCCTCACGGCACAGTGCGCGGCGAGCGCGTTAAGTCGGCCCTGATGATGGTGGGTATGTTTGACGACTGGCGCGTGGGTATGGAAACCTATGGCGACGTGAACGCTCAGATTGCTCCCAAGCGTCCTTACAATGGTCCCACAGTTTACGGCTGGAACAGCTGGGGCGGTATGGAGAAGCATTGCAACTATGAAGGCGCGATGAGCGTAGTCGACTTCATCAAAGAGAAACTCATGGACAAGGGTTGGGCCAAGAACGGCGTAATTTATGTGGACCTTGACTCATGGGACAACATGAACTGGGAACAGCGCAAGTCGTTTGCTGCCAAGTGCCACGCCAACGGAATGAAGGCCGGTGCCTACTGGACTCCCTGGACCGACTGGAACGGAAGCGACAGCCGCGCGGTAGAGGGTAACAGCGGTTACACCTATGCCCAGACACGTGTCAAGGTTAACGGCAAGATTGACCACGGTCGCTTCGACCCCACATGTCCTGCCATGAAGAGCCTCATTGACTATCAGGTTACAAAATACAAGGAATGCGGTTTTGATTACCTTAAGCTCGACTTCATGTGCTCAGGCATCCAGGAAGCCGACGGTTTCTATGAACCGAGCATCACTACAGGTGTTCAAGCCTATAACTATGGTATGAACTACCTGCGCGAGGCTTGTGGCGACGACATCTTCCTCGACTTGAGTATCGCACCCCTGTTCCCGGCACAGTATGCCGAGGCACGCCGCATCAGCTGCGACGCGTGGGGTGAGATGTGGCACACAAGCTACATGATGAACAGCCTCTCATTTGGCTGGTGGCTCAACAGGGTTTACTGCTTCAATGACCCTGACCACCTCGTGATGGGCGACCGCAGTGCCGGCGAGAACATGTCGCGCATCACCACTGCAGCCGTTACCGGCTACTGCATCCTGGGCGACAACCTGAGCACCGAGGGCAGCTACATAGGCACCCCCATCTCTCAGGAACATTGCGTGAAGTACACAGGCTATGAGCGCGTGAACGAGATCATCGACATGGGCGTGTCGTTCCGTCCCGCTTATGGCCACAAGCTCTATGGCGCAAACAACTCGGTAGACATGTTCTACCACGAGGCAGAGGACAGCTGGATTATCGCTCACTTCAACTACAGCGTGGGCGATAAGAATGTGGAGCTCGACCTCACCACTCTGGGCATCGACGCAAGTCAGCTCGACCTGAGCCGCAGTTATGACTGCTGGACCGACCAGACTCCCACCGTTGAGGGCAACGTGCTCAAGTACAAGTCGCTCAACGACCGTCCCCGCCTGTGGCGCTTATTTAAAAAATAATTAAGGAAAAAAACATTAAAATCTAATTATATGAACAAGTTTCTTAAATTTGGCTCAATGCTGGCGGTGCTGGCTGGGCTATGCATTGCATCGTCATGTAGCGATGACAAAAAAGACTTGCCAGACTTTGATCCCTCAAAGCCTGTAACTCTTAGTGGTTTCTACCCCGACTCAGGTGGTGTAGCAACCAAGGTGATCCTTAACGGTGACAACTTCGGTAGTGATCCGGAGAAGATCCAGGTGTATTTTAACGACAAGCCCGCGGCTGTAATCCAGGCAATCGGCGACAAGATCTATGCCATCTGTCCCCGCAAGCCGGGTGAAGGCGACGAGACAGGTCTCGTAAACTGTAAGGTGACTGTCAAGGTGGGCGACAAGTCGGTAGTAGCCGACAAGCCCTTCAAGTATCGCATTCAGACCGTGGTTACCACAGTGTGTGGTATCGTGGGTGCTCCTGACGATGTGGTGATGGGTAGCCTTGCCCAGACTTCATTCCCCCCTGTGACTTATCTGGCAGTGGACAATGACAACAACATCTTTGCGTCGTTGCGTAACCGCAACAGTTATTACAACAATAACAAGGTTATCCTGGTTAACGAGGACGAGGACGTGAGCCGTCTGCTCATCCCCGACACCGGTGCTCCCCTTAACCAACCCTGTATGCTCGACGACGGCAAGACAGTGTTCATCCCCACCGACAACCACAACGACTACTGGACAATGTCGAGCGAGGACATGTGGAGCCCCATCAAGCACCAGATGAAACCCACTACCGGTATGGGAAACTTTGACATCCAGTTCAAGCACTCATTTGCAATGTGTACCGTTGACGGCTACATGTATGTGCGCGACAAGCAGGGTATCCTCTACAAGTTTGATCCCGAGACTGGTCTGACTGTTCAGGTTGCTGCAGGCTTGATGAGCGGTAGTGACTCATACACTGCTTTCTCAACCAAGAACCCCGAGGTTCTTTACCTGGCTTACACTAACAACCACTGCGTCTACAGCTACAACATCAAGACTGGTGCCCACACTCTCATTGCAGGTATCAGCGGTAAGGCCGGTTACATCGACGGTAACGGAGCTTCGGCAATGTTCAGCGAGCCTCGTCAGCTCATCCTCGATGAGAACGACGACATGTATATCGCCGACACTAACAACCACTGCATCCGCAAGGTGACACCTTCCGGCAAGGTTAGTACCGTGATCGGTCAGCCCGGCAAGAGCGGCTATCAGGACGGTAGTCCCGAGATTGCACTGTTCAACCGCCCCTTCGGTGTGTGTATCAACAAGAACGGCATCATCTATGTTGCCGACTACGAGAACCAGTGCATACGTCGTCTTGCTATTGAGTAACTCGAGAGAAAACAGCATAACTTAAACTACTACTTTTCTAATGAATATGAAAAAAATATTAGCGATATTATTGTTGGTTTGCTGCCAGCTCACAGCGCTTGCGCAGCAACTGACGGTTTCGGGTGTCGTCTATGACGAGACTAACGAACCGTTCCCCAGCGTTGTCGTGTATGCTAAGGACCGACCCGGCGGTGGCACAACAACCGACATGGATGGTAAGTTCACCATCAAAGTGAATAAAAATGACGTGCTTGTTTTCTCATGTGTGGGTTACAACAAGCAGGAAATTGCAATTACAAAGAGTGAGAGCAACCTCAACGTGACCATGGAGGTATCAAGCACAATGCTTGAGGAAACCGTGGTTGTGGGTCTCGCTCGCCAGCGCAAGGTGAGCACCGTGGGTGCGATCACCTCAGTAGACACTAAGGACCTTCAGGCTCCCGCTACTAATATCCAGAACATGCTCGGTGGACGTGTCCCCGGTGTGATCTCAATCCAGCGAAGCGGTGAGCCTGGTAAGAACATCTCTGAGTTCTGGATTCGCGGTATCGGTACCTTCGGTGCTAACAGCAGCGCCCTGGTGCTTATCGACGGTCTTGAGGGTGACCTCAGCCAGATCGACCCCACCGATATCGAGTCGTTCTCAGTCCTGAAGGATGCGAGTGCCACAGCCGTTTATGGTGTGCGTGGTGCTAACGGTGTTGTGCTGGTTACTACCAAGCGCGGTACCGCTGACCGCCTCCAGATTACCGGTCGTGCCAACTTCACAGTGTCACACCTCACTAACATGCCCAAGTATCTCAACTCTTATGAGTATGCTAAGCTTGCCAACGAGGCTCGCGCCGTGCGTGGCAACACTGAGCTGTACAGCCCCATCGAGATGGACATCATCAAGTATCACCTTGATCCCGACCTCTATCCTGATGTGAACTGGCAGAACGAGGTTCTCCACAAGAACTCATTTGCACAGACTTACTTCGTCAACGCCCGCGGTGGTGGTAGCCTTGCTCGCTACTATCTCTCACTGGGTACAAGCATGGAGAGTGCCGCTTATCGCCAGGATAAGTCTTCTAAGTACTCTACTGCAGTGGGTTACAACACATTGAACTATCGTGCTAACTTGGATATCAACCTGACCAAGACTACTCAGCTCTACTTTGGCGCTGACGGTTTCGTGTCAACCAAGAAAGAGCCCGGTAACAACAACACCGATGCACTGTGGGCTACACAGCGCAACCTCACTCCCATCACCATCCCCACTCGCTATTCAACTGGTGAGCTCCCCGCTTATGGTGTGAACAACGCTTATTCTCCCTATGTGATGCTCAATAACACCGGTATGAGCAGCATCCGTCACTATCGCGGCAAGGCTACTCTCGAGATCAAGCAGGACCTCTCGATGATTACCGAGGGCCTCAAGCTGCGCATCCAGGGTGCCTATGACAACTCTTCAAACCTGAAGGAGATACGCTCAATTCTCCCCGAGATGTACTATGCTGCAACCCGCAAGTACACCGGTGAGCTTGGTCTCGTTAAGCGTGTTGAGGCTCAGCCCGCAACTTATCGCCACGAGGACGCACAGTATTATAAATGGCACGTTGAGGGTACCGCAACATGGGATCGCGTCTTCGGCGACCACCGTGTGGGTGTGCTTGGCTATTACTACATGAGTAGTGAGCAGACCATGGACGGCAACATCGACTCTAAGGATGCTACACTGCGCAGTATGTATGCAATTCCCATCCGTTATGAGGGTGTGTCAGGCCGCCTGACTTATGGCTTCAAGGATACTTACTTCATCGACGCCAACTTCGGTTACACCGGTTCAGAGAACTTTGAGGCAGGTCACCGTTTCGGTTTCTTCCCCTCAGTGGGTCTGGGTTGGGTCATCACAGGTTATGACTTCATCAAGCAAAAAGCTCCTTGGCTCAACTTCTTGAAGGTGCGTGGTTCATACGGTACCGTAGGTAACGACCGCCTCACTAACGAGCGCTTCCCCTATCTGACCCTGATGCAGATGAGCACCAGCGGTGGTGGCTGGGGTAGCACCAGTGGCTGGATCACCGAGGAACGCGTGGGTGCAAACAACCTGCGCTGGGAGCGTGCCAAGAAGGCCGACATCGGTATCGAGGGTAAGCTTCTCAACCAGAAACTCGAGTTTGTACTCGACTTCTTCCAGGATATGCGCGACGGTATCTACCAGCGCCGCAGCCAGATTCCTTCTTATGTAGGTCTCACTCAGATGCCCTTCGGTAACGTGGGTAAGATGAAGAGCTATGGTAGCGACGGTAACATCTCTTACACTAAGGACTTCGGTAAAGACTGGTCAGTGACTGCACGTGCCAACTTCACTTACAGTGCCAACAAGGTTGAGAACTGGGAGCAGGCTGAGCAGCCCTACGACTACCAGAACTACAGCGGATATGTAAACAACGCATTCCGCGGCTACATCTCTTTGGGTCTCTTCCGCGATGAGCAGGATGTAGCTCAGAGCCCTGTTCAGACCTTCGGTGCTTACACCGTGGGTGATATCAAGTACAAGGACGTGAACGGTGACGGTAAGATTGACGAGGACGATAAGGTGCCCCTGTCTTATCCCAACTATCCCCGCCTGATGTATGGTTTCGGTTTTGAAGGCCGCTGGAAGAACCTCACCGTGGGTGTGATGTTCAAGGGTACCGGCAACACCGACTACTACTATGTTAACGGTACAACAAATGGTGAGGGTTACATCCCCTTCTATAACGGTGAGACCGGTAACGTGCTCACAATCGTTGCCGACCAGAAGAACCGCTGGACTCCTGCTTCTTACTCAGGAACTACAGCTACCGAGAACCCCAACGCATTGTTCCCCCGTCTGAGCTATGGACGCAACCAGAACAATACCCAGCATTCTACATTCTGGCATGCTAACTCTCGCTACCTGCGCCTGCAGGAAATCAACATCAACTACCATCTGGATGCAATGTCAGCATTGAAGCGCCTTGGTGTCAAGTCAATCGACTTCCAGTGCGTGATGTCAAATCTTGCTGTTTGGAGCCCCATGAAGCTGTGGGATCCCGAGCAGAGCGAGTATAACGGCGGTGCATATCCCATCCCCGCTACTTATGCATTGCAGATGTACATTAATTTCTAATAACCGCAACATTAAAATATAAAATGAACGCTATGAAAAGTTTCAGAAAACTCTTTTGGCTCGCTTTAGTGGCGGTGGTTGTAATGGCCACATCGTGTGAGAAATTCCTCGATGTAGACGGCTACTTTGACGACACTCTGAAGTATGACTCGATATTTACTTCTCGTCTCAATCTGGAACGCTACCTGTGGGGTGCTGCAGGCGAGCTTCCTGACGAGAGCGCAATCTTCGGTAACGATGTGATTCCCGGTGAGACCGGTACCGATGAAATCTTCACGCTCATGACCGAGGACCTGTTCCACGGCAAGGCTCTCACGCTGGGTCTGGTAAGCCCCAGTAACCTGCGTGGCATGAACACCTGGAACCCCTGTTACAAGGTGATTCGCAAGTGTAACGTGATTCTTAGCCGCATAGGCGAGTGCAAGGACATCACTCCGCTGCAGCGCGCCGAGTTCCTGGGTTATGCCCACTTCATGCGCGGTTATGCTTACTGGCTCATCCTCCAAGTGCATGGTCCTGCTGTGCTCCTGGGCGACGAGGTGATGGACAACAACCAGGACTCAGAATACTACGAGCGCGGCCGTGCTACCTATGACGAGACCGTTGACTACATCTGCAACGAGCTCGAGGAGGCTGCTAAGAATATTCCCAATGACGTGCCTGTTGCTAACTTTGGCCGTCCCACCCGCGGTGCTGCTTATGGCTTGATTGCCCGCATCCGCCTTCAGGCTGCCAGCCCTGCTTATAACGGTGGTGCTGCTGCTCGCCGCTACTTCGGCACCTGGACTCGCAAGAGCGACGGTGTTCCCTACGTGTCACAGGAATATGACGAGAACAAGTGGGCTCTCGCAGCTGCAGCTTGCCAGCGCGTCATGGACATGAAGAAGTATGAACTGCACACTGCACCCCGCGTTAACGAGAGTGGTGACGTGACCGAGAAGACCGAGCCGCTGCCTGCTAACGTGAGCGATCTCGACTTCCCCTATGGCGCAGGTGACATCGACCCCTTCAAGTCTTACTGCAACATGTTCAACGGTACAACCTATCCCGTGCAGAACAAGGAGCTTATCTGGGGCAAGAAGTCAGGCTCAGTGCGCGACTTCACACAGCAGTCGTTCCCCATCTACATGGGCGGCTACAACGGTATGTGTATCCCCCAGAAGGCTATCGACGAGTTCCGCATGAAGAACGGTAAGACAATCGAGCAGGCTAAGGCCGACGGCGAGTACAGCGAGACTGGCGTTAACCGCACTCAGAGCGTGTTCTCAGGCTATCGCTTGCTGCGTGGCACTAACAACATGTATGTAAACCGTGAGTGGCGTTTCTATGCTTGCGTTGGTTTCAATGGCTGCTACTGGCCCGGAACATCTTGCAGCAACAACAACTTCAGCCAGCAGACTGTTTACTACTACAACGGTGCTAACGCTGGTAGCGACAAGGCAGTTCACGAGCCCCGCAACCGCTGTATCACCGGTTATGTGCTCAAGAAATATATCCATCCTGAGGACAACTGGTACAACGGCGACGGTTCTGCCCGCACCGACAAGACATTTGCTATCATCCGTTATGGTGAGATTCTGCTGTCTTATGCTGAGGCTGTTAACCACCTCACCGGCAGTCACACCGTGACACTGCCCAGCGGTGAAAGCTACACATTGTCACGTGCCGCTAACCTTGAGAACGCAATCTTCGCTGCTAACCAGGTGCGTTTCCGCAGTGGTCAGCCCGCCCTCAGTGCTGAGGAGACAACGAGTGAAGAGTCGTTTGACGCTGCAATCCGCCACGAGCGCTTCGTAGAGTTCTTCTGCGAGGGTCGCCGTTACCACGACGTGCGTCGTTGGGGTATCCTCGAGGAGGTTGAGAGCGAGCCCATTACCGGTATGAACGTAGAGGCTGACGCATCTAACTACTATGTTCGCACAATCGTCAACCACAGTGACTACCGCAACCGCGTGTGCGACAAGAAGATGGTATTCATCCCGCTTGAGCGCAACGAGGTGCGCAAGTCTAAGGCGCTTGACCAGAACCCCGGCTGGTAATTTGATTGATTAAAATTGATTTTAAATACAATAATAAGAAGAATATGAAAAGCAAATTATATATTGCACTGGCTGTTCTCGCAGGCATGACGCTCTCAAGCTGTGATGAGGACGCTCAGTTCCGTGGAGAGCTCTACAAGAAGGTGATATATGTGCTCAGCAACACTGACTTCACCTTTGAAACAGAGCATGCCCTGGGCGAGACCTCCACAGGTTATGTGACCGTGTATTGTGGTGGTACTGAGCATATCGACAAGGATGTGACCGTTGAGCTTGAATATGACAACGAGGCTGTGGGTAAATACAACTACATCAACTATGACCTTGATGAGTCAAAGTATGCTCACGAGCTCGACCCCAGTCATTACACAATTGACAACTACAAGGTGACACTCAAGGCTAACAGCCCTGATAACTATTCACTGCTCCCCATCAAGATTAATCCCGACGGATTGAGCCCCGACTCAATCTACTTCATCCCCTTGCGCATCAAGGGTGTGAGCGACTATGAGGTTAACCCTGACAAGCAGTATGTGATGTACCGCGTTCTTCTCAAGAACGACTTCGCGACAATGAAGAATACCACTTACTATCAGGTAACTGGTATCGAGACCCGTGGCAGCGATGCTGCAGGTATCTCTATCACCCGTATCGTTGCTCCCGTGAGCAAGAATCAGGTGCGCTTCTTTGCCGGTACAACTACTTACAACCCCAGCACTGTGACTAAGGAGGAGATCAGCAAGCTCGCCATTGTGGCAACACTCAATGCTGACAAGACTATCTCGATTTCTTCTTACAGCGGCTGTGAGGTAGAGCAGATTGACGATCCCGAGTATAACCGCTGGGAGATCAATGCCCGCAAGCAGTATGTGTTCCACCTGGCTTACCGCTATAAGGACACTAACGGCAACTGGGTACAGATGACTGAGGACTGCGTTCAGCGCAACTAATAACTGATGAACTATAGCCCCGGGAACTCCGCTTGCCCGGTTTTCCCGGGGACTATATAAAAAAACACAAAAAAAGATGAAACAATTCCTTTTCTCAGCATTGGTGTCGATGACGGCACTGTGTGCAAGCGCGGCTCCCAAGGTAGCGCCGGTTGACTATGTGAACCCCTATATGGGCAACATCAGCCACTTGCTGCAGCCCACGCTGCCCACCGTGCATGTGCCCTATGGCATGATGCGCGTGTATCCGCAGCGCGGCAGTTATGTGGACACCCGCATCAACGGTTTGCCGGTGGTAATCATCAACCACCGTGAGAATGGTTGTTTCAACATCTCGGCAACACAGTCTCAGCAGTTGCACCATGTCATAGGCACTGACTGGGACAACGAGACCGTGAAGCCTTACTACTACAGCGTTGACATCGACGGTCAGCGCGTCAAGGCCGAGTATGCCCCCAGTGAGCGCTCAGCCATCTACCGTTTCACTTATCGTGAAAACGGCCCCGGTTACATTGTGGTCAACAGCGGTGACGGCGACATGACCGTCAACGGCAACGAGATAACCGGCTTCCAGAAGACATGGGGCGGCGTGACTGTCTACTTTTGCGGACAGGTCGACAAGGCTCCCGTCAAGAGCGGTACACTGCAGCATGGCAAGATCACTGACAGCAAGACCGGCCGTGGCCCCGTGGCTATGCAGTTTGCCGGCAACAGCAAGGTGAACCTGCGCTATGCGGTGTCGTTCATCAGCGTGGAGCAGGCTCGTGCCAACCTGGCTGCTGAGATCACTCACTTCGACCTCGACAAGGTGGCTCAGGCTGCCCGCAAGATGTGGAACGACGAGCTGGGCAAGATAGAAGTGTCAGCCCCGGCACGCGAGAGCGACCTCAAGGTGTTCTACACCTCGCTTTACCGCTGCTATGAGCGCCCCGTGTGCATGAGCGAGGGCGGCCGCTACTTCAATCCCAGCGACCACAAGGTCTACAACGACGAGGGCCACAAGTTTTACACTGACGACTGGTTGTGGGACACCTATCGTGCCACACACCCGCTGCGAGTGCTCATCGCTCCTGACCGTGAGGTCGACATGATCACTTCGCTCATACGCACCGCCGATAAGGACCGCAACCACTGGTTCCCCACATTCCCGTCGCCCACGGGCGATTCGCGCCGCATGAACTGCAACCATGGCGTGGCTGTTGTTGCCGACGCCTGGGCTAAGGGACTCCATGGATTTGACCTGGAGAAGGCCTATGACTATACCCGCCGTGCCATCGAAGAGAAGACCCTCATGCCCTGGCAGGGTGGCAAGGCTTGCGGTGTTGACTCTTTCTACCACAAGAACGGCTATGTGCCCGCTCTTGCCAAGGACGAGAAAGAGACCGACCCCGGCGTCAACTGGTTTGAGAAGCGTCAGCCCATCCCCGTGACCCTGGGTACATCCTACGACCAGTGGTGTCTATCGCGCATCGCCACTGCGCTGGGACGCAACGACGATGCTAATCGCTACCTCAAGTGCAGCTACAATTATCGCAATCTGTTCAACCCTGAGACCGGATTCTTCCATCCCAAGGATAAGGATGGAAACTTCCTGCCTGACATCGACTACCGCTTTGCCGGAGGTCTGGGAGCACGCGATTACTATGACGAGAACAACGGCTGGGTTTACCGCTGGGACGTGCAGCACAACCCCGCCGACCTGATTAACCTGATGGGCGGCCGCAACAAGTTTTGCGACAACCTTGACCGCACCTTCAGCGAGTGGCTTGGCAAGAGCAAGTTTGAGTTCTATAGCCAATTGCCCGACCACACTGGCAATGTGGGCCAGTTCTCGATGGCTAACGAGCCGTCGCTCCACATACCTTATTTATATACTTATGCCGGCCGCCCCTGGATGACCCAGAAGGTGATACGCGACCTCGTGCACGAGTGGTTCCGCGACGACCTCATGGGTGTTCCCGGCGATGAAGACGGCGGCGGCATGTCGGCATTTGTTGTCTTCTCGATGATGGGATTCTATCCTGTCACTCCGGGCATGCCCGCTTACACGCTGGGCAGTCCCTTCTTTGGTGAGATTAAGATGAAGCTTGCCGGCGGCAAGGTGCTGCGCATCGTGGCACAGGGCTGCTCAGAGCAGGCAAAATATATACAGAGTGCAACGCTTAACGGCAAGCCTATGAATCAGGCATGGTTGAGCCACGACGACATCAAGAACGGCGGTACCCTAGTCCTGGTGATGGGCGAGCGCCGCAACACGGCATGGGCATCGGCTCCCGGACAAGAACCTCCCAGCGCAATGCCTTGCCCTGCCCAATAAACTGACAATATAGTTAAAGCAAGATAAACTCCATTTAGAATGAAGATTAAAAAGATTGTTACATTACTGTGTGCTGCGGCCGTTGCTACTACCGCCAGCGCCATTGATGTGAAGTGGACAAGTTCTACCGATGCCGACCGCTGGCATGACGGCGGCCAGGTTGAGGTGACAACGTTTGACCCCGAAGTAGTGTATGATGTCTTGGTTACACGCTATCAGCAACAGCCCATTTTGGGTTGGGGCGGATGTTTCGGTGAGTTGGGCTGGGATGCTCTGCAGCTGCTCAGCAAGAAAGACCAGAAACAGGTGATGCAGGAGCTTTTCAGTGCCGACGGTGCTGCCTTTGGCTACTGCCGTGCCCCCATCGGTGCCAATGACTTTGCACGCGACTGGTACAGCCTCGACGATGTGCCCGGCGACTACAGCCTCAAGCACTTCTCGATCAAGCGCGACAAGTCTTGCCTCATCCCTTATATCAAGGCTGCCCGCAAGGTCAACCCCGACATGAAGCTGTGGGCTTGCCCCTGGAGTCCTCCCACATGGATCAAGAGCAACAAGAACTATGCTACTAAGGCCGATAAACTCAACGGCATGGACCCCAAGCTGGAGGTTAAGACCGGCGCCGAGGATATGGTTTGTCAAGACGACCGCACGCTCAATTTCTATGCAGGATACTTCAGCAAGTATCTCACAGAGTATAAGAAGGCCGGCGTCAAGGTTGATATGATCATGTTCCAGAACGAGCCATACACGCACAACATATGGCCCAACTGCTCATGGAGCCCCAAGGGTACTGCTAAGTTTGTGGGCAAGTATCTGGGTCCCCTGCTCAAGAAGGAACACCCCGGCGTGGAGATTTGGCACGGTACAATGAACACCAGCAACTATGACGACCTGATGACCGTGATGGCCGACCCCGAGGCAAGCAAGTATCTGAGCGGTATGGGCTTCCAGTGGGAAGGTAAGGACGTGTGCCGCAAGATGCGCGAGACATTCCTCGACATGCCCATGATGTGCACCGAGAACGAGTGCGGCAGCGGCACCTACGACTGGCCTGCAGCCGAGAAGACCTGGTGGAACATCAAGGCATATGTTGACGGTGGCTGTGGCGTGTATATGTATTTCAACATGATTCTCAAGGACAAGGGCACCAGTTCATGGGGCTGGGACCAGAACACGCTCATACGCGTCGACAGCAAGACCCGCACTTACACGCTCACCCCCGAGTTCTACCTGATGAAGCACTTCGGCCACTTCGTGCCCGAAGGCAGCGTCAAGCTCAAGCTCATGGGCAACGACGACGATATGCTGGCATTCCAGCGCCCCGATGGCACTGTGGTTGTCTTTGTGGCTAACTGCGAGGACAATGCCCGCACTAAGACCGTTGCATGGAATGGCCAGGCCCTCAAGTTCAAGATGGAGGCTCGCTCGTTCAACACATTTGTAATCTCAAAGTAATTTTAGATCATGAAGAAATCAAATATATTTGTCACTCTGGCTTTGCTTGCCGCAACTGCATTGTCGGCAACGGCACAAAAAGTGGAATGGCGCACATCTACCCAGGACAACTACTGGCAGCTCAACAAGACTGCCAAGTGGGCCACCGCTCCTGTACAGGGCGCTCAGGTAATCGACATCACTAACAACCGCAAGCAGACACTCGACGGTATGGGCGGATGCTTCAACGAGCTGGGCTGGGACGTGCTGTGTGAGATCAGTCCCGAGCAGCGTCAGGATGTGATCAACAAGCTCTTCAGCAAGGATGAGGCCAACTTTACCTACTGTCGCATGCCCATCGGTTCGAGCGACTTTGCAATGAACTACTACTCATTGTGCGATGTTGACGGTGACTACAACATGATTAACTTCTCGATCGACCGCGACCGTCACATCCTGTTGCGCTACATCAAGGAGGCGCAGAAGGTTAACCCTGGTCTCAAGATTTGGGGCTCACCCTGGACTCCTCCCGCATGGATGAAGGCTAACAACCACTATGCAAGTTCATACGATAACGATACACCCAACCACAACGGCTTGCCCCGCGAGAAGGAGCAGGAGCTCGACCGCACTGGCATACGCATGGAAAAGGGTGTGCTGCAGGCCTATGCGCTCTATTTCTCTAAGTATGTGCAGGCCTATGCCAAGCAGGGTGTGAAGATTTATGCTGTCAATGTGCAGAACGAGCCTTGCTCGCCCACTAAATATTCAAGTTGCCCTTGGAATCCGCAGGATCTGGCTTACTTCGTGGGCAACTTCCTGGGTCCGCAGTTTGAGAAGGACGGTCTCGACACCGAGATTTATTTGGGTACCTGCAATCGCGACAACCCCGACTGGAGCCGCACGGCACTCAATGACCCCAAGGCCAAGAAATACTGGGCTGGCGAGGGATTCCAGTGGGACGGCAAGGGTGCGATACCTTATATTAATAAGGAATATCCCCACCTCAAGATGATGCACACCGAGGCTGAGTGCGGCAACGGCTCTAACGACTGGGGCGCTGCCGAGCACACCTGGTGGCAGATGAGCCACTACCTGCGCAACGGCTGCGTGGTGTTCTCTTACTGGAACATGGTGCTCAGCAAGGGCAACGTGAGCCCCTGGGGCTGGCGTCAGAATGCGCTCATCTCGGTCGATCCCGCTACACAGACGGTGACCTACAATCCCGAGTTCTATCTCATGAAGCACCTGTGCCACTGGGTTAATCCCGGCACCGTGCGCCTCGAGACTACCGACCGCGACGACGTGCTCGCCTTTGAGAATACCGACGGCTCTAAGGTGGTGATGCTCGTTAACCGCAGCGGCGACGAGCGCAACATCAGCATCAATGTGGGAGGCAAGTACCTCAACCAGGTGCTCAAGCCCCACTCATTCCACACTGTATACTTAAAATAAATATGGGTTTAACCGTTTGAGAGATTGACGGATTAATGTAGAGAAAGTTAAACTTTTAAACTTTTAAACCTTTAAACCTTTACAAAAAAGCAATATGAAGTTGTACAAAAAAATGATTACGCTTGCTGCTGTGGCGTCGCTGGGACTCGCGGCAACTGCTCAGAACGAGCCTTTCCGCAACCCCAACCTGCCCATGCACGACCGCATCATGGACCTGCTGGAGCGTATGACAATCGAAGAAAAAGTATCAATGATGACCCACAATGCCCCGGCAATTCCGCGTCTGGGCATCGACAAGTTCTACATTGGCAACGAGGCGTTGCACGGTGTGGTTCGCCCCGGCAAATTCACCGTCTTCCCCCAGGCTATTGCGCTGTCGGCAACATGGAACCCTTATCTCATCCAGAACGTGACCACCGCCATCAGCGACGAGGCTCGCGGCAAGTGGAACAAGTTTGAGCTGGGCAAGAAGCAGCACGACGGTTCGAGCGACCTGCTGTGTTTCTGGTCGCCCACCATCAATATGGCACGCGATCCCCGCTGGGGACGCACTCCCGAGACCTACGGCGAGGACCCCTGCCTCACAGGTAACATTGCCATAGGCTTCATCAAGGGTCTGCAGGGCGACGATCCCCGCTACATTAAGTGTGTGTCTACGCTCAAGCACTTTGCGGCTAACAACGAGGAGCACAACCGTGCAAGCTGCAACGCCGTGATCAGCGAGCGTGACCTGCGCGAGTATTACTTCCCCGCTTATGAGATGTGTGTCAAGAAAGCCAATGTGCAGAGCGTCATGACTGCCTACAACGCTGTCAACGGCATCCCCTGCGTGGCTAATCCTTACCTCATCCAGAAGGTCCTCAAGGAGGACTGGGGCTTTGACGGCTTCATGGTGAGCGACTGTAGCGCTCCCCAGTGGATGGTAACACAGCACAAGTTTGTGCGCGACTATGAGACTGCCGCCGTACTCATGATGAAGGCCGGCATGGACCTCGAGTGCGCCGACAATGTTTATACACAGCCCCTTCTCGACGCTTACTACCACCACCGCGTGAGCAAGGCCGACATCGACTCGGCTGCTTATCATCTGCTGCGTGGCCGCATGCGTCTGGGCGTGTTTGACGATCCTGCGCTCAACCCCTATAACAAGATTAGCCCTGACAAGGTGGGCTGCAAGGAGCATCAGGAACTGGCTCTCGAGACTGCTCGCCAGAGCCTCGTGCTGCTCAAGAACGACAAGAACACGCTGCCCCTCAACCCCAACAAGGTTAAGAGCGTGGCTGTAGTGGGTCTCAATGCCGCACGTTGCGAGTTTGGCGACTACAGCGGCACTCCCGTCAACGCTCCCGTGAGCGTGCTCGACGGCATCAAGAACCTTGTGGGTAACAAGGTCAAGGTGGTTCATGCCCCCTGGGTGTCAAGCTCAAGCGGCTACAAGCCCATCAGCAAGGAGTTCTTCCCCAAGGGCATCAAGGCCGAGTACTTCACCAATGCTAATCTCGAAGGCTCTCCCTCTACTACCCGCATCGAGGACGAGATCTACTACGATCCCGCTTCACAGCCACCAGATCCTGCACGTTCGTTCGCACCCATGTCGGCACGCTGGACCGGCGAGTTGTGTCCCACAGTGAGCGGCGAGTACACCATCTCGCTCAAGACCGACGACGGCTGCCGCATGTGGATCAACGGCAAGAAGGTTATCGACGCATGGGTAAGCCGCCCCGCTGCCGAGGACAAAATTCCCGTTACCCTCGAGGCAGGCAAGAAATATGACATCAAGATTGAATACTTTGACGGTGGTGGCGACGCATTTGCACGCCTTTACTGGCGCGCTCCCGCTGTCGACAGCAAGCAGAGGATGGAATTCTTTGGCGACGCCATCAAGGCTGCACAGTCTTGCGACTACACCATCGCTGTGATGGGTATCGACAAGAGCATCGAGCGCGAGGGTCAGGACCGTTACACAATGGACCTCCCCGCCGACCAGAAGGAGTTCCTGCGTGAGATCTACAAGGCTAACCCCCGCACCATCCTCGTGCTTGTGGCCGGTAGCTCGCTCTCAATCAACTGGGAGAAAGAGAACCTGCCCGCTATCCT
Source organism: Muribaculaceae bacterium (assembly GCA_024400935.1). Classification (GTDB taxonomy): domain Bacteria; phylum Bacteroidota; class Bacteroidia; order Bacteroidales; family Muribaculaceae; genus Sodaliphilus. The sequence goes on along the minus strand of JAKSLZ010000038.1, from coordinate 6,042 downwards.
CGACGCTTGGTATCCCGGCGAACAGGGTGGTAACGCAGTTGCCGAGGCCCTCTTCGGCAAGTACAACCCCGGCGGCAAGTTGCCTCTCACATTCTATGCATCGATGGACGACCTCCCCGAGTTTGACGACTATGCAATCAACACCGGCAAGGGCCGCACTTACCAGTACTTCACTGGCAAGCCCCTCTATGAGTTCGGTTACGGTTTGAGCTATACCACATTCAAGTACAAAGACCTCAAGGTTAATGCTACTGGCGACGACGTTAAGGTAGACTTCCGCCTCACTAATGCCGGCAAGTGCGATGGCGATGAGGTGGCTCAGGTATATGTTCACTATCCCGAGACTGGCACTTACATGCCCATCAAGCAGCTCAAGGCCTTTAAGCGTGTGAGCGTGCCCAAGGGCAAGACCCAGCTCGTAGAGCTCTTCATCGACAAGGCCGACCTGCGCTACTGGGATGACAAGACTGGTGGCTTCGTGACTCCCAAGGGTGAGTACCAACTCATGGTAGGCTCATCATCAGCCGACATCCGCCTCCAGAGCACCTTCACTATCGAGTAAACGAAACGCCCTGCGGGCTACGAAACGCTCGCGGGGCTCGCTACGAAACATTCGCTGCGCTCATTACGAAACGCTGTGCTACGAAACGTTCACTGCGTTCACTACGAAACGCTGCGCTACGAAGACTTCGCGAAAATATAAACAACTGGCGACCACCTCTACAGTGGCCGCCAGTTGTGTTTTATAACCCCCGTTTTTGTGTATTGCGTTATTGCTCGTTGAAATCTTGCTTCTTGATTCGTTGTATCAAGTAGCTCACAACTTTTGGCTCTTTTTCTCTTTTTGTTTTCAGGAGATTTTCAAATTCTTTCTCCGGGATGTCTGAGTTGAAGGCTTCAATCATTTCGTTTTCCTGGTTTGATTCAAGCTTGACTCCTTTGCGTTTCATGAGCATGCGCAGCGATGCAATGGCTGTGTCATACTTGGGTCGCAGTTCCACCACCATGCGCATATAGGTGAGACCAGGGTCTCCCACATGCAGCTCGTTAAGCATCGATGCCATGTAGAGAATCTTCACATCGGGGGTAGCCATCTCGAAGTTCTCGGCAATGTCGCTAACAGTTTGGTCGGCCTCCTTGTATCGCTCCAACTTTGTGAGTGCTCGTGCCTTGATGAACATTGCCTCGGCACAGTCGTGCTGATCAAGCACATTGCAAGCGCCATTGAGTGCGGCCTCATAGTTGCAGGCATAGAGGTTGAGCAGCGCCGAGAGGAAGTTGGCCGGCCAGTGTGTATTGTGCAGCAGCTCTTGGGGCACATCTGTGATTGTGCCGTAGAGGTGCTCGTCGCACACTACAGTGTCAAGGAAACGCTTTGCCATCTGCATAGCTTCCATGAGTTCTCCTTCTTCGGCCTTACGAGCGGTTAGGAGAAGATACTGGCGCGCCACTTCGTCAAGGTCGTTGTTTCTCTGAGCGTCATAGACGGCCTTGCCTATTTCGATCTCGCTGTTGATGACTTTCTCGTTGTTAAAGCCTGCCGCATAGTTAAGGACCTCGGCATTGGTGCGGGCATAATAGGGCATTACCTCCCTGGTCAAGAACAGTCCGCCAAGGGTCTTGACACGGCTGAGTGCGACGTACAGCTGTCCCTCGGCAAACATGCCACGACTCAGGTCTAATACCATCTTGTCAAATGTCATGCCTTGGCTCTTGTGCACGGTGATAGCCCATGCCAGTCGCAGGGGGTATTGAATGAATGTGCCTTGCAGTTCTTTTTTGGTCTTGCGCTCCTTGAGGTCATACTCATAGGCGTAAGACTCCCATGAGCACAGGGGCACCTCGTAAGTCTCACCGCTATCGAGAGTGACTTTAATGGAGTCGTCAGTGAGCGCCGACACCTTGCCCAATGTGCCGTTTACCCAGCGACGTTGCTGGTCATTGCGTGTGAACATTACCTGAGCACCCACCTTGAGGCGGAGTTTAGGCTCAACAGGCATGTGATTCGGTTCAAACTTGCCCGAAGTCACACCCTCGTAGGTGTACTCCTCGGCATCAATCTCGTCCAGACGGTGCTGGTTTATGTTGTCGGCAGTCTTGTTGACCGAGGCAAGTGTGATGACCATTCCGTCCTTCTCGCTGGGTTCGCACACACGACGGTTGAGGCGCATGATATCCTCATTGGTTATGCGATTCATGCGTATGTTCTCAAGAATCTGCAGGAATGCCTCGTTGTCCTGGCGGTACACCTTCCTGAACTCAATCGTTACAAGGCGCATGCGTTTAATGACAAATGCCTTCTGGAAGAAGAAATTGTCAGTTTGGTAAATCTCATGAAGTACCTTCCTGTCATCTTTCTTCACCACGGGTGGCAGCTGGAACAGGTCGCCCATGAAGATCATCTGCTTGCCACCGAAGGGCATGTTGTTGCGCAACACCCTGCGCATGGTGTAGTCAATGGCATCCATGATGTCGCAGCGCACCATTGACACCTCGTCGATGATGATGGTGTCGGCATGGAGAAGCGCCTTAATTTGCGATTCGCCCATTCGCCCAAATACGCCAGGAACGCACACCTCCATGGGCAGGCCGAAGAACGAGTGGATGGTATCGCCGCCGGCAAGGATTGCAGCCACTCCTGTAGGGGCAAGGGTGATGAACTGCTTGCTCACTTCTTTCTGCACCTTGTGCAGGAAAGTGGTTTTGCCGGTACCAGCACGTCCTGTGAGGAAAAAGCTGGTGTTAGTGTTAGCTACGAGCTCATAGGCCATCTGTTGTTCGCGGTTGGGTGTTGTGTTGTTTGTCATTTTTGTTGAGTTTTTTGTTTGTTTTTATCGGTATGTCAATGTTTCTCAGTCTCGCCCTTGTCCTATCTGGGGCAGGATTTGGGTGAGGCGGGTGTTGAAGTCACTGTCGAGGAAGCTTTTGTAGCTTCGGTCGATAATGGCCTTGGCCTGTTCCTCGACCTGTTGTGACGGTATCGACACATTTTGCGTCTTCATTACCCCCTCGAAGTAATTCTTCAGCATAGCTTCCGACTCGGCACGGATGAACTCCTCGTTGCGGAACTCCTTTACGTAGTCACGCTTCTGCACTAGTTCGAGCTTTGTACCGTTGAAGGCATAGATCTCAATGGAATCAATGTAGGTACAGTTGTGGTACAGACCCACTTTCTCCACGATGACGATGCGGTCGCAGAACCTCACGCCACGGTAGTAGAAGTTGCCGCTGGCGCTTTCATATTGATCACATAGGAACATTTTCTGTCCTTCGTCCCATGATACGATATTTGCTCTCTCGGTTCCGAAGCTGGGAAGGATCTTATCAAACAGGTCCTTGCTGAGTGCTTTTGTAAATGTTGCCATTTTGTCTGTTTTTTGTGGTTGGTAGATTTTGTTTTCTTAATGTTTAAGGTCACGCGATGCGTTTTTGCTGTGTCTCGGCCACCATTTGGCGTGAGAAACTGAGCAGTTGCTGCTCGGGAACTGACTGTCCCAGCATCTTTGCCTGGCTTTTCAAGTAGTTGGCAAGCATGTGGACGCTTTCCTCGCGTGCAAATTTCTCGTTGAAACAACGCCAGTCGCAGCCGCCCCATCCCTTTTGCGCAATCATCCTTGCCTTCTGACCGTCCCACGCATAGAGCGTGATGCCGTTGAGGAAGGTGTGACAATATCCTTCCCCGATGTTGAAGAAGATGATGAGGCGGTTTGACACGCGTATTGCGCGGTAGTAGAAGTTACCGGCTGCACTGGTCCAACCTTGGGTTAGATACACGTTCTTCACAGCATTGTAGGTGAGAGAACTGCCCGAGAGGGCGGGGAGCGCCTTAAGCGCAATGCGAGTGACTGATGTGTTGCTCATATCGATTTTTGTTTAAAGGTTGATATTGATTTTTGTTTTCTGATGCAAATGTAGGCGCAAAGTTGCTTGTTGTGGTTAAGATTCAATATGGTCTTGTATGAATTTGCAGTTTTGTTGTATGAACTGCTTTATTTTGATACAATCGTTTTATGTCCATAGGGCATGACGAGAACGGTTGATTGAATCCTGGCACAATCGTGTGCTCTTGCCCACTTGATAGGCTACATATCTCCCGGCATGCGATCCGTGAACACGAGCACTCACTTGGGCTTGGCGTTTTTCAATGATGCGGCGTAGCACCCGCTTCTGCACGCTCCATGACTTGTCCTGGTTGCGTTCGTTCAAGTCCAGAAAGATACCGTCAAGCACCTCGTCCTTAATCATGCTTGTTGCTTTGCGCGACTTGACCACAGCAACGGCATTCTTGTAGCGGTTTGACTCTTCGAGCATTTGCCAGCGCTTGTTGGTTGCACGGTTGATTTGCTTTGCAGATTTCATCACGGGATTGTTTTTTGTCTTTTTCATAACATCGATTTAATTTTGGTTGAACAATTTTTACTTTGCAAAATTACTGCCGGTTTTCGGTCTTGCCAAACTTTTTTAGCTTTATAATGGTTCTTGTTGAGTTGGAACCATTAAACAATAATTTTGCAGTGCCATTGCTGAGGTTGCCCTCAAACTTTGACACTGCAAAATTATATTGTTTGCAATGGTTTGCCAAATATTTTTATGTCTATAATGGTTCCTTGTTATTTGGAACCATTACACGGCAATGCTGGAACTATTATTTGTACATTCCCATCATGTTTTTCACGCGATTGGCAAAGCGCTGGCGCACCTCGGGCGGTGACATCACCTCCAGCCCGTCGCCCATTTGAAGCACACGTCCCATGAACTCGTTGTTGACCTCAATGGTCAGTTCAAACTCGCCATACTCACCATCATCATGCTTGCCAAATGGCTTCACCACAACCTGTGAACCATGGATAGGTTTTGTCTTTATCAAGTTAAACATATAGTTCGTGTGCGCGCGAACTATAATGTTCTTGACCTCTGCATTTGTTTCATGCGATACACCGACAATGTTTTCAAAGAAACCTTGATAATATAATTTTGTGGCAGGGATATATGGCAAATCATCCTTGATTCGAGGTTTCGACTGGATGCGATCAATAGGCACATTGAAGCCCAACTCTGGTTCACGGCCCTCGGCATGACCCATCATGTGCCAGCGGCCATTATACTCCTTGAGATAATGCGGGTGAAATGTTAGCGTCACTTGGTCCTCGTCAAATGGTTTGAACTCAAACTCCAGGACCTTGCGGTTTACAATCGCTTCGTAGAGTTGAGGAAGCAAATCAATGTTCTTTAACTGGCGGTCAACGCTGGAACTAATCACCTGCTCGCCGCGTTGACGCTTGGTCTTGATGTCAAGCAAGTCCTGGCAGTCCTTGAAGAAATACTCAAGCCAGGATGCGGGTAAGAACCCCGCCGAGTCCTGGCAGAACTTCCAGTATTCACGCAGACTGCTAATCGCCCGGGCATTAATCAAATCCTCTAATGGTGATATGTCTTTTCCTATATACTTTAATCGACGAGTTCGGTTATTGCCGTCCGTTTCTATACAGTCATCACCGCACCTTTCCTTTAAAGCCCTGAGCACATCGGGAACCGCCTTTTTCAACTCGCCATAGTCATCACATTTGCTGACAGAGCATTTGAGCTCACGACCCGATGCCGCAGCCATGACATCGGCGTAGGTTACCCATTCGCCTCGCATCAGCAACTTATATGTAACTCGGGTAAATGCAGCATAACTGCTGTCCCCGTCAAAGATATTTTTCCTTGCCATATTCCCAGCTATTCAATCATTGCAACACCATGCAATGAATTACATAGCAAAGTTACAAAAAAAATCAGTAAAGCGTGTTGATATACCCCTTCAAAATTGGGGCTTCTTCAACAGAATGTGCAGGCGGTCACTCAGTACAATAGTTGATATACCCCTTCAAAATTGGGGCTTCTTCAACCTCAGCAGTTCTTGCTGTAATGTGTTTCTCGTTGATATACCCCTTCAAAATTGGGGCTTCTTCAACAAGCGTTATATGAAATTTTTGATACGTGGAGTTGATATACCCCTTCAAAATTGGGGCTTCTTCAACAGAATGTGCAGGCGGTCAC
>JAKSLZ010000037.1 GCA_024400935.1 Muribaculaceae bacterium | reverse complement strand
TTAATCGCAATGGTGGCTCTGGCATTTGGTTATGCAAGTGCAGCTACAGAGTCATTCGCTGTTGCCGACATGAAAGGTCTTCAGACCACAAATCAAGACTTCACAGTCACATTCGGCAACTACACACTGGCACTCGCCAAGGTTGGCGGTGCTACTGCTCCTGTCTACAACGAGACCTACAAGGACCTTCGCACCTATGCAGGCAACACCCTCACCCTCACAACAAGCGGTGCTGCAATGACCAAGGTTGTTTTCAACATCTCTGTTCAGGGCATGAAGCGTCTCACCGACGTTGCTGCAAGCACTGGTAGCGTGACTGTTGACGCTAGCGCAAAGACTGTTACATGGACAGGCCCCGCGGGTGAAGTTGTTTTCACTGTAGGCGAGAAGGCTACTTATGGCAGCGACGGCGCAGCTAAGGCTGGTCAGCTCGACTTTGACGCTGTTGAAATCGAGACTGGCGGTTCAGTTGTTGAGACTGTTGCCACTCCCAAGTTCAGTGTAGCTGGTGGTACTTACCACGGCGCTCAGACTGTTGCCATCAACTGCGGCACCAGCGGCGCAAGCATCTACTACACACTCGACGGCACTACTCCCAGCGCTTCTTCTACAGCTTACACTGCTCCCCTCAGCATCACTGCAACTACTACAGTGAAGGCTATCGCAGTTAAGGGCGACAAGAAGAGTGATGTTGCTGAGGCAACTTACACTATCGAGGCTGCAACAGCTGTTGCTAACATCGCTGCTTACCAGAATGTTGACGACGACACTTACGTTCAGTTCAGCAACCCCGTTAACGTGCTTGCACACAACAGCAAGAACCTCTACGTTAAGGACGCTACAGGCTACGCATTCATCTATGGCGATCCCCTGTCAGGCAAGACTTACAAGAACGGTGACGTGATTCCCGCAGGTTTCACTGGCAAGAAGATCACTTTCAACGGCCAGCCCGAGCTCAGCGTTTATCCCACCGACGGTTTCCAGGCAGCTAGCGGCAACAGCCCCATCGAGCCCGAGACTATCACAACTGCTCAGGTGAGCGATGCTCTCTTCGGTCACTACGTTCTCATCAAGGGCGCTAAGGTTTCTTACGCTGACAAGACTATCACCGACGCTGCTGGTTCAGCTCAGGTGCGCACAGGTATGGGTGGCTACGGCAGCTCAACCGACGCTACTAAGGAATTTGACGTAACCGCTATCATCGGTACAGCTAAGGACGGCGACAACATCATCACCGTTGTTCTTCCCGTTAAGCTCACTGAGGCAGGTGGCGACCAGCCCGTTGTTGACGGCATGACTATCGCTGAGTTCCAGCAGGCAGCCGACGACGCTGTTGTTACCTTCAAGAACCCCGTTACTGTTCAGGCAGTATCAGGCAGCCGCATGTTTGTTAAGGACGAGACTGGTTACATGCTCGTTTACGGCAACACTGGCAAGACTTACGCTCAGGGTAACGTAATCCCCGCAGGTTTCAGCGGAACCAAGACTACTTATGACGGCGAGCCCGAGCTCAAGACTCCGTTCGCAGGCTTCAAGGATGCTACCAGCACCGTTGAGGTTAAGGCTGAGGCTCTCACAGGCGAGGCTATGATGGCTCACGCTAACTTCGGTCACTATGTAGTTGCTAAGAACGTCACTATCGACGCTACAGCAAGCACTCTTACTCTCGAAAACGGCGAGGTTGTTAAGTTCTACAACAACATGGGCGCTAACATGCCTTCAGACTTCGCTAAGAAGTATGACGTTTACGGTATCGTAGGTTCTTATGGCAAGACCAACACTATCTATCAGCTCCTCACCACTAAGATCACCGAAGCTGGTGGCGGCGAGGTTGACGTACAGGAAGTTGCTAACGTTGCTGCTCTCTACAATCTGGGCAAGGGCGTTAACGGCAAGATCACTGGCGCGATGACTGCTATCTACCAGAACGGTTCTTACCTCTATGTTAAGAGCGACGACGAGTATGCACTCGTTTACGGCCGTCTGACTAACACATTTGAGAACGGTGACCAGATCCAGAACGCTGTTGCTAACTGGACTCTCTACAACGGCGCTAAGCAGCTCGTTCCCACCGATGAGACATTCGTAGCAAGCGGCAAGGGTGCTGCTATCGAGCCCACCGAGATCGCTCTCGAGGAGGTTGGTACCGACATGGTTCACAACTACCTGCTCATCAAGAACGCTACCATCACAGCAACTGAGACAGCTAACACTTACGAGATCGCTGACGAGACAATGGAAGGCGTTAAGCTCTTCGCTAAGTTCAGCGGTGTTGAGATGCCCGAGACTCTCGAAGGCAAGACATTCGACGTTAAGTGCTTCGTAACTATCTTCAAGGAAGAGGTTGAGCTCTATCCCGTAGAGATCAAGGACAACGCTCCCGTTCCTCCCGCACTGAAGGGTGACGTTAACAACGACGGTACTGTTGACGTGAGCGACCTTAACGTACTGCTCAACATCATGCTCGGCGGCGAAGACAAGACTGAAGGCCGTTCAGACGTTACAGGTGACGGCACAATCGACATCAGCGACGTTAACGCTGTTATCAACATCATGCTCGGCGCTAAGTAATAACGACCGCAAGTAGCCGTTGAGGCTACATCGCATAAATCAAAAACCGGAAATCCCAAATGCGGGGTTTCCGGTTTTGTGTTGATGGGGGGGTAGATTCTTAGATGTCTATATAGTGGCTACAGGTGGGGGTTGTTATACACCCCAGTGGAGTTTTTGCTGAAGGGTCTTGGCAAAGTGGTGGTCGCGTCGCTGCACCACGAGGGCCTTCATCGTTGACCTGGTGATGGTGACGGTGCTGCCGGTGGGGCACTGCAAGCTCTCTCCGTCCAGGCTCACGAGGTAAGAGTCAGAGCGGGCGTGCGTGGTGATGTCGATGCGCGCGTCGTCGGGGATTACCAGGGGGCGCATGGTGAGCGAGTGGGGCGACACCGGCGTGAGGATGAGACATGCCGTGGTGGGGTCGAGGATGGGTCCTCCGGCGCTCAGACTGTAGGCAGTGGAGCCGGTGGGTGTGCTCACCACGAGGCCGTCGCTCTTATAGGTAGTGAGGAGCTTGCCGTTGAGCCGCGTCTCCATCTCGAGCATCGCCGACAGGTCGTGCCTGGTGATGACGATGTCGTTGAGGGCATAGGGGTGCTCGATGTTCACGTCGTTGCATTCTACCTGCAGCATGGCTCGTTCCTCGATGACATGGCGTCCAGCCATGAAGTCGTCGAGCATGTCGCACGCATTGTCGATGGTGCAAGCCGTGAGGTAGCCCAGGTGCCCGGTGTTGACACCCAGTATGGGTATGCGGTGTGGTGCCACCCACATCACGGTGGTGAGAAATGTTCCGTCGCCGCCCAGGCTGATTGCCAGGTGGGCGTGTGGCACGTGGCCTATGTCCAGACGTTCCACGGTGGGCAGCGAGGCGCCCTCTTGTGTGAGATAGTCATAGAACTGAGCCTCGACGCAGCACTCAATGCCGCGCAGTGCCATGTGCCGTGTTAGGGTCTCGATGCCCTTGATGGCATGGTGCTGTCCGTCTTTGCCGTAAATTAGTATCTTCATCGTTATTTTGTGTTGCGTAAATGCCTTGCAGACCCTCAAAACCCGTAACAAATGCAAAAAAATCCTATTATAGCATTTTTAACTCGCAAATTGTTTTCATTTCTCACGATTAACGAGTATATTTGCATTTAACTTCGGTGTGTTGTACCGCAATTGCGGTGCAAATATACAAATTATTTGTTTAAACATAGCGAATGAACAGACTAAAATGACAAACTTAAGCGTAAACATTAACAAGATAGCGACGCTGCGCAATGCCCGCGGAGGCAATGTGCCATGCGTGGAACAAGTGGCTCAGGACTGTGAGCGATATGGTGCCAACGGCATCACCATCCATCCCCGTCCCGATGAGCGCCACATACGTCGCAGTGACGTGATGACCCTGCGTCCGCTGGTCAAGACCGAGTTTAACATTGAGGGCTATCCCAGCGAGGACTTCATCGAGATGGTGCTGCTGGTAAAGCCCACCCAGGTGACCATGGTGCCCGACGCGCCCGACCAGCTCACCTCGTCGGCAGGATGGGAAGTGGAACCCAACATGGAGTTCCTCACCCAGGTGGTCGACCGCCTCAAGGAAGCCGGCATACGCACCAGCATCTTTGTGGGTACCGATGTAGAGAACATACGCATGGCGGCTCGCACCGGAGCTGACCGCGTGGAGCTGTACACAGGCCCCTATGCCGAGCAGTACCCTGACGACCCCGAGGCAGCCATCGCCCCCTATGTTGCCGCGGCACAGGCTGCGCGCAGTGTGGGCATGGGCGTGAATGCCGGTCATGACCTCAGCCTCGAGAACCTCAAGTTCTTCAAGGAGCGCATCCCCTTCCTCATGGAGGTGTCCATAGGCCACCAGCTGGTGAGCGACGCCCTCTACATGGGTCTGGAAGCAACCATCAAGGCTTACAAGCAGTGCATCAAGTGATGCGGTGTAATGAATCAAGAAATAATTAAACAACAACAATAACATTTAGATCTATTAACCAACATGGCATTATTAAACATGATACTTGCTCAGGCTGAAACCGCCGCGCAAGTTGCCGACACAGTAAATGAAGTAATTGGCGAGACTGTCAGTTCAACTGCACCCCAGGCTGCCGAGGCTGCCAGCCAGGCCGCTCAGGCTGCTGCTCCCGCAGTCCAGGAGCTCTCAGTGTGGAACCTCACCATGGCCGGAGGCTGGCTTATGATTCCGCTGGCACTGCTTGCAATCGTGAGCATCTACATCTTCTTTGAGCGCCTGATGGCCATCAATGCCGCAACACGCGAGTCGGGTGACTTCCTGGAGCAGGTGAAGCGCCTCATCAAGCGTGGCGACGTGGAAAACGCACTCAAGGTGTGCCGCGAGGAGAATACTCCCGCAGCTCGCATGATTGAAAAAGGCGTGAGTCGCATTGGCCGCCCCATGAACGACGTGCTCGTGGCTATCGAGAACGTGGGCAACATGGAGGTAGCTCGTCTCGAGAAAGGTTTCTCATGGCTTGCAACCACTGCAGCCGGTGCTCCCATGATAGGCTTCCTGGGAACAGTTACCGGTATGGTACAGGCATTCTTCCAGCTCGCCAGCGCCGGTGCACAGAGCAATGTCACCATCCTGGCCAGCGGCATCTACCAGGCACTTGTCACTACAGTGGGCGGTCTCATCGTGGGCATCGTTGCGATGTTTGCCTACAACTACCTCACCTCACGCGTGAGCAAGGTGATGAGCAAGCTCGAGGGCAAGACAATGGAATTTATGGACTTTATCAACGAACCCTCAAACTAAATAAGGAGTTAAGATTATGGCATTAAAGAGACAACACGGCACACAGGCGATGTTCAGCATGGCGTCGATGACCGATGTCATCTTCTTGCTGCTCATCTTCTTCATGGTCACTTCCACGTTTGTCTTCCCGTCGGCTCTAGAGGTGAATTTGCCCCAGAGCAGCCAGCAGACATCACTCAAGCCCACCACACGCATCTTTGTGGACAAGAACCTCAAGATGGTGGCGGTGCTGGGCGACTCGGTGGCCGAAGACCGACAGATGGAGCTCACTGCTGAGAAACTTGACGGCTTCATGAAACAGCTTGTGGCCAATAATCCGCAGGAGTTTGTGGCAGTGTATGCCGATGAGGAAGTGCCCTACGGCACCATCGTCAACATCCTGGACAAGGGCTCAAAGAATAACCTCAAGGTGGTGCTTGCAACCAAGCCCACAAGCGAGGACTCGGCAGTGCCCGCACCCCAGGGAGCGGCACCTGCACAAAACAAAAACTAAAAAACGACTGAAACACGTCGATTTAGAGATGTAACAACAATACATGTTGCAACAATGAACGAAAACGACAACAGAAATAAGTTAGTGGCACTATTGCTCACACTGCTGCTGTGCGGTGTGACGGTGGTAGTTCTTGTCACCAGCTACATGCGCTATGAGCCGTCGAGCAGCATGCTTGACGTGGAGCTCAAGCAGGACACCATCATGTTTGGTGGTGAATATGTGATGCTGGGCGACCAGATCGATGTGGCCGACGGCGAGCTAGCTGCCAGCGACGCGTCTAACGCCGAGGATGCCGCGACTGCCAATGAGCCCGATGTTGAAGGCGATGACCTCAACAACAGCGGCGAGCCCACGGCGCAGCCTCCTGAGCTGGTGTCGAGCAACAAGCCGTCACCCATGACCGTCAAGCCCAAGGACGAGACTAAGCCTAAGGCCGGCCCCTCAGAGCAGAAGCCCGTTGAGCCCAAGCCCAAACCCGAGGTGAAGAAGTCTAAGCCCGCCGAAACCCCTGAAACCAAACCACAGTCAACACAGCATACTAGCGCTAACAAGGCTACCGACAACCGTGTCAAGAACGCCTTTGGCAACGCAGGTGGCACCGGCGGCGGTAAGGAAGGGTCTGTTAACGGCAATTCTACCGAGGGCGTCAAGACCGGTCGTCCCGGCCTCAATGGCCTGGTGGGTTACACAGCCGAGAGATGGGGTCGTCCGCACAGCAAGTGGACAGGAACAGTGCAGGTGCGTGTGCGTGTCAATACCCGTGGCAAGGTCATCGAGGCTAATGTCGTGGGCGGCTCGGGATCGGCCTACTCCAGTAACGAGGTTAGGCAGTCTTGCATAGATGAATCCATGAAGAGCCAATTTTCTGTACCCACTAACACCACGACAGAGGGCGTGGGAACGATTACTTGGAAATTCATTTAAAACAGTGACCAAACTCGAAGAAATACGCAAATCACTAGACGGCGACATGGCTCGCCTCAATGAAATCATCAGGCTGTCGCTCAACAGCGACAGCGCACTCATGAATACAGTGGTTGCAGCTCACCTTGCCACTAAGGGCAAGCAGCTGCGACCGCTGCTCGTGTTGCTCAGCGGCAAGCTGTTTGGCGGAGTTAACGAGACCGTGCTCAACGCCGGTGCCGCCATTGAGCTGCTGCACAACGCGTCGCTCATCCACGACGATGTCATCGACCAGGCACAGGTGCGCCGTGGCGCTCCCACGGTGAGCAGTGTATATGACAACCATGTGGCTGTGCTCACGGGCGACTTTTTCATCACCTCGGCACTGCGTTGCGCCGTGCGCACCGGTGACCCCCGCATCCTCGACGAGCTCGCCATCATGGGCGGCACGCTGTCGCTGGGCGAGATTGACCAGATAAGCAACGCGCAGGGACGCAACATCACCGAGGAGACCTATATGAGCATCATAGGCAAGAAGACGGCCAAGCTCTTTGAGAGCTGTGTGGCTGTGGGCGCCTATGCCCGCGAGCAGGACGAGGAAACCCTCAAGCCGCTGCGCCGTTATGCCCAGCTGCTGGGACTGTGTTTCCAAATGAAGGACGACACCTTTGACTACTATGACGACCCTGTGGTGGGCAAGCCCACCGGCAACGACCTGCGTGAGGGCAAGATAACCCTGCCGCTCATCTATGCCCTGTCGCTCAAGGACCATCCGCAGCACGAGGCCATGCAGGAGCTGGTGCACAAGCAGGACCTCGACACGCAGGACATAGAGACCCTGGTGGAGTTTGCCAAGGAAGCCGGCGGCGTGGACTACACCTATGACCGCATGGAGCAGCTGCGACAGGAAGCATGTGCATTGCTCGACAACTATCCTGCCAGCGACACTATCGAGGCCTTCAGGCAGTTGTTCCAGTACATAATTGTGAGGAAGGTGTGATGTTTTATAAAGGTTTAAGGGTTTAACCGTTTAAAGGTTTAACCGATTAGCCGAAGATAGATTGAAGCATGTTGCAAAAGTATCTCATAGAAGGCCGCATAGAGGCGGGATGTGACGAGGCCGGACGCGGATGTCTGGCCGGTCCGGTCACTGCTGCTGCGGTGATATTGCCTGAGGGGTGGGAAAACGAGCTTATCAACGACAGCAAGCAGCTCTCAGAGCACAAGCGCGACCTGTTGCGTCCCATCATCGAGCGTGAGGCGCTGGCTTGGGCCGTGGCGTTTGTCGAGCCCAAGGAGATAGACCGCATCAACATCCTCAAGGCCTCAATCACGGCTATGCACCGCGCCATTGACCAGCTCAAGGTGCGCCCCGAGGCATTGCTCATTGACGGCAACCGCTTCTACAAGTACCAGGACATCCCCCACACCACCATAGTGAAGGGCGACGGCAAGATGCTGAGCATAGCAGCCGCCAGCATCCTGGCTAAGACCCATCGTGACGAATACATGCGCCGCATAGCGCAGGAATTCCCCCAGTATGGCTGGGACAAGAACAAGGGTTATCCCACTAAGGACCACCGTGCCGCCATTGCAGCCCACGGCACCACACCTTATCACCGCATGTCGTTCCAGCTGCTGCCCCAGCCCACACTCTTTGACGATTTGGATTAGAGAGTAGAAAGAGCTCTCCGGGCAAATTAAACCTTTAAACGGTTAAACTTTTAAACTTTTACAAAAAACAAATGAACCTGCGCAACATATATGACTCAAGGCGAATATGGAAAATGGGGCTTATAGCGGTCTCACTCGCCCTCGTTGCCACGTTCATCTATATATCTAACAGGCTTGTCAAGGACCTGGGCCGCCAGGAGCGCGACCGCATGGAGATTTGGGCCGACGCCACAAAGGAGCTGGCTACCATGGGCGAGGAAGTGGCGCTCGACAGCGCCGGCAACGAGATTCCCGTGGCTATGCCCGATGTGGACTTCTTGCTGAGCATCATCGAGGGTAACCACACCATCCCCGTGCTGCTGGTCGACGGCGACAATAACATTTTGCAGCACCGCAACTTCAGGTTGCCCGAGCCTGTCGACAGCATGGCTCCGCTCGACATCTCGCCGGTCAACATGGCGTTTCTCAAGAAGAAACTCGCATCGCTCAAGGGGTCAAACAACATCATTGAAATCAATATCGACGACAAGACAACCCACTATCTCTACTACGAGGACTCGACGCTGCTGCGCCGCCTGGCCTATTATCCCTATATCCAGCTGGCTGTGATGCTGCTGTTCATAGGCGTGGCCTACTTTGCCCTCATCAGCGTCAAGAAAGCTGAGCAGAACAAGGTGTGGGTGGGTCTGTCGAAGGAAACCGCCCACCAGCTGGGCACACCCATCTCTTCGCTCATGGCGTGGACCGAGATCTTGCCCACGATGGGCGTGGACAAGGACATAGTGGGCGAGATGGACAAGGACGTGAAGCGCCTCTCGGTCATCGCCGACCGCTTCTCAAAGATTGGCTCCATGCCCGACAAGGAGCTGGAGTTTATCAACGAGGCCGTGGAGCAGAGCCTGGAATACATGCGCAAGCGCATTCCCAAGCGTGTGGATCTGTCTATCCACACCCACGACGAGGACAACTGCGGCATCATGTTGTGCCAGTCGCTCTTTGAATGGGTGATGGAGAACCTCACCAAGAACGCCGTGGACGCCATGAGCGGTGAGGGAAGCCTCGACATCACCGTCACCAGCGACGAGGAGCGCGCCTATATCTATGTCAAAGACACGGGCAAGGGCATAGCGCGCAAGAACTTCAAGAACGTGTTTACCCCCGGATTTACCACAAAAAAACGCGGCTGGGGACTGGGCCTCACGCTGGTCAAGCGCATCATCGAGGAGTACCACGGCGGGCGCATCTATGTCAAGGACAGTGAGCCGGGCCTGGGCACCACATTTGCAATAGAACTACCCAAAATTAAATCATAACAGAGAAAATCATTATGGCAAAGATTACAATGCTAGGCACAGGCAACGCAATGTGCACGCGATGTTACAACACCTGTTTCTATCTTGAGTCGCCCGAGGGTGGCCTCATGGTTGACGCAGGCGGCGGCAACGGCATCTTCCGTCAGCTGTTTCGCGCCGACATTGTCTACGAGCAGATACACAACATCTTTGTCACCCACGTCCACACTGACCACATCATGGGCGTGATATGGATGATACGCAAGATATCACCCATGATGTATCGCGGCAAGTACACAGGCACCCTCACCATCTATTGCCACGACGAGGTGGCGCATGCCATCAAGGAGATGTGCCGGCTCATGATTCCCGCCAAGATATGCACGGCACTCGACACCACCATCCTGTTCAAGGTGGTCACTGATGGCGAGACCGTGCGCATCGACGACATGGACGTCACATTCTTTGACCTGGGTAGCGATAAGACCAAGCAGTTTGGATTCCGTGCCGTCATGCCCGACGGCAAGAGCGTGGTGTGCCACGGCGACGAGCCCTATTGCGAGCGCAATGAGAAGTATGTGCGAGGCTGTGACTGGTTCATGTGCGAGGCATTTTGCCTCTACAAGGACCGCGAGCAGTTCCGTCCCTACGAGAAGATGCACAGCACCGCCATTGATGCCGGCCGCATCGCCCAGGGGCTGGACGTGAAGAACCTGCTGCTCTATCACACCGAGGACACCCACCTGACCACCCGCCGCCTCACCTATACCGCCGAGGCCGCTCAGCACTTCAAGGGCACCATCGCTGTCCCCGACGACATCGAAACCATCACCATATAAATATTTTAATCTTAATTTCTTTACAAGTGTATGTGCGGACTGACTAGAGTTTTATGGGTTGTAATATTCTTCTTGATAGGATGCATCAGTCTTGTTGCTGCTCCTGTATTGTGGGAGGACATGGAGTCTCGCAATGACCCAATCTTTGAAGTCTGCGGCCCTGTTAAAAGTATTACCTATCATTCGACTTATAACACAATTGTCAATAAAAATAACACAGTATATGAGATAGATTTGTGCCCTCAAATCTACAAGGTAAATTATTTCCCTACAGGAGAACGATGGTTTGTCTTTGACCATTTGAGTATTGGTACAACGCCAGTTTATTGTAAAGAAGAAAATGGATGTTTGTTTTTTGAGGCAAACACGTGGGGAGACTATATTACATGTAGTTACTTATTAGACGATGAAAAAGGTGTTTTAGCGGAAATCTGTTTTAGCCATAATGTACGACAATCATCAGTTGAAGATTTTGATTTCTGTTTTAATTATGATGATAGCCTTAAATTAACCAATATCTGTCATGAGTATGAATATGCAAGGGGTACTGGTTATCATTCTGTATGTGGTCCGCATGAACAGTCTAAGTGTACTTATGTAGTGGGACATACAGAAAAAGATAAATATGGGAATTGGATAAAAAGAGAATTGTGTGGGGATAATGACACGGTTGTTGTTAGTCGCACAATCGAATACTATTCACAGGAAGAAATAACACAGCTGTCTTCGGTTATGACTCCCGAAAACCTGGGCAGAGATTGTAACGAAGTTTATAAAATTCTCTATAATGCTGCGATACTTGGTGATGAAGATGCTGTATATGGTCTTGCCTTTTCAGGTCTGCCCGATTGTGACGTGTGGTTGGAAAAGGTAGCCGCTAACGGAAATGTTGAAGCCCAATATCAACTGGGAATGACCTATTATAATAATTACAAGGACTATAAACGTGCATTCCCATGGTTCCTGCAAGCCGCCAATCTCGGACATGCCGAGTCGCAAGCGATGGTTGGATTATTCCATTTTTATGGAATAACAGAGGCAGGGTATTCAGACGAAGAAGCCGTTAGCTGGTTCAAGAAATCAATAACAAACAAAGAAGTTGGTATAGCGTTGTTTTATTTGGGTATGTGTTACTTAAATGGATATGGCGTACTTCAAGACAAGGAAGTTGCTGCTGACTATTTTTATCGTTGTGGTTTAACAAATACTCTTAAAAAAGACTGTTTTCTCACTGCTGCTGGTTTGGGCAATATACAAGCAATGACTAAATGCGAAGAATTTAGTTATGAAGACCCAAGTTATGTTATGAAAGCTGCTGAACTAGGAAGTTCTGAAGCGCAATATGCAGTTGGAAAATATTATGAAGAATATGGTGATAGTATAGAAATGATAAACATGTATAACGTTGCATCAAGTTCGGGTAATGCTCAAGCAACTGCGGCATTAGCAAGGTGTTACTATAATGGGATTGGGGTTACACGTGACTATAAAACTGCATATGAATTGTCGAAGAAAGCATTAGAAAAAATCCCTAATAACGCAGAAGCTTTAATTGTTTTAGCGGACTGCTACAAAAACGGCTATGTTGTTAAGCAGGATTTGACCAAAGCTGGTGATCTCTATTATGAAGCAAGTAGTGAAGTAAATATTGATGACAAATTGTTATATTTGACAAAGGCAGCAGACTTAGGTCATGAAAAAGCAATGACCCAAATTGTAGAGAAGATAGATTGGTATATCGAAACTGACGAAGAGAAGGATTCGATTATTACAAAATATGCATTAATGAATAATGTAAAAGCAATAGAAGCATATGCTGAGGAAAAATATTATAGTAGAGATTTTGACGGAGCTTTTCAATTGTTTAAGTCGATACTTGATAAGAATTCTGGACAAAGCAAATATTATCTTGCGCAGTGCTATTTTTATGGAAAAGGAGTTAAACAGGATTATACCATGGCAAGGGAACTTTTGGAATCATACCTGAATTCAAATAAAAACGAGGAATATCAGCATAGTGCTTACTGCATGTTAGGCTCTATCTATGAAAACGGCCAAGGAATCACAAAAGATTTTAGCAAAGCGATAAGGTGTTATTTACATGCCAATGAGTATTCTTCTGTTGCCAAGTTGTGGAGAAAAGTAGCGTCTCAAAACAACACGCTCACAAAACAAGAAATCAAAGCTTGTAAAAAGATTTATGACAAGTTTAATGACGAAATCAGTTTAGAAAGTGTAGAGACTGAGCAGCAAATCATGACTTTGAAAAATGCAGCCGTTGCAGGTAACAAAAAGGCTCAAAACCTTTTGGCAAGGCATTACACAGAAAACAAGCCTGTTAATTATGTTGAAGCTGTTAAATGGAATACTTTAGTTGCCGAACAAGGTGATGTTGAGGCAATGAAGTTTTTAGCAGCTTGTTATGAAAAAGGAATGGGTGTAGCGCGGGACGGTGTAGAAGCCTTGAAATGGTATAAAAAGGCAGCTATTATCGGAGATAACAGATCTTGTATGATTGTTGCAAAATGTTATGAGGAAGGAATTAATGGTTGTCCTAAGAATCCAAATGAGGCGTTTAAATGGTATTTAGCTGCGGAATATTTTCCTGACGTGTTTAGCCGTATGAATAATATATGGGATGGCGATTTAGAATTGTATGCCGAGACACAACGCAATATAGCGAGATGTTATTTAAATGGAATTGGGGTTGAGAAGAATTATGAAAAAGCTATATCTTTGTACAAAGAAGCGTTTGACTGTGATACAATACATTCCCAAAACGAGCGGTTTAATGCATTGTTGAAAATGTCAACTGTTACATCTGCTTCTTGGGGAGATTTGGGTTTGTGCTATTTTTATGGGTGGGGAACACGAATCAATTATACCAAGGCCTTCAAGTGGTTAAGCAAGGCAGTAGAAGCCAACGAACCGCATTTTGCTTGTTATTATGATGATTGGAGATATCCCGAAACTCTTAATTGCCCTTCGCAAGGTGATGCCGAAGCAGGAAAGATGTATTTCTGTTTAGGATATTGTTATGATAAGGGACTTGGTGTCAAAAAAAGTAAATCCAAAGCAGTTGAAATGTATATTCTTGCGGCAAAGAATTGTAACAGGGAAGCACAGGAAATACTTTCTAAAAGAGGTGTTAAATATGAATAACTTTTAGTCCAATGAAAAAAACGATTATTGCTATGGCAGCAGCGACATTGTGCGCAGTGGCTGGCGCTGTGCCCGTCAAGGGCGATAAGGTGCAGCTTCACTTGCTTGAGACGAGCGACGTGCACGGCAGTTTCTTCCCCCACGACTTCATCACCGGCAAGCCCCTTGCAGGTTCTATGGCTCGCATCAGCCACTACGTTGACTCGCTGCGCAAGGGTTGCCCTGACCAGGTTGTTTTGCTCGATAACGGTGACATACTGCAAGGACGCCCGCTGAGCTATTACTACAACTTTGTGGCGGCAAGCAATGAGAACATCGCGGCAAGTGTCATCAACTATATGAAATTTGATGCCCAGTCCTATGGTAACCACGACATCGAGGCGGGGCACAAGGTGTATGACAAGTGGGCCGACGAGGTTGCATGCCCCTCGCTGGGTGCCAACATCCTCGATGCCGCCACACGTCTGCCCCATGCAGTGCCTTACACTGTCATTAACCGCAGCGGTGTCAAGGTGGCTGTGCTGGGACTCATCACGCCCGCCATCCCCAACTGGCTTGCCGAGGACCTGTGGAGCGGCCTGAGCTTCACTCCTATGGTGGAAAGCGCCCGCTACTGGGTCGATTTTCTCGAGCGCAACGAGAAGCCCGACGTGATCGTGGGCCTCTTCCACAGTGGTTATGAGGGCGGCATCACAACCGATACCTATAGCGAGAATGCCGTGGCACAGGTGGCGCGTGAGGTGCCTGGATTTGACGTGATATTTTGCGGTCACGACCATCGCCGCCACAACTCCATGGACAAGGTGTGCGACGGCTCGCAGGTGCTTGTGCTCAATCCTGCCAACAACGCCATGACGGTGGCACAGGCTACTATTAGCCTCGAGCATGACGGTAGCCGCTGGACGGTAACTGCCCGTGACGGAGAACTTGTGGATGTGCGCAACACTCCTGTAGACCAGAAGTTCATGGAACACTTTGCGGCGCAGGTGAGCGAGGTGGATAAGTGGGTTAACCGTCCCATAGGCACGCTCACGCGCGACATCGCCTCACGCGACTGTTTCTTTGGCAACAGTGCCTTTGGTGATATGATTCTCAAGCTCATGCTCGACATTACAGGGGCTGACGTTGCCGTGAGCGCACCGCTGCAGGCCGATGCTGTGCTGAGCAAGGGACCGGTCACCGTGGGCAACATGTTTGACCTATACCGCTATGAGAATGACCTGTATGTGATGCAGCTCACAGGTGCTGAGTTGCACCGTTTCCTGGAGATGAGCTACGGCATGTGGGTCAACACGATGACATCGCCCGGAGACCACATCATGCGTGTGAATAACAGCGGAAAGGGGGTGTGGTTTGAGATGCCTACCTATAACTTTGACTCGGCCTTAGGCATTGACTATGAGGTTGACGTGACCAAGCCCGAGGGCCAGCGTGTGAAGATATTGCGCATGACCGGCGGACAACCCTTTGACGAAAACAAGACCTATAATGTGGCGATGAACAGCTACCGGGCCAATGGCGGCGGCGAGCTCGTGACACGCGGCGCAGGTATTCCCAAGGAGCAGATAGACTCGCGCATCACCTTCCGCAGCAAGGTGAACATGCGCACCGAGCTCATGAAGGCCATTGAGAAGCAGGGCGTCATCAACCCCCAGCCGGCAAGCAACTGGCGCTTCGTCCCCGAGAAGTGGACCAAGCCAGCCCTAAAACGCGACCGCGCATTGCTGTTTAGCAAGTGATTGTGTGCTTTTATAAGCTCTATAGGCTCTCTATAGGCTGGCTTATAAGGTGAAGATAAATACAGGACGTAAGAGCTCTCTAGGAGGTTTCTAGGGGGCTCTTGCTTTTTTAGAAGATGCCCTTGAGGAGGGTCATGATGTTGAAGTTGTGGGTTTTGTTGCTCAGCAGGTTCTCTATCTCGATGATTTCGTTGCTGGCGCCCAGTTTGCGTGCCAGGGGCAGCAGTGAGGTGAGCAGCTGCTCGGCAGCGGCACGGCGGTTGATGAGGCGCATGAGAGCGCGTGCCAGGCCTATACTCAGCGTGAGCTCGGTCATGCCCAGTGGTTCGTTGAGTTTCTTGTGATAGCGCAGCGCCTTGGTGTAGTACTTGACAGCGTTGCGTCCGTTGCCCATCTGCAGCATTATCTCGCCCTCTTTGCGCAGCGTGTCCACGAGCTCGGTGAGCGCCTTGCGAGTTTCGCTCTGTGATGCCGCTGAGCTCAGTTTGAGCGTGTTGGCGTCGATTATAGCCTGATAGTGAGCCAGCACGTTCATCTGCTTGGTGCGAGAGCTGATGATGTCGGTCGAGGCCTCTACGGCATATAGGAGCATGGCCGAGAAGCGGTCGTTGTTCTTCTTGCACAGGCGCTCTAGCAGCTGCTGTGCCTTAGTGAGTTCCTTGCTAGCTCGGCTGTTGTCGCCGCCAGCGTTGTGCACGGCCGCCAGGTTATACAGGATGGCCACCAGCAAAGCCATGAAGTCCTCGCTCTTCTTGCCCTTGATAGAAGCCAGCTGCTGCAGTGCGTTCTCGGCGCTTCCCAGTGCCAGAGCCCATGCTTCTTCCTCTATGAGCAACGTCATGCGTGCCACCCACAGCCAAGTGTTGTAGATGGGGGGCATGTTAGGCTCGGTCTCGTCGTCATAGATGAGATTGTCGATGACCTGCGAAGCCTGCACGGTGCGGTGGTCGCTGATGAGGTATTGCGCATAGGTCATGTGGATGTCGAGCACCACGTCACTGTCCAGGCCTGCCAGGGGCGGCATGTTGCCTGTGCGCTTGATTTGTGCCAGCGCAATGGTCATGTCGTTGTTGAGGTGCGGGAATGCGAAGTCGAGGAGCAGTGGTTTCATTGCCAGTAGAGTGTATTATTGGTGGTTTTGCTGTTTTTCTAATTCCTTGAGTTTCTCGTAGAGCATGTCGCCCACCGAGAGTGCATTGGTCTTGCTTGCGGCAAACTGCTCGTCGATGCAGTTGTCGTTGCCGGTCGAAGCTTGTGCCCAGGCATAGGCCTCGTTGATTATTTCGTTCCAGGTGTCGCTGCTCTGGTTGCGCAGTGAGTCGTGAGTCACGGCCTTGGCCAGCAGCATGTAGACCAGTCCGGCGGTGAATCCGGCCTGCCATCCCAGCCAGTTGTCGGGCTTGGTGGCCTGTGGTGCCTTGTGGTCGAATGATTCGCGTGCGGCAAAGCGCTTGGTGTCGAGTTCGGGGGTGATGTGCAGGAAAGTGTCGCAGTAGAAGCCTATGTGGTTGCGGTAAGCGGCCTCAGCGGTTTCTTTGGGGAAGATGGTTGCGATGTCCTGCTGGTGAGCGATGACGATGTTAGAGATCTCCAGGTTCTCGAGAATGTTGGGCATGAGCCTGGTGATGCGGAAGTCCTGACCGTGCTGCAGACCGGGCAGATACACGATGATGGCCTTGCGCTCGTCGGCATAGGTGAGCAGTTCAAACAGTCGCTCTCGCTGTGGCTGGTCGACCGAGTAAAGCGAGCCTATGATGACGATGTCGTCCTTGTCGATGCGGGGCCACATCACATTGAATCGCTCCTGCGGGTAGCGCCCGTAACTGACGATGCTGGAAGTGCCGTCCTCGTTCTTGAAGATGGCTGAGAATGCCGTTGCCCCGTCGGGGTAGCGGTCTATGCTGGAGGTGTTGACCTTGTGTCGGTTGAGGTAGTCGACGATGATGTCGCCCACGGCGTCGTTAGTCGACTCGCTGACCATGAACGTGGGAATGCCTGCCATGGCGAGCGAAGCAGCGGCACAGGGAATGCGTCCGCCCACAAATGAACGCACGGGCTGTCCGTTGCGGTACTCGGTGTCGAGCACTGACTCTGCTATAGTGATTATCTTGCGCATTGTGTGTATGTTTTAGTCTAATTCTGCTTTGTGCAGTTTGTGTTGTGTAGTTTTGCAGTTATTTTTTCTTGGCCTTTTCTCCCAGATATCCGCCATGGTGTCTCAGTGCGTATTGCTCTCGTGAGAATCCTGTCGCTATCATGGTGTTGACCACCAGCACGTCGCCCATCACGGTCATCATGGTGGTGGAGGTGGTGGGAGTGAGTCCCAGGGGACACACTTCGGCTGCACCGCCTGTCCACAGACAAATGTCGGCCTGATGTGCCAGCTCGCTGTCTTTGTTGCCGGTGATGACGATGAACTTGAGCTGCGGGTATAGGTCGTGGGCCAGCTCCACCATCGAGATGATCTCGCTGGTGCGTCCTGAGTTAGACAACAGCAGCATCAAGTCATTGGGCTGAAGCAGGCCCAGGTCGCCGTGCTGGGCTTCGCTAGGATGTAAAAAGATGGCGGGTGTGCCTGTAGATGAGAACGTTGTGGCGATGTTATCGGCTATCTGACCGCACTTGCCCATGCCTGATGTTACGAGCTTGCCTCCGCGATTGTGCACTTGTTCCACTATCAGAGCCACTGCACGTTCATAATCGTCGGTCACAGGAATGTTGAGGATCGCCTTGCTCTCGGCCTCCAGAATCTCTTTCATCTTAAGCTTTACATCCATAATGCAAAGGTACTATATTTTGACGAAAGACGAAAAGCCAAAGGCGAAAATCTTAAGAAAAAATCACCTTTAGGTGATTACATGTAGAAATGCTGCCCCAGTCGCAATGGGTGGATGGGCGGTTATTTCTCCATGACGCGGCCGTTGACCACCTTGAAGCGGCGGTCAAACTCCTCGCGGGTGCGTTTCCAGCGGTTGTGGCTCCACAGCCAGTACTGTGGCGCACGGGTGATGGTAGCCTCGAGGCGGCGGAAGCACTCGTTGGTGATCTCGTTCTCGGCCCACTCGCGTGGCGTGCGGGTAACAACCTGCAGCTCACACTCATAGTAGCCGCGCTTCACGCGCTTGATGTCGATATATACCACGGCCTGGTCTTGCGAGCGGGCAATGCGCTCCACGCCGGTGAAGACGGGTGTCTCCTGGTTGAAGAATGTGAGCCAGTGGTGTATGTTTTGCCACGTGGGCACCTGGTCGGCGATGTATCCCAGAATTGAGGGGCGTCCCTCGCGCTTGTGGTTGAGAATCCATCGCAGAGTCTCGCGCATGGGCACGCTGGTTGACCCCATGCGGTTGCGAAACGACAGGAACAGGCGGTCCATGGTCTCGTTCTCCAGCGGGTGGTAGATGTGGCCGTAGCCTGTGGGGCGGTTGTTCTTTTCGAGCCACAAGGCAACGCTTGTGACCCACTCCCAGTTGCCGTAATGACCCAGAAACAGCGCCACGCTCTGCCCCTCGTTGGCAATTTCGGCAATGATATCGGCGTTCTTAAACACCATGTGCTTCTTAATGCTCTTGCGGCTCATGGTGCCGAACTTGATTGTCTCGGCGATGTAGTCGCAGAAGAAGTGGTAATACTCCTTCATGATGCGCTTGCGTTCCTGCTCGGTCTTCTCGGGAAAGGCGTTGGCGAGGTTCTTCATTATCACGCGGCGGCGATACTTCACCACATGTGCCACCAGCAGGTAGAACACGTCGGCCATGACGTAGTGCACACGCAACGGCAACAGCGACAGTGTGTACCACACCGCCCACAAGGGATAATACAATATTTTGTTTACAAGCTTCTTCATCGGTTTTCTATTGCAAAGATACTGCTTTTTTTAGACAAAAAGAACAAAACAATAGTAAAATGTAACTATACACTAATACTCCTTTTTGGATAATCCCCGCGCAGATTTCACGGATAAACATAAGAATATTTATTTTCTCAGATTAAATCTGCTGATCCGCCTTTAGGTATGATATAGGCAATTAAAAGGAAAATATCATAGCAGATAAAGCTCAGTTAGATCCTGAGTGTGGGTCATGGCATGGGATGCCGTCTCGAAGCGAGCTTCGGCCTGTACCCCATGCCATGACCCACATTGTGGCTTAACCACAACTGTCATCCACTATGACGAAAATGCGGCTACGCCTAATAAAATAAAAAAAATCATTGATCCGGAATAATCCGCTGATCCCGGATTATGGATCAGCGGATTATTCTGGTTGGTAACATGACGACGGAGTCGTCACATTGCATCGTAACCGATGGCCGCAGGCCGTCGGAGACAATGAGCACCCCACGACCCGACCTCGAAGGGGTCGCACTTCACCACACGTGATTTATCCCATACCTAAAGGCATGGTCTGTTTATGTTACCTTTCTTCCAGCCATATCGTCCTGCATTTGCAGGCCTTCATGGCTGGCTACCGTATTCCATCCCGATGGGATGGTCACGACGTGACACCAACCAGAATAATCCGCTGATCCGGAATAATCCGCTGATCCAGTGTTATGGAGTCAATGGGAGGGGTGGGTATAAAAAAATAATCCTCGACATCAACGTCGGGGATTGCTTAACTAATTAACCTTCTAATACCATTAACATAAACCTTAAACAATGAAAACGCGTAACCGTCATCTCGACGCCTAGGATTTCATTTCCTTAAAAACTAATACCATGAAAAACCGATGCAAAATTACGTGAAATATGTTTTACAACATAATTTTTCAGCAAAATTTTGCATCGGTTTAACTAAATTTTACAATCTAGGCACAAATTTGCCTAAATTTCACATTTGTTTACATTAAAAGGGCTTTGCATCGGTCTCGGTGAACGACTGGAACAGTGCGTTGGCCAGAGAAGATGCGCCTATGCGGAAGCGCTCGTTGGTGAGCCATTCCTCGCCCAGCACTTCCTTGACGATGGTGTAGTACTTGACAGCGTCGGCAGTGGTGCGGATGCCGCCCGATGCCTTGAAGCCCACTACGTTGCCTGTCTTCTCGTGATACTCCTTGATGCACTGGCACATCACATAGGCAGCCTCAAGGGTTGCGCCGCTGTAAACCTTGCCTGTAGAAGTCTTGATGAAGTCGGCACCGGCATACATTGACAGGAGGCTGGCGTTGCGTATTTTCTCGGCAGTCTTGAGCAGGCCGGTCTCGAGGATAACCTTGAGGTGATGGTCGCCCATGCAGTTCTTGATCTCGCTGATTTCGTCGCACAGTTCCTCATAGGCCTCGTCGCGCATGTAGCCCACGTTGAGCACGATGTCTACCTCGTCGGCACCGTCTTCGATAGCCAGTGCTGTCTCGGCAATCTTGGTCTCGATGTGTGCCTGTGAAGAGGGGAAGCAAGCGCTGCACACAGCAATGTTGACGTCGGTGACCTCAAGGGTGCCGCGCACTACTGCTGCAAAGTTGCTGTAGACGCATATTGCTGCCACGTTCTTATATTGGGGATAGTGCTCGTCAAAGTCGTTGACGTGCTGTACAAACTGTGCCACGCTGCGCTCGCTGTCGTCGGTGCCCAGGGTGGTGAGGTCCACGCAGTTGAGCAGGAACTGATAAATCTCGGGGGTGCAGTTCTCGGCATAGTGCTCGTCGAGAATTTTCTCTACAGCGGCCTGTACGGCAGCGTCGTCAATGTTTACCTTGCTGTCGTTGAGGACGGCCTGGTAGCGGTTCTGATCTTTGTTTTCCATAAAAAATATAGTTATCTTTGTTTGGTTTGTAATTTCAGTTGTTTTTAATGTGTGGCTGTTTATACCAGTCCCAGTTCAAAGTCCTCGATGAACTTGTTGAACTTGGGGTTGTGCTGCTGGATGTTGCTCACAATCTCTCGCGGAGACCATATCTTGGCCGCCGGTCCCTTGTCGCTGATTTTGACCTGCAGGGCCAGCATGTCGTTGCCCACGGCATTGCGCAGGTGTGAGAGCAGCTGTGACATGGAGCTCTCGATAAATTCCACCTGGCTGGGGTTCTGCACCTCTATCTCGTATTCGGTGTCAGAGACCTTGTGGGGCATGGCCATGCGCATGGTGTTGATGACCACGTGCTCATGCGGGTGGGTCTGGATGTAGGAGCTCCAGGCGTCGATCAGTTGCTCGGTAGTGAACGGGTTACGCCTGACCGAGTCCGCAGCCGGTGCGGACGATTCTCTTGCCTGTGGCTGGTTGGGTGCCTGATGTGGCACTTGTGGCGCTGTGGCGTTGACCAGGATGCGCGGAGCCGCCTGGCGTGCTGCCGAGGGGTAGGGTGCGCGTGCCGGGGCATGGGGAATTACCGGTGGCGGCGGTGTGGGCCGTTGTGGTGCTGATGCCGCCTGGCTTGGATATGGAGCAGGAGCAGGCGCTTGTGGTGCCGGAGCCGTGGGGACCTGTGCCTGAGGGGCTGGAGCTTGTGGAGCGGGTGCAGGGGCGGGTTGCGCCTGCTGGGGCTTCACCGCTATTTTCTTGATTGCCGGAGCCTGCTGTGCGGGCTGGTCCTGCGGCAGCGGGTTCATGATTTGGCACATCTTGATGAGCGTGAGCTCCACGAGCAGCTGCTTGCTTGTGGCGTTGCGGTAGTTGAGGTCGCAGTTGTTGCACAGCTCTATCGACATGCACAGGAAACGCGGGGTGAGCTTGGCTGCCTGGGTGACATACAGCTGTGCCACTTCCTCGTTCATCTCGAGCAGCGAGTGGGTTTGCGGTGTGCTCGACACCATCAGGTCGCGCACGTGCTGCCCCAGTCCGTTGATAAAGAACTGTGAGTCAAATCCCTTCTCGCGTATGTCGCGGTATATGAGCAATGCCTGCGGCACGTCGCCGGCGATGAATGCCTCCACGAGCTTGAAGTAGTAGTCATAGTCAAGCACGTTGAGGTTCTCGATGGCGCGGCGGTAGGTGATGTTGCCCTCGCTGGAGGCGGTTACCTGGTCAAAGATTGACAGTGCGTCGCGCATGCCGCCGTCGGCCTTCTGGGCGATGACGTTGAGCGCAGCGGGCTCAGCGGTGATGTTCTCTTCCTCGCAGATGTACTGCAGCTGCTTGACGATGTCGGGCACGGTGATGCGCGAGAAGTCATATATCTGGCAGCGCGACAGGATGGTGGGTATCACCTTCTGTTTCTCGGTAGTGGCGAGGATGAAGATGGCATATTCGGGCGGCTCCTCAAGGGTCTTGAGGAAGGCGTTGAATGCGGCGGTGGTGAGCATGTGCACCTCGTCGATGATGAAGACGCGGTAGCGGCCTGTCTGCGGCGGGATGCGCACCTGCTCGTTGATGTTGCGGATGTCGTCCACCGAGTTGTTGCTTGCAGCATCAAGCTCAGTGATGTTGTAAGAGCGTTGCTCGTTGAAGGCACGACACAGTTCGCACTCGTTGCAGGCCTCGCCCTCGGGGGTGGGGGTGAGGCAGTTGATGGTCTTGGCAAAGATGCGGGCGCAAGTAGTCTTGCCCACGCCGCGCGGGCCGCAAAAGAGATAGGCATGAGCCAGGCGGCCGCTGCTGATGGCGGTCTTGAGGGTGTGGGTGAGCGTCTCCTGGCCCACCACGCTGCGGAATGTCGCGGGGCGGTATTTTCTTGCCGAAACTATATAGTTGTTGTTGCTCATTTGTTGCGTTTGTTTAGTGGTAGAGGCTACCGTTGCATTTCAAAAAGCAAAGATACGGAATTTTTGCGAAAAAACCGACCGAAAGAAATTAAAATAATAAAAAATATTTTGCATCACCTAATGTCCATCTGTTGCGAGCGCCATAAGGATACAAACCAGCGGGAGATCAACAACAAGAACTATCGCAAGTTCATTGCAAGGAACCTCAAAAATTGCCATCATAGGGACTGTCCCTTTGATGGTAATTTTTGAGCCACATCGTTGTGGCGCAACAGTTTATAAAAACACAATGCCATCACGGGGACTGTCCCTTTGATGGCATTTTTGCGCAAAATAATACCTCCCGCCGTGGCGTTGTTGCTTAGGGGCGGGAGGTTGTTTTTATAACTTTGGCTGGTAGACGTCGATTTGGTTGTAGGAGATTTTGCGGTTGATTTTCACCTTGACGTCTTTGTGTCCTGGGGTCTTGAAAACCAATGTGGTAGACCTGCGGGGGTAGTGGAACTCGTAGAATCCGGTACTGTCGGTTTGAGTGATGCATTTGCCGTCAATGTAGATGCTTGTGACGCCCTCGCCTTCTGTTGTCACGTTTCCTGCTACAAGGACTTGATTAGTCTTCACGGCCGGTTCTGTCGGCATTACAATCAGCCCTGTAGTGTGGTAAGCCGGCATTACTATGGGCTCATCGATTGTGAAGTTGGTGGTGGCGTCCTCGGGGATGTCAAACGAAATGTCTTTAAAGCCTACCATTCTGAGGCTTATCTTGCTTCCGCGAGGCACTTTTATGGAGAACTTACCGAGGGAGTCGGTCGCCACGCTTGTTGAGCCGTCGTTAGCATAAACACCCACGTTGACGTGCGGTGTGTCGGCGGCATCAAGCACCCGTCCGCTCACCTCGATGCTGTCGCCTTGTGCTGGCGTAGTAGGAACGAGTTTGTTGCTGATATTACGTTCTGAATTGTTGTTTTGCGTTTCGCGCGAGGCAGCATTTTCCACCTCGGCTGCCTGCGATGTGGGGGCATAGCATAGGAACATCGATGCGGCGATGCCTGCCACTGCAACGGCCTTGCCGGCGCGGTGACGCAGCGACAGTTGCTCCTCGAGGTAGCGCACCTCGGCCTCGCACTTGGGGCAAGTGCCGGTGCATTCGCCCTTGAAGCGGCACTCGCTGGTGATGTACTCAATATCGTTGGCACGCGCAATCTCGCGGCGCACATCTTTCAGTCTCTTGCAAATGTCCTTTCCTCTGCTCATGATTGTATCATTTTGATGGGGTTCAGGTCACAAATATAGATAAAACTCGTGGATTTTTACGCCAGTATATATAAAA
>JAKSLZ010000036.1 GCA_024400935.1 Muribaculaceae bacterium | reverse complement strand
GAATCTTGTCCTCTCCGCATTCAGGCGCTAGCAACCACGTTGCTGGCGCTTCTTTGTTGTAGATATGTGGGTGGGGGCTTGCAGGGTTTGGGAATTTCTATTAACTTTGTGGTGGAAAACTAATATGACAATATTATGAAGAAATTAACCTCTCTCTTGATGTGCCTCGCTATCGTTGCGAGCGCTTTTACTGCACAGGCTAAACCTAAACGTGCCACTAGTCCGCGTCAGCGTGCTTTTGAAACTGAACTTAAACAGATGATGGACAGCCTCAATGTGGTGGGCATGAGCATCGCTGTGGTAAAGAACAATGTGATTGTATATAACAAGAGCTATGGCGTTAAGGACCTGGAGACTAAGGCTCCGGTGGCTAACGACACTTACTTCCGCATCGCCAGTATCTCTAAGTCGTTCTCGGCTGTTTCGATCATGCAGCTGGTTGAGAAGGGCAAGATTACGCTCGACACTGATGTGAATGATGTGCTCAACTTCAAGGTGCGCAACCCCAAGTATCCCGATGTGCCCATCACCGTGGAGATGCTGCTGAGCCACACCAGTAGCCTCAATGACAGTGAGGGCTATTGGGAGAGCCTGGACTGCATCACTCCGGGCAAGAATGTGAACTACACTAAGGCCTACAATGACTATAAGCCGGGCACTAAGTATGAATACTGCAACCTCAACTTCTCGCTGCTGGGCTCTATCATTGAACGCGTGAGCGGTGAGCGCTTTGACCAGTATGTGGCCAAGCACATCGTTAAGCCCCTGGGCATCAACGCTAGTTTTAATATCAATGACATCCCGGCAAGCAAGATTGCGAAGCTTTATTCTTGGGACGGCAACAAATATGAGGTGCAGAATGCTTATCGCCCCATCGGCCCCGACGTGCTGAATGCTTATAAGCTCACCGAGAGCAGTGTGACTTTCTCACCTGCCGGAGGCATGAAGATAAGTGCCCGCAACCTGGCCAAGTATATGCTCATGCACATGAACTATGGCAAGTCTCCGCTGGCCAGCACACGCATCCTGAGCGAGAAGAGCTCTAAGCTCATGCAGGTGGACCACACTCCTGGCTACCATTATGGCCTGGCTCTGGAGCAGACCGACGAGTACACTCCTGGCGACGTGCTGGTGGGCCACACCGGCGGTGCCTACGGCCTGCGCAGCGCCATGTTCTTCAACCCTGACAAGAAGTATGGCATTGTGATGATATGCAGCGGTTGCAACAATCCCACGGTGGTGCTCAACAAGATAATGCCCATCATCCACAAGCATTTCATCAAGAAGAAGTAAGGGGGTAAAGGTTTAAAGGTTTAATCGTTTAAAGGTTTAATCGTTTAAGGGTTTAATCGTTTAAGGGTTCCTGACCATCTTGCTTTATCCTGTCTTTCACGCAAAAATATGTCTCGTCTACACGACTTTAAATGCAATATAGAGGGGATGGAACTGCCACGGCTGTTCACATTCCCTTTTCACTACACGCCTCACCCGCTGTGTGTTGAGGCGGCGCGTGAGGTGCAGGAGTATGTGGCTGGGCACAGCGAGTGGGCCGACGAATTGGCGCTAGGCAAGATGCTGGGCGTGCTGGTGGTGCAGGCTCCTGACAGCCCACAGCCGCAGTTCTTGGCGGCATTCTCGGGCAATGTGGCGGGCAGCAACGATTTGCCCTACTTTGTCCCTGCAGTGTATGACCTGCTAAACCCTGAGGGGGAATTCAAGCAGGGTGAGGCGGCTATAACATCCATCAACCACCGCATTGCTGCCATGATGCAGTCGCCGTCGCTGGTCAAGGCCCGCGAGCAACTGGCCACCGCCACGCAGCGTGGCCGCATGTGCATTGAGGATTTCAAGCGTGAGATGGCCGATGCTAAAGCGCGTCGAGACGCAATGCGCGATGCCGGAGAACTGTCGGCCGAGGACAGTGAGCGCCTGCTCAACGAGAGCCGATACATGAAGGCCGAGCTCAAGCGCCTGCGCCAGCGTGTAGAGGCTGATGTGGCTGCCAGTCGCAAAGGTGTTGCGGAGCTTGAAGACGAAATTGCAACGCTCAAGAGTCAACGCAAGACCATGAGCGAGGCCTTGCAGGAGCGCATCTTCCGCCTGTTTGTGGTGGAGAATGCCCTGGGCGAGCGCTGCGACCTGACCGACATCTTTGCCGCTGCCGAGGGCAAGTTGCCGCCATCGGGGTCGGGCGAGTGCTGTGCCCCTAAGTTGCTCCATTATGCTTACACGCATGGGTTTAAGCCGCTGTGTATGGCCGAGTTCTGGTGGGGAGAATCACCCCAGGGCGAGGTGCGTCACCACGGCCACTACTATCCGGCATGCCGCAGCAAGTGCAAGCCCATTCTTGACTATATGCTGCAAGGCCTTGAAGTAGAAGAAAATGTGCTGGCGCGTCCAGTGTCGAGCGATGACTTGGAGGTGGTGTATGACGACCAGTGGCTCACGGTGGTCAACAAACCCTCTGGTATGCTCAGTGTGCCCGGCAAGTTGCTGGACGACTCGGCTCAAACTCGTTTCCAGCGTCTCTATCCCCTTGCCAGTGGCCCCATAGTGGTGCATCGCCTCGACCAGGAAACATCGGGCTTGCTGGTCTTTGCCAAGGACAAAGACACCCACAAGGCGCTGCAGGAGCAGTTTGCCTGCCGCGCCATCAGCAAGACGTACATTGCTGTGCTTGATGGGGTTGTTGCTGAAGACGCAGGTGTGATAGAACTGCCGTTGCGGCCCGACGTCGATGACCGTCCGCGACAGATGGTAGACCCTGTACATGGCAAGAATGCTGTGACCAGCTACAAAGTGCTGGAACGCAAGGATGGCCGCACCCTCATTGAGTTTAGGCCGCACACCGGCCGCACCCATCAGCTGCGAGTGCATGCGTCACATCCACAAGGGCTTAACGCACCCATTGTGGGAGATGTGCTCTATGGTACATCCAGCTCCAGGCTTATGCTACACGCCGGAGCCCTTGCCTTTCTTCATCCGCACACAGGTGAGCTGGTGGCGGTGACGTGTCCCTGCCAGTTCTCTCTGTAAAACCCATTATCGTCACAAAAAGTGCCGGTGCTGTCAGCGTCTTTGCAGTGCCTCAGGCTGAAAAACCATTTTCTTAAAAACATAATTCTTACTTATAATGTTACATCAAATCTAAAAAAATAGTTGTAACTTTGCGGTATTGTTATCAGTATTTTGATATTATTAGAACCAATTGAAATAAATAAGTAATGAAAAAAATGATTACACTTGTTGCCTCTGCCTGCATAGCAGTGGCAGCATGGGCTCAAGCCACAGCGCCTTGTACCCTAGACATCTCCAGCGAGGCAGGATTTGCCGCCTGGACAGTGATTGACGACAATGCCTCGACCAGTGCCAACACCTGGGGCTATGGAAACGGCGAGGCTGTGTATCCCGAAGATAAAAAGAATGCTGCCAACGACTGGCTCATCTCTCCGGCCGTGACACTCGAGGCCGGCAAGACCTATGAAGTGAACTACTACATTGTGCAGAAATCAAGCTACAGCAGTGACAAGCAGAAGTTCAAAATCACTATAGGTAACGCGGCCACAGTTGCAGCGCAGAGCACTGTGCTGGCAACCAACGAGGCGTTTACCAGCAAACTCTACAGCAAGCAGACCTGCAAGTTCACTGCCACAGCAAGCGGCACTTACTATCTGGGCGTGCACCTCTACAGCGCGTCTTACAACGGTGACTGCGGTTTCCAGAAGTTTGAGATCTCAGAGGGTGCGGCTCCTGTTGTTAAGGAATATGCCATCCCTTACAGCGAGACCTTCAACTCGGCTGCGGCGCTTGATGACTTCACTACATTCAACAACGATGGCACACGCGTGTGGACCTACTACTCAAGCAAGCAGTGCGCTCAATTCTGGGGCGGCACCACTGCCGACGCTTGGCTCATCACCCCCGACATCAAGATGCAGGCTGGCAAGACCTACAAGATGACCTTCAACGCAGGCCTTGAAAGTGCAGTCAGCTCAAGCAACTACAAGAACCTGAGCGTTACCCTGGGCCAGGGCGTTACCGCTACCGCCCAGAGCACCAAACTGTGGGAAGAGCAAATCAAGAGTGCCCTCATGGAGGGTAAGGAGTGCTACTTCTCGGTTCCCAAGGACGGCAAATACAACGTGGGCTTCCGCGTGCTGGGCCAGTCGAGCTCATATGCTGTGTTTGTTGATAATATCAAAATTGAGGAGAGCGTTGTAATTCCCGCCGCACCCACCGACCTCTCGGTTGTGGCTGGTGCTAATGGTCAGCTCAAGGCTTCGGTATCATGGGTTAACCCCGCGGTGGATAAGGCCGGCAATGCACTTGCTGCACTTTCTCTGATTGAGGTTAAGCGTGGCGATGATGTTGTTTATTCTATCGGTAGCCCCGAGGTGGGTGCAGCCGCATCATTTGTTGACGAGGTTGCCGAGGCAGGTGAATACACTTATAGCGTAGTAGCATATGTAGACAATACAGCTGGCGATGCAGCTACCGTTACATCTCCCTGGATAGGCAAAGACACGCCCAAGGCTGTTACTGACCTTGCACTGACCGATGCCGACGGTGCTCCATATCTGATGTGGACAGCTCCCTGCGAGGGTGTTCATGGCGGATACATCAACACCGATGCGCTCGCTTACCGCATCGTGCGCAATCCCGGTGAGGTGGAGGTTGCCGACGCGTTCACAGCAACTTCATTTACCGACAACAGCGAGCTGCCGCTTGCCAACTACAGCTACACCGTTTATGCAGTTGCTGGTGATGAAGTGAGCGAAGGCGCTACAACAAATTCAATGGTATTTGGCGGTGCACTCGAACTGCCCTATGAGGCCGATATGACCGATGCTAACCACATGGCATTGTGGA
The DNA here is from genome assembly GCA_024400935.1 of Muribaculaceae bacterium. Taxonomy (GTDB): domain Bacteria; phylum Bacteroidota; class Bacteroidia; order Bacteroidales; family Muribaculaceae; genus Sodaliphilus. Next base: position 19,953 of record JAKSLZ010000036.1, on the reverse strand, counting down.
CAATAGTTGATGCTGACGCTAATGGCTACACATGGAACTACAAGAGCAATGAACTGCAGTACACCAGCATGAAGAATGCTGACGACTATGCGTTCACTCCTCCCTTCCATGCAGTGGCAGGCAAGTACAAAATTACTTACAAGTCAAAAGGCTACAACTACCGTTATAGCGATGCCTATGAGGTAGTTCTCTCTAACACTACCGACGTTAAGAGTGTTCGTGGTCTGAACGACGTTCCTGTCTACAACGTGATTGAAAGCGTTGGCCAGAACGCGCTCCAGTCGTCAATGTATGCTACCCGCGAGGTAGAGTTTGAAGTGCTCAACGAGGGCGTTTACTTCGTGGGCTATCACAACGTGTCGACCGACTCGTGGGGCCTCTATGTGGGCAGCACGCTGGTTGAGCTCGTTGAGGCATACGAGGATCCTTCGACAGGCATCAGCGACATGGCTAACGCAGTATGCTATTACGACCGTGCTAGCGAGTCATTAGTTGTGAACGGCGCGGCCGACGTTGTCGTGACTGCTGTGAATGGCGTTGTCGTTGCCGATGTACATGGTGCCGACAGTGCCGTGAACCTCTCGCACCTCAACGACGGCATCTACATCGCCACCGTGAACATGGGCGGCAAGAAGCACGTTATCAAGTTTGTAAAGTAAACAAGAAGCCATAACCATGTGGGTGTGACTCCTGCCACACCCACATTAAAAACAAATCCTAAAAACAAAAAAAAAAAGAGGATGAGAAAATATATTATATCAGCATTTGTGCTTGTGGCGGCTGCTGTGACTTGTGCCCAGATTGTGGGCGACAAAGTCATTGTAAAGCCACAGTTCAAGCAGCCTGTGGTGGCTAAGGCTCCCAGCAAGGTTGTCCGTGCACCGCGCCTCAAGGCGGGTGACGCACTGAACGCAGCATTTACCGTGCAGGGCGCCGAAGCCCAGCGCACAGTGTGGAGTGAGAACTTTGACGCAGGCAGCGAGGGATGGACCCTCACGCCCGACAAGGACAACTATGTAACCGTCAAGCTCAAGACTACCACCGGCACACAGGCATTCAGCACCATTGATGCCAATGACGTGCAGTCGCTGTATATGGAGGGACCTTATCAGGTGTATCGCCGTGCCATTGCCAGCGCCACCAGTCCCGCAATCAGCGTTCCCGCTAACGGAATGCTGCACACGTGGGTGGGTTACAGCCAGAACTTCAACAGCTATGCCGTGCTCACTATCACTGCATCTGCCGATGATTTTGCAACCTCTACCGAGGTGTGGAACAGCACCATGGAGACAGGTTCGGGTGCATGGAGATGGCACGAGGTGGAGGCATCGCTCGAGGCGTTTGCCGGCAAGCGCATCAAACTTCGTTTTACTTACGGCCCAGGCACTAACGACTCTTTCAAGACCGGTGGCTACATGGCTGACTTTTCAATTGACGGCATCACTGTGACTGCACCCTCTCAGATTGACTGTGTTGAGGTCAAGACAGGCGAGATAGTGAAGTTTGTTGACATGTCGACAGGTGACGTGGCACAGCGCAAGTGGACATTTGCCGGTGGCACTCCCGCCGAGAGCGCCGAAGCGTCGCCCGAGGTTTACTACCGCGAGGACGGCCTCTATGATGTGACACTCACCGTAACCGGCACCGACGGAACCACTAGCACCGTCACACGCAGTGACTTTGTGAAGGTGACCGGCGAGGCTCCCGTTGCCCGCATCCTGCCGCCTGCCACATTCCGCAACAGCGACACTTACCTGCCCATGGTGGCGCCGCTCATCCCCGTGCAGTATCAGGATGCTTCGACAGGCTGCCCCACACAGTGGAATTGGACATTTGCCGGAGCTACTCCCGCAACATCCACACAGGAGAATCCCTGGACAGCATACGACTACAGGCACACACAGCATGTGACGCTTGACGTGGCCAACCAGCACGGCTCATCGAGCGACGCCCTGGACGTGACAGTGGAATATGATGGTTACATCAACAACCAGCTTGCCAGCGACTATCCTGTGACATACGATCTGGAGGGCTCGGGCACATTCCCCGGAACTAACACGATGAAGATCGATGCCTATGCCGAGCATTTCTCTAAGCCTTCGGCTCCTATGGTAGTATTTGGCGCTGCAGTGTTCTTCGAGACCGCTAAGGCCGAGGGACTCGTTGACCAGATTGCAAATGTGGGCGTGCATCTCTATACCGCCAAGAACGGTCTGCCCGACAAGAAGGTGGATTCCTTCTGGTGGCGTGTAATCGACCTTGAGACCAGCACAGCCACTTCGCTGCGAGGCACTTACTTTGAGTTTGGTCCTCAGGTGGTCAATGATGAGTTCTTTGTGGTGGTCGACGGCATTCCTGTGAAGAACGACAGCGTGGACGTGTCGTTTGCGATGTCAAACCTGCGCAACGAGAACACGGCTTACATGCGCCTGCGTGGCGAGTGGCGTCCCGTGCAGGGATTCTTCAACGACAAGGGATCGTCGTTCTACATCTGGCCCGCAGTGGCTCACTCAGTGCTCACACTGCTTCCCGTGGGCACCAACGAGATACACGTGGGTCCCGAGGCAGGAACCGTAAGCCAGGAGATATTCTCAGTCTTCGGCTACGATAATCCCGCGTCGGCATCAGGCGACTGGGCACGCATTACCAGCCATCCCAACGACCTCACGCTCGACACGCTGGCAATCACCTATGACGCCTTGCCCGCAGGCATCAACAGCCGCCGCCAGGACATCACTATCACTGACCGTGTCAAGGCCACGACCATCACATTTACAGTGGTGCAGGATCGAGGCATAACCGGTGATGTCAATGGTGACGGAGCTGTAGATGTAGAAGACATCAACGTGCTGGTCAACATCCTGCTTGGCAATGACGATGCATCACTCTATGGCGGCCGTGCCGACACTACTGGAGACGGCCTGATAGACGTGAATGACCTCAACTTCCTCATCAACAAGATTTTAAACGGCTAACACGATATTCACGACGCTGATCATCAGATTTTTTTGTATCATAAAGCACATCAGAAGAACATTCTTTTACATCAAATGATTGTTCTTCTGATTTTTTTGTTTAATTGTTTAGTGCAGTATTTTGTGTTTGCATTTGAAATGTCTGTTGCTGCATGTGTGACTCTCTTGCGTTTGCTGTAGATGGCATGAGGTTCCCATTTATAGTTGTCAAGGTTGATGTGATAGAATGAATTTGTCTGTGTTGGTTTTGAAAGTTGGCAAAGAATGTGTAATTTTGCATTATTAAGCAAAAAATATTGAACAATGAATGTAGCATTTCTTCTCAAGCAATACTTTGATGGTAGCGAAGGGGTTACTATTGATGTCTTTGATTCACATACTTTAAATGATGTGTATCAACAGGTGCTGGCGTCACTCACTAGTCATTTTGAGATAGAACTAAGTGTGTTACAAGCCTTAAGTTATTGCTTTTATGAAATACTGGATAATGTGCACATTCATTCGGGTAAGCCGTTAGGCACGGCCATTACTCATTTTGATTCACAAAAAAATATTTTGCGCGTGCTCGTTGCCGACGATGGCATGGGAATACGCAACTCTCTTGCCGAGAATAGTCGCTATCATTCTATTAGCGAGAGTGAGGCTTTGGCCATGTGCATCCAAGACTCAGTTACAGACGGTAAAGGCATGGGTTTTGGCTTATATGCAACATCTCGCCTGATGAATAATGTGGGCATTACTTTTGTTATCCACTCGGGTAAACACAAACTTATCTTCAAGGATGATCACACAGAAGTGATAGAGAATGGATTATGGTCGGGGACAATAGTATATATGGAAATCAGCACCTCACAAGACATTGATCCTAACGATGTTGTTGACCATCGCACTGATGCTGACGAGCAATATAACGAGTCATTTGTTGCTTGTGATGAACTTGATTCGTTGTGGTGTGAGGCTGACGTGTCTTCAAGCATAGAGTTTGCGCAATATGGTTCAGACTTCGGTACACGCGAGATGGGCGCAAAGATACGAAATGTAATAGAAACCTTGCTAGAACAAGATGAGCGTATAATGCTTGATTTTAGCAATGTAAATGTGGTGTCTAATTCATTTGCCGACGAGTGTGTCGCAAAATTGTTGCTAAATCATCCATTAACATATTTAAAACAGCACATATCGTTCAAGGGACTCAATTCTGTGGCCGAGCGCAGCGTGCTTGTTGCTTTGCAACGCCGATATAGGGTGCAACAATGACCATGTGTGCTTCTTCCCGGCTCAACGTTGCGGAAGTGCGCTGTTGATCCGGGAATTATGACATGGCCTTGTAGCGACTGCAGTGGTTAGCGGCGGTAGTGGTGATAGATTTCGCCCACCAGGAGCACTGGCATTGTTCCCAGTACTATTGCCACCCATTGCTTGGGTGTCATGGGTTGGCAGGCAAAGAGGTCGCCACAGCACTCCACGATGAATATCTGGCCGAAGAATATCACTGCGGCTGTGGTAAAGAACAGCTTGCTGTCCTTCACGTTGTGGAACGCACTGTGGCCGCTGCCAAATGAGCGGGCGTTGAACATGTTCCAGAATTGCAGGAAGACAAATGTGGTGAAGTAAACCGACACTTCGCCTGGTTCGAGCACCATGCTGTAGATGTGCGATTGTCCGTCGTTGTGCAAGTGAAGCAGGTAGTACAATCCGCCTAACATAATCAATGCAAACAGGATTCCAGTGCCCAAGATAAACATTGCCATAGACTTGGAAATGATGCTGTCAGTGTCGCGACGGGGACGGTCGCGCATCACGCGTGAGTTAGGCGGCAGTGAAGCCAGTGCCAGTGCCGCAAAGGTGTCCATGATGAGGTTCACCCACAGCATCTGTGTCACGGTGAGCGCCGGTGTGATGCTCATGAATGAGCCTATTGCCACCACCAGGCATGCACACACGTTGACGGTGAGCTGGAAGATGATGAAACGCTGGATGTTGCGGTATAGCGAGCGTCCCCACAGCACGGCCTTGCTGATGCTGCCAAATGAGTTGTCCATGATGGTGATGTCGCTGGCTTCCTTGGCCACGCTGGTGCCGTCGCCCATCGAGAGACCCACTTGTGCGGCATTGAGGGCAGGAGCATCGTTGGTGCCATCGCCGGTCACTGCCACCACTTCGCCGTCACTTTGAAGCAGGTTGACGAGGCGTGCCTTGTCATCAGGACGTGCGCGTGCCAATATCTTGAGCTTGTGGGCACGTTCCAGAGCCTCTTCGTCGCTCAGAGCCTGCCACTCGGGACCGGTGAGGATGGCCTCTCCAGTGGTGTCGTCGTCATCGCTCCACAGTCCAGCCTGGCGTCCCACCTCGCGTGCGGTGTCGGGAGTGTCGCCGGTCACAATCTTTACATCGATGCCAGCCTGACGGCAGTCCTTGATGGCAAAGGGTATCTCTTCGCGCACAGGGTCGCTGATGGCCACGATGCCCAGGAATGTGAGGGGCGGTAAAGTTGTGAGGTCAATTGTAGCCGATGCTTCAAAGCCATCAGGCAGCTCGCAGTAAGCAAATCCCAGGGTGCGCATGGCACGGCGCTGGAATGATAACAATTCGTCGGCTATGAATGCGGGCAGTTTTTCGCTTCTGTCGCACTGGGTAGCGGCAACGCCTGAGCAATACTTCCATATAATCTCGCTTGCGCCCTTTACTAGCAGTAAAGTCTTGCCTGATAGCTTGCTGGACACTATGGTAGCCATATACTTGCGCTCGGTGCTGAAGGGGAGCTGAGCCATGAGCTGCGACTCCTTGCGCAGCACCATGTAGTCGCGTCCTTGGTCCTTGAGCCACAGCAGCAGTGCGCCCTCGGTGGGATTACCCAGGGCTTTGCCTTGAGTGTTGTCGATGAATGCCGTGGAGTTGCATGCTATGCTCTCGCTGATGATATTGCTTTGCTCATCATTGCCCAAGTCCTGATGGTCCAGGCCGTAAAAATGGGTGTGTACCACCTGCATCTGGTTCTTGGTGAGTGTGCCGGTCTTGTCGGTGCATATGATTGTGGCGGCTCCCATAGTCTCGCAGGCATGCATCTTGCGCACCAGGTTGTTGCTGCGAAGCATGCGTCGCATACTCAGCGCAAGGCTTAAGGTGACGCTCATGGGAAGTCCTTCGGGAACCGAAACCACGATGAGTGACACTGCCAGCATGATGGTTTGCACCACATAGTGCACTATCTCAAGATTATCGTCGGGCACTCCGTTAAGGAAGAACACTGTGGCACGTCCCAGGATAATGAGTCCTGCTATGACGTAGCTGCCCACTGCGATGACACGCCCCAGGCGGTCAAACTGCTTCATGAGGGGTGTCTCGAGGTTGTTGTCGATCTGAGCATCGGTAAACACCTTGCCATACTCGGTGTTGTCGCCCACGCGTGTCACTTGTATCACACCGTGTCCCTCTACAACGGTAGAGCCGCGCATCACCTCGTTCATAGGATAGGTGCTCTGCGTATTTGCCTTCACGTCTTCCTCGCGATGCGACTTGTGTGCAAGGGGCTCGCCGGTGAGCGAACTCTCGTTGACACTCATCTGCATACTGGAGAGCAAGATGCCGTCGGCAGGCACTTTCTCGCCGGTTTCAAGGATTGCTATGTCGCCCACTACGATGTCGCAGCGTGACACAGTGGTGATGCTACCATTGCGCACCACCTTAACCAGGATGTCGTCGTTGGTCTGGTTGAGGATGTCAAACTTCTTATTGGCATTTACCTCAACGAGAAAACCCACTAATGTGGCGAGCACGATAGCAACGAAGATGCCGGCGGGCTCCAAGAGCACTGCCATGCCCTCGTCATACTTGAAGAACTCGTAGCCTGCTATGCCCAGCGACAGTGCCAGCGCCACAAGCAATATCTTGATAAGGGGGTCGTTGAATTTGTCAAGGAACTGCGACCACAGCGAGCGGCGCTTGGGCGGAGTGAGCACGTTGGCTCCGTGCTCTCTGCGGCTGGCTTCTACTTGCTGCGTGGTGAGTCCTTGTGATAGTATGTCGTTAGATGCTTGCATATCTCTTAGTTTTGGATGGTTCTATAATAAATAGAACAGGCCTTATTATATGACAAACTTGAGGGGGTGGCTGTGTATCTCGTCGCTCAAGGTGCCGTTGTCCCAGGCGCGGTGTCCGTTGACATAGGTCATCACCACCTGGTGGTGCAGCGGAGTGCCGTTGAGCGGAGTCCATCCGCAGGTCGACAGCACGTCGTCGTCAGTTACCACGTGTGGCGTGTCGTTGCGTTTCACCACGACGATGTCGGCATGGAAGCCGGCACGCAGGAAGCCGCGGCGGTGAATCTTGAACAACCGTGCCGGTGCATGGCACATGCGTTCTACAACGGTCTCTATCGTTAACACACCTTGTTCCACAAGTTCCATCATTGTAGGTAGCAAAAATTGTGCCATAGGCATGCCTGATGCTGCCGTGATGCAATTACCCTCTTTCTCGGCGGGTAGATGAGGTGCATGGTCGGTGGCCACGACATTAATGAGACCGCTTGCTACAGCATTGCGCAATGCCTCGCGGTCTCGGGTGGTTTTTATTGACGGATTCACCTTGATGCGGTTGCCCAGGCGGGCATAATCCTCGTCGCTGAACCACAGGTGTCCCACGCATGCCTCACAGGTGATGTTGCTGTCATTGTCGTCAAACAGCTCCAGCTCACGCTCAGTAGAGATGTGCAGCACGTGCAGGCGTGTGCCGCACTCACGGGCCAGCTCTACGGCACGACGTGTGCTGTTGTAGCAAGCCTCCTCGCTGCGTATGGCGGTGTGCATGGTCACGGGCAGGTCATCGCCACGCTGCTCCACAAGGGCTTGGCGGTTAGCGGCAATGATGTCCTCATCCTCGCAGTGCACTGCCACCACAGCCTTCACCTCACTGAAGATACTGCGCAATGTGGCTGCGTCGTTGACCAGCATGCCGCCGGTCGACGAGCCCATGAAAACCTTCACGCCGCAGGTGCGTGAATAGTCCACTTGTCTGATAACGTCTAGGTTGTCGTTAGTAGCGCCTATGTAGAAACTATAGTTTGCCACCGATGTCGCTTGGGCACGCTCCATCTTGTCGTGCAGTGCTTCAAGGGTGGTGGTTGCGGGCTTAACATTGGGCATCTCCATATACGATGTGATGCCGCCTGCCACTGCAGCACGGCTCTCGCTGGCAATAGTGGCCTTGTGGGTGAGTCCGGGCTCACGCATGTGCACATGGTCATCGATGACGCCGGGGATGATATAGGCACCCTCCACGTCGGTCACCGTGTCGCACATCTCGGTGAGTTGCTGCGACGGCTCGCCCGGGCCCACACAGGCTATAAAACCACCATTAATGACGATAAAACCCCGCTGTGCGAGGTTTTCGTTTACAATTATACCGTTGTGAATCAGTTCCATGTCCAGTCCTTTTTTTAGTTGTTAGCCTGTAGTTGCTTGTTGAGACGCTTAAACTTCTTAGAGCCGAAGATGGCTTCAAAGCGCAGCTTCATCACACCGAACACTGCTTCGCCAAAGATGCTGCTGTTCATCTTGCTGGTGCCCAGCACGCGGTTGACAAAGACGATGGGGACTTCCTGGATGGTGAAGCCCATGCGGTAAGCGGTGAACTTCATCTCTATCTGGAAGGCATATCCCTTGAACTCGATGGCGTCGAGGTCCATTGCCTCAAGCACCTCGCGGCGGTAGCACACAAAACCGGCAGTGGTGTCGCGCACCTTGAGTCCGGTGACGATGCGCACATAGGCCGATGCATAGTACGACATCAGCACACGTCCCATGGGCCAGTTGACCACATTGACGCCTGTGAGATAACGAGAACCCACGGCTACATGTGCGCCCTGATTAGCACATGCATCCTGCAGCTCGAGCAGCTTGCGGGGAGGGTGAGAGAAGTCGGCATCCATCTCGATGACATACTGGTATCCGTTCTCGAGAGCCCACTTGAAGCCAGTGATATATGCCGTTCCCAGTCCCAGCTTGCCGGTGCGGTGAAGCACGTTGACACGCTCCTCGCACGCTGCCACGGCATCCACGATGTCGCCTGTGCCGTCGGGAGAGTTGTCATCGATAATGAGCAGGTCAAACTGGTGCTCCTCGATGGCGAGCACAGTCTCTATCATCTTCTCAATATTCTCCTTCTCGTTGTAGGTTGGGATAATTACTACACTGTCCGATTTCATATTTTTCATCTTTAATTTTACAAAGATACTACTATTTTCTTTAATAAACACAACTTTTGTTTTATCTTTGCAAAAAAATAAGAATAATTTACCATTATGAAACGTATCAAGATTGCCCTTTTTATGGTTGCGGCTCTAATCGCTGCTACCCAAGTGACCACAGCACAGGCTGTGAGACACTCGCACATAGGCGAGACCGTCACCTCTAGCGACGGTAAAGTGACCATCAAGTGTATAGGAAAGAAACAGAACTTTGACTACCGCGACACTGCCACTCGCGACGAGGACATTTACTCGCCCAAGTCAGTGAACTTCCACCCCGATGGCACCCGCTACTATGTCAACTCGCTTGAGGGATGCAAGACTGTAGTGTATGACATGAAGACCAACAAGAAAATCAAGGTCATCAATCATGAGTTCCAGAGCGGTCAAGGTCCCTTGTGGGCAGCACCCAGCGGTGTGTACCAGTTTACACACTACACCGACGGTGCCACACGCGCCTTCAGCGGCAAGCCTGTGGAGAGCACATTCTCGCACGGCGGCCGTTACCTGTGGGTGCCTTATTACCGCCGTACATTTGATATCAATGCTCAGGATCCCAGTGCGGTAGCAGTCATTGATACTCGCACTGACAGCATCGTGCGCATGATGGAAACAGGCCCGCTGCCCAAGATGATCATGGCATCGCACGACAGCAAAATCGTGGCAGTGTCACACTGGGGCAACAACACCGTGGGATTTATCGACGTCACTGGCGAAGACCCCACTAAGTGGCACCACTTGCCTTACACCGTCATCGACAAAGAGCTCAACCTGCACTATAGCCTCACCTCATCGGTCAACCGCGATAGCAACAGCGGACTGATGCTGCGTGGCACCGTCTTTTCGCCCGACGACCGCTACCTCTTTGTGGGCTGTATGGGTGGCGGCGGTGTTGCTGTCATTGACATGAAGAACAACCGCGAGTATCTGGGCAAACTCGACGGCATAGGCAATGCACGCCATCTCATCATCAAGAACAACTACCTCTATGCCAGCTGCAACTCGGCAGGTCTGGTGTGCCGTCAACCGCTCGACACCATCCTTGCCGCTATAGAAAAACGCAGCGACAAGAAGATTCCGGTGGGCAAATGGGAAACCTGCAAGGTGGGTGGAGGTGCACGCACCATCGAGGCTTCGCCTAGCGGCAAGTACATCTTTGCGGCATGTAACTCGGCAAGCGCTCTCTATGTGGTAGACACAAGCACCATGACCTCGATAGCTGAGATTACAGTTGACTCATATCCCGTGGGACTGCACATCTCAAGCGACGGCAAGTTTGTAGTAGTGACTTCACAGGGCCGTCAGGGTCGTGGCGGTAACGCTGTTAACCTCTACGAGGTAGACTATGCCGAGAAAGAGGTGTCTACCGACCCCGCTCCCGTCTATGTGTCGCCCGACAGCATCGCGGCAAAGGAAAAAGCCGAGGCAGCGCAGGCTTCAACATGCTCGTTTGACTGCAAGTCTTACGCATGGTGGATAGGCGGTGGCATCGTGCTCCTGCTCCTCGTGCTCCTGCTGGTAAAGAAGTCACGCAAGAAATAAACCCCAAAAGTTCATTAGGAGCAAATGGCAATATTTTGCTTCTCATGGGCATGATTTGGGCTATCTTTGGCTCACATAGGAACCCCTATGCTCGTTCAATATAGTCCAACTCCTGACACAATGATAATCTAAAATCTCATCCATGCCCTAATGCACTTTCTGGGATAAAGATTCCATCACATCAACAAAATAAAAGCTGTGGTTCCTGGCCGATAAATGCCTGGAACCACAGCTTTTATTATTTATCTACATCAGCTCCCAACAGCCATCTTTGCTGGTGGCAAGCAGGAAGTTGGGCTAGCCTTGTGATTGTTTTATCGTGAAGTAGATATTAATACTTGGGGCTGGGACCGTACTTGTTTGCTTCCTTTTGTGAGTCTTGCAGAGTGAAAACAAAAACGGCAAGGCAATAAACAAAGAAAATGATGCCTAATATCATTGATAGAACTGAGATACCCATAGATGCGTCAGAATTTATGACGGGATTTGCCATAGCAGATAATATTGAGTTTGGTATGGCTATAACTATATAGCCTACAACCCACCAACCACTGCGTCCTGTGTCGTGTAGGCGGCGGGTCATTGCGGCATACATTGGGAGTATCGTCACAAGAAAACCAAAACCACAGGTACATACACCAATAATTATTGCCCATAAAACGAACCACCAATACTCAGAGCGGCGTGCGCGGCCCGAGAAATCGACATATTTTGAGAAACAGATTTTAAGAGCTTGAACAAATCCCACAGCAGGAGCTTCGGTCGGCTGACCATAGGGGTTATAGGGCTGCTGCGGTTGCTGGTAGGGCTGCTGTGGCTGCTGGTACGCTTGCTGTGGTTGCTGGTACGCTTGCTGGGGCTGCTGATAGGGTTCCTGGGGCTGGTACTGGGTTGTCTCAGCGCCATAGCTGAACAGGGCTGCTACCTCGGGGACGTTGCTTGCGGGTGTCCAGTTGGCCATGCCTTCGCACCACACCATGGTGTCGGGGGTTACACCTTCGGCAATTAATTGATTCACTTGGAATGGGCCTGCTTGTTGGCCGTTTCTTACGATAAAGTAATCCATAATTAATAAGTTATTGGTTTATAAAATGATGTTTTCGATTGCTGTTTGGGTCGACCAGCGGTCGCGGTCGTTGCGGTTCTCTAGCATCACCACCACCTTGCCGCTTTGTTCATACTTGGCCAGATAAGCCTGGAAGCCACCGTTGTCGCCGGTGTGATATACCTTGCGCTCGCGTCCGGGCGTGGTGTCGATAAACCATCCCAGGCCATACCATGTGTTGGGGCGGTTCTGATAGCCGCAGTAGGGGCTGTCGCTCACGCGGGTTATGCAGTCATAGGCGCGGTGCTTCAGTTCCTCGCTGATGAGTGTGCCTGCGGCCAGGGCGTTTTCCCACTTGAGCAGGTCGCGCGGGGTGGAGTAGAGGCCACCGTCGGCCTTGGTGGCAAAGAATGTCTCGATGCCATACTCGCACACGGCCCAGTGCTTGCCCTCGCCGTCCACATAGTCGTTGTCCACCTTGTCGCGGTGCTTCTCATAGTCAGCATCGATGCCGCTCACCACCGTGTCCTCATTGATGATGTAGCCGTGGGCAGTGTGGACGGTGGAGTGTCCGGGCTCAAAGTAGAACGTCGATGTCATGCCCAGTGGCTCAAATATCTCGCGTCGCTGGTAGTCGTCAAAGTCCATGCCCGTCACTCGCTCGATGATGGCAAATAGTATCTGATAGGTGGGGTTGATGTATTCATACCCGGCACCGGGGGCAAAGTGGAAGGTATCCAGGTCCTTCATGTACTCCAGACTCTGACGGTCAGTGCAGTAGAGCATGAAGTTGCGGTCAGTGCGCGGACGCAGGTCGGGCACACCGCTGCAGTGGCTCATCACATGCCACAGTTTGATGTCCTTCCAGCGCTCGCTCTTAAACTCGGGAAGATGCTTGGCAACGCTGTCGTCAAGGCTCACCAGCCCCTTGTCAACGAGCCGCAGCAGTCCCACCGAGGCAAACTGCTTGGAGATGCTTGCCACGTTAAACACCGTGTCGGGGCCTATCTTGACACCGTTTTCCATGTCGGCAAGACCATGGTAAAATTCATATTCGATTTCACCATTAGAGGCAATGAGCACAGCGCCGCCGGGGGCATCCTCGCGGTACATGGGCATCAGCAACTCGTCGAGAGTTTTCTTAGCATTTTCTTTCATGTCCCCAAAGTTACAAAATATTATATAAAATTCACATATCTAGTGCCGTTTTTTTTTACAAAAATAGCCGGCTGGAGTTTTTGGGGCTCCAGCCGGCTATTGGTTATTGGGTATTACCCGGTTTTGGGATTACTTCATGATCTTCTTTGTCTCCTTGCTGCCGTCGCTGTAAGTGGTAACAACTACGTTGATGCCGTCGAACGGGTGATCGCTCACCTGACCGTTCATGTTGACATACTGTACTGTTCTCACTGTCTTGACGTCGATTGTTGACAGACCGGTTACATCCTCAGGAACAACCAGGTTTTCGCCTGTGTTGTAAACCACGGGAGTCTTAGATGCTGCATAGCCGTTGAAGCCATACTGACGCACGATTGAAGGATAGTCCTTGAAGCAGATGTCGGTGTCGATGCCATAGCCATAAGCGAGGCCCTGTGATGACTGACCGTCAGTGTACTGGAACATGCCGTAGCGTGTCTTGTACTTAGCTGTGTAGTTGTCTACATAGTTAGCATAGGGATAGTTAGCTATCCAGCACTCATACTTCTGGCAGATCTGTGCAGTGGGAACCCAGCCGCTGTAGTCCTCGTCGAGCCATGAAGCATAGCCGTAGAGACCCACGAGGTAACCCTTAGCAGCTACTCGGTCAAGGAATGTGAGGCAGATGGTCTTAGCGTCGTCGCCATACTGGCAGGGATCCTCGAAGTCGAAGTAGATGGGATATTCAAACTTCTTGCCTGCGATGTAGTTGAGACATGCGTCGGCCTCTTGTCTTGCCTCGGTAGCGTTCTCGGCATAAGAGTAGAAGTAAGCACCCACGTCGAGGCCTGCAGCCTTAGCTGCTGCGTAGTATTCCTCGAAGCGGTAGTCCTTGCGGGTGATGAAACCGCAGCGCAGGATCACATACTTGTAACCGGCGTTCTTGAGAGCCTGGAAGTTGAAACCTACGCCCTGGTGCTCTGAAACGTCAACACCGTAAGCCAGGATGTTGCCCGAACCGCCGCGGCCGCCCTGATAGCTGCTGTAACCGTCAGAACCTGTACCGCTTGTGCTGGTGCTTGTGGGAAGGATAACCCACTTCTGAGCTGCAGTGTTGTTGTTCTCCCACAGCTGGATGTTGGTGCCGTTAGCGATTGTGCCGCCGTTAGCGTCAAGAACGAAGTTGTTGTTGAGCTTGCTCTTGAATGTGTAAGAGTTGTCACTGTTGTGAACGATCTTCCACTCAGAGTCAGCAATGTTGTTCCAGTCCCAAGTCTGCACGTTAGTACCGTTAGCAGCTGCACCGTTGTAAACGTCGAGCACCTTGCCGCTGTGAACAGCCTTGATGGTGTAGTAGCCATCGCTGAGCAGAGTGAGGGTGAACTGCTGGTGAGAACCGTTGTCGTATGTCCAGAGTTCAACGTTAGCGCCGTTAGCAGTGTTTCCGCCTGCTACGTCGAGACCGATTGCGTTGTTAGTGAAGCAAGCGATGCGGTAAGTGCCGTTAGCCACGGGAACGTCAACCTTGTCGGCAGCCTTAGCTGTCTGGTTGCCTGCCTCGTCATAAGCATAGATGTGAGTGATGTAGAAACCAAACTCATTCTTGTGGTCGCTTGTCTTAACGGTAAATGTAGCGGTGTTGCCGTTGATGGTAGCCTCGTGCCACTTGATGTCGTCCTGGCCGTTAGCGTCGGTCCAAGTAGGCATCTTAACAGACTTAATGCCCACGTTGTCAGTTACTGTACAAGTTACCTTGTAGCCAGCCTGGCTGATGTCGCTGATCTTGATGTCGCTGATCACGGGAGCTTCCTTGTCCTCGATGGGCTCGGGAACGGTGATCTTGTCAAGAGTCTTGCTACCCACTTCGTTCTTGTTGCTGTATGCATAGATGTGAGTGATGTAAGCGCCGCGCTCGTTGTTGTGGTCGCTAGTCTTAACAGTGAATGTAGCAGTGTTGCCGTTGAGAGTAGCCTCGTGCCAGATGATGTCGTCCTGGCCGTTCTTGTCGGTCCAAGTGGGCATCTTCACTGACTTGATACCATACTTGTCGGTAACTGTGCATGTAACGGTGTAACCGCTTGAGCTAAGGTTAGTCACCTTCACGTCGGTAATCTCGGGGATGCTCTTCTCTACGACGATCTTCTTGAACACCCACTTCTGAGCTGCTGTGCGGTTGCCCACATAGCCCTGGATGTTAGTGCCGTCGGCAATTGTGCCGCCGTTGATGTCAACGAAGAGGCCTCTCTTATTAATAATGTAATAAGTGCCGTCGCCAGCGTCCTTGATGAGCCACTGCTGTGCATCGTTGGTAGTAGCAGTGTTGTCATATTGCTGGATGTTTGCCGAGTTGTTGATGTCGGCACCGTTCACGTCGAGTGCTTTGCCTGAGTGAACAGCAGCGATAGTGTAGTATCCGTTGCCCAGGTAGTCTACGTTCCACTTCTGGTTGTCGCCCTCGCCCAGAGTCCACAGGTGCACGTTAGCGCGAGCTTCTGTTGAAACGCTTGCCACGTCAAGGCCAAACTTCTGGTTTGCAGAACTGCATATCTGGTAAACGCCGTTTTCGAGTGTCTGTGTGCCGTTAACGGCTACAAATTTCCACTTCTGAGCATCGCTTGAGTTACCTGCCCAGCCCTGGATATTGGTGCCGTCGACAAACTTGCCGCCATTAGCATCGAGGAAGTGACCGGTCTTGCTCACTACATAGAAGCTGCCATTGCCAGCATCCTTGAGCATCCACATTGATGCAGCGTCGCCGCTGTTGAAGGGGTATTGGATGACATCGGGGTTGCCCTTGATGTTGCCGCCACGAGCGTTGAGAGCCATACCGCTGTGCTTAGCGATGATTGAGTAGTAGCCTTCGCCCAGGTATTTCACGCTCCACTTCTGGTTGTTGCCGTCACCCATTGTCCATGTGTGAACTGTAGCACCGCTCTCGGTAGATACGCCTGACACGTCAATGCCATACTTGAACTCCTTAGCAGAACGAATCTGATAGTCGCCATCGGGAATTGACTGCTTGCCGTCTACTGCTACGAATACCCACTTCTGGGCATCGCTCTTGTTGCCTGTCCAGCCCTGGATGTTGGTGCCATTGGCAACAGTGCCGCCCGACACGTCCATGTAGAGGCCGTTGCTGTTGACAACATAGTATGCACCGTCGCCGGCATCCTGGAGGGTCCAGTTCTGCACAGCAGTGCCGTCGGGGGTATACTGGATAACGCTGGTACCAGCAGCCGAACCAGCCTTGTAAAGGTCAAGGTTCTTGCCCGAGTGAAGGGCCTGGATGTTGTAGTGGTCCTTGTTGAAGGTCACTTTGAACTGCTGCTGTTTAACGTTAGTGTACTCCCACACCTGCACGTTACCCTCGTCGGCTGTAGTAGCGCCTGACACGTCAACGCCATACTTGGTGTTGCCGTAGCATGCAATGCGATAATTACCGTCGGGCAGGTTGGCGCGGCTCAGGGTAGTGGTTGTGGTGTTGTTGTAGTTAGCGTTAGCAAACACGTTGTAAGACGCTACATACCAGTAGCTGGTCACGTTGTTGAGCACTGCCTGCTGGTTGTAACCGTAGCACTGGCCCTGGTAAGTGTTGGCCAGAGGACGGCGGCCAAAGTAGGCCGAGCAAGAAGAGTCGCCACTATAGACAACACCACCGTCAACGTCGGTAATCCACTGTGCGTGTGGAATTGTGGTTACATAGATACAAATGCCCTCGGGATGAGCTGCCAGGATGTTCTGAAGCTGTGAAACGGTGAGGCCGTTCACATATGCCTGCTTAACGTTAAATGAACATCCAGCAAAAGAGCATGAATAAGTTGAACGCTGACCTGCGCCGTCAATCCAGCCATAGGGAGCGAGCGATGATTCTGTGATTGCTGTCCAGTTGGAGTTGTTGCTCAGATACATGCGAGCACGCAGCATCATTGCATTTGACACAAGTGTACAAGTGTAATTGGTCTGTTGTGTCAAATACAAATTGCTAGGATAAACAACGGCAGCATTCGCTTTAGGGGCAATAACGAGACCCGCACACACAATGATTGTTGCGAGCACGGCATGCATCACCCTCGAAATTCGTTGCATTTTCATAAAATTTGTTAGTAGTAAATAAATAATTAAGTAATAATTAAATAATTGTCCAGTTATCAATACAAGGGTTGACCTTTTTAGTTATCGCAACTTAAAAGGCAATATACCCACTTCTTTAAACCCAAAGTAAAACGAGGGATAATATCTTGTGCTGATAAATCTGATGCAGTGATATGCCAGATATTACCTCTTGCTTGCCAATGGATTATAAAAAGCCACCTGTATATTTCCTGTAGGTAACAGTGCTACATAATACTTTGTTTGCATAAATATTATATAGCAATTGCAAAGATAATGAGATTATTTCACATATGCAAGAAAGTACTGTGTTTATTGTGACTAGAACAATATGTACTACTGAATTTGATAGCAGATGGATGACAACTCTGTTCAGTAATTGGTTGAATCACTTAGTGTATGAGTCTATCAAGCCATGTGCCTCGTGTCGTGGTCATTCTTTTTTGTTTTTTGACGTTAGTTTTTGTCTTTCGTGAAAAAGTGCTACCTTTGCACCCGAAACATTGTATAACGACAAAAAGACGCTTGTTATGGACAATCTTCCCCAAGACCCGTTTATGCTGGCAAGCTTCATCAACATGAAGCTGCGTGACGAGTATCCCACGCTCGACGAGCTGTGTGCCTCGCTCGACATAGACCGCGAGTGGCTCACCCAACGCCTCGCCCAGTGTGGCATGGAGTATAGCGAAGAAAATAACAAATTTTGGTAATTGATTAAAAAAACAATAGACTATGGACGGAATGAAAGCATATAAGATATCACTTGCACTTGATTGTGCGTGCATCGTGATTGCAGTAATTGTGCTCTACTGCGCTAACAATGCCCTGTTGCCCATGTGGGCGCTCATCGCTGGCGCTACTGTTGCGTTTGTACTGCTCGTGGCAGCCGTGATGCAGCTCTTGAAGGCTCGCCGCTGCTTCAAGAAGGAAGCCGAGCAGCGATACAAGGAGATGAGAGATGACGCTGACTCTACACCCCAGGAGTGATATGGCTGATTATAAGTTTATTTCATGGAATGTCAACGGCTTGCGTGCCGTGGTGGGTAAGGGATTTGTTGACGCCTTCAATGCGCTTGATGCTGATTTCTTCTGCCTGCAGGAGACAAAACTCCAGACCGGACAAATCGACCTGGCTTTTCCCGGCTATACATCTTACTGGAACTATGCCGACAAGAAGGGATATAGCGGCACCGCTATCTTCACTCGTCACACTCCGCTCAACGTTACATACGGCTTGGGCATCGACGAACACGACCACGAGGGACGTGTCATCACGCTCGAGATGGAAAAGTTTTATCTCGTCACGGTATATACACCCAATAGCCAGGACGGCTTGAAGCGACTCGACTATCGCATGACATGGGAAGACGCTTTCCGTGCTTACCTGCTGGCACTCAACGAGAAGAAACCGGTTATCGTGTGCGGCGACCTCAACGTGGCTCATAAGGAAATAGACCTCAAGAATCCCAAGAGCAACCGCAAGAACGCAGGCTTTACCGACGAGGAGCGCGGCAAGATGACCACATTGCTCGAGAGCGGCTTTACCGATACTTTCCGCCACTTCTATCCCGACCAGGAAGGCATATACTCGTGGTGGAGCTACCGTTTCCAGGCTCGTCAAAAGAATGCAGGGTGGCGCATCGACTATTTCCTCGCATCATCGTCAATCGACGACAAACTCACCGGTGCCAAGATCCACACCGACATCATGGGCAGCGACCATTGCCCCGTGGAACTCTTACTTGACATATAAAATTCATTTATTATGAGAACAGTTGTTACTATCCTTACTGTCCTGTTATGTGTTCTCGGTGTTGAGGCACGCACTTACACCACTGTGTTCATCAACAACGGACTTGCAGCACCGCTCACGGTGAAAACCGAAAAGGGCACCTACAAAGTGAGTTCAAGTCTTACACTCCACGGAAACGTCGAGCCCACACATGTTACCGATGGCAATGGTAACTGGGTAGTCATAGGCGGTCGCAGCTACAACGAGCATGGCGATGAAGCCACTATCACCTACGAATTCAGTACTTTATATAACAATTCGAGTTCAAGCTCAAAATCAAGTGTTAACTCAAGCAACAAACGTAACCGTCTGAGCAAAGAAGAACGCCGTGAACGCGCCGACGAGCGCCGCGCAGCAGCTATCAACGCTAACGTTTTCTCATTTGATCAGGAGGTTGATCTGGGACTGCCCAGTGGCACCATCTGGGCGGGTTATAACCTCGGTGCCAGCTCTCCACTTGAACCCGGAAATTACTATACCTGGGGGGCAACATGGCCTGGCGGCAGATTTGACGAGGACGACTATTGGGACCACAACTACCTTGCCTATAGCCATGACGGCAACACCATTCTTCGTCCGGCGCAAGATGCCGCTTGTCAAGAATGGGGCGAGGGATGGCAAATTCCCAGTTATGATGACATATCTGAACTATTGGAATGTTGCGAATGGGAATGCGGTAAATTTCAGGGCGTTAACGGCTTCCGTGCAACAGGCCCCAATGGTGCCCATATATTTTTCCCCATCTTTGGCATTTATGGCGAAGGTCAATTCACTGAAGGATATTCTGCCTATTGGACCAACGAGCTAGGTGATGACGATGATGATTCGGCGATTGCCTTGTGTGTAGTAGACATGGATGGCGCCACAAATCATTTTGGCACCCCCATCACTCGCTACTACGGCTGCTTCATCCGTCCCGTACTTAAAGAAGAATGACATACACCAATGTCAGGTGATTATTCCGCTGGTGTTGACTTTAGGCAACTGCGTGAAGCGAGCCACATTGCAGGAGTGTCACCCACGGTTTTCTTAAACTGGGTGTTGAAATACTGTGCGTTCTTGAATCCGCAGTGCTGGGCAATGATGTCCTGGGTGGCACCGGGGTTTT
>JAKSLZ010000035.1 GCA_024400935.1 Muribaculaceae bacterium | reverse complement strand
GTTAGGGCGGCTTGGGGACTTGCACCCGTTAGAATACGTTCGTGCTGGGCGAACCGACAAAAAAAGGAACGCCGCGGCGTTCCTTTTTCTATACCTTGCAATGAAAATATCAACGGGGGCTCAAGCTCACACCGTAGCTATTGTCAACAACACGAACAGGTGCTGAAGCAAAAACCCAACCACCATTGTAATTAGCATAGCTTTGAGCAGCACTCTTGTTGTAGAAGCAAGCTGTACATATTCTGTATAAAGTGCGGCCTTTGCTTTTAACTTGCACGATGGCTCCTTCTTGATGGCTAGGAACGGTTCTATTGTGCTCTCTTGCATTGCTAAGACTTGAATAGCTGCCTGTGCACACATAGTAGAATGTAGTCGAGCGCTCGGCTGCAGTAGCCTGTGACATTGATGCTGTCTCGGGCACATAGCTGCACACCATAGAAACAGCCAGAAGGGTAATCAGGGCAAAAAATACTCTCTTCATAGTTTTTCTGTTTTTTATTGGTTATTAATAATATCTGTAATTTTTGTAACTTTTCTTTTTAGACTAATAGAACATAAAAACAAAAAATGGAACTTTTTGATCTTTTAGTCAAAAAATCTGCGTGATCTGCGAGTTCTGCGCGAGATAATCCTCATTAGTGAGTAGTAACTTATAGTTCTGTGCTACAAATTTACTAAAAACAATCCAATTAGCCACGGTTTTCAGTAACTTTTTTTATCATCAGCTTCACAACAGTGTTCTCGTCCAGTTAACACTCACTTCAATTTTGCCACATTTTTCTTGCCAAAACAGAAAAATATTACTAATTTTGCATTCGAAATAATAAACAATAACTAAAAAACAGTTTAATATGAAGAAATCTTTACTCTTATCAGCATTATCAATGCTGTGCGGTGCATTCATGATGCAGGCCGCAGTCACAGTCCCCGATGGCGTGGAAGTTGAAACTTACACTGGTTCAGCAACCGGTTCAGTACGTGGCGAAGCCACTTGGGATGCTCAGGTAGCAGTGGACAACACCACTAACACAATGTATGTCAAGAACATGCTCCCTGGCATGGAGGAGACAGGCAAGAGCCAGTGGATCACCGGTACAATCGATGAAGAAAATGGAACCGTCACCTTCAAGACTTATCAGAATGCAGGTTACCAGAAGATAAAGAACACTACCTATACCTATGTGGAGGTATTTGGTTACAGCAACAAGAAGATGGTTGCAGCCACATTCAGCTGGGATCCCGAAGAAAAGACCCTCGTAAGCACCAATGAGGAGGTTCAGGCCTATGCCGAAGACTACTACATGGTGGTTGAGAAATACACTGACTTCAGCCTGACTGGCCCGGCACCCATCACCGGCATCGATGCCATCAAGGTGGGTTCAAGCAATGCCTACAAGACCATTGAGAATGGCCATATTGTCATCGTCAAGGACGGTGTGCGCTACAACATCATGGGTCAGAAACTCTAATATAAGGTAAGTATGAGAAAATGTGCGTTAATTGCAGCTGCAGCTGCATTGTGGTTGAGTGCTTCGGCCCAGGACGTCATGGTCGTGACAATGACCAATGGCACCCAGGCCAAGTTCTCTATCGCTGACATTGAGGAGATCACCTTTGAAGACTCTGAGGATGTCCCCGACAGCCGTGCCATTGACTTGGGCTTGCCCAGCGGCACCAAGTGGGCGTCGATGAACCTGGGAGCCGAGAGCCCCAGCGACTTTGGATACTACTTTGCTTGGGGCGACGTTACCTACAAGGTGTCATATAGTGAGGAATCCTATAACTATGCCGAGATGACAATGGACAGCATCAATGGCACCGACCATGATGCAGCCAAGGCGATGTGGAAAGGCAAGTGGACCGTGCCCACTCTCAAGCAGTGGGAAGAGCTGCTGGCAAATACTATAATACAAAAGAGCACCGTGGGCGGAAAAGACGGACTGGTATTGCGCAGCAAAGCGGCCGGCAACACTAACACCATCTTCCTGCCCTTCATGGGACAGGTGCAGGACACCTATGTTGTCAACCCTGAGTATGCCTGGTACTGGAGCGCCACACAAGGCGAGTGGAACGGCTCTAATAACGTGGCCCACTACTTCTTTGGCGCAGCAACCTTCAATCGCATAAGCACCACCAACAAGCGTGTGGGTCTGCCCATACGCGCCGTGCAGAGCGGAGACAAGTAAACCCTGAGCGACACACATCGTCGCACCCTCAACAATACGACACCGGGACATGTGGAATCTACCACACATCCCGGTGTCGATGTTTTCTTATCTTTCCTGCCTCACTTAGAGGTCTACCATGCGGCTGTTGAGGTGCTGCTCATAATAGGTCTGGTCCCAGTAGTCGAGCATCACGTTGTGGGCGCGGTCGGTATCGTTCATATACAGGTCAATCTTGCCCAGCTCGCTCACTTCAAATCTTGTTGACGAGTATCCGTCATGCGAGCCTTCCACCTTCTTGGCATCCTTATACTTGATGCTGAGCATGTCCTGGAACTCGCTCTTGAGATTCTTGGCATCGGCACGGTCGTCGCGTGCTATAACGGCCTTAGCCCTGTACACCTTCTTGGTGTTAGCGTCAAAGTAGACGATGATGAGCGCCTTCTCGCCCGAGAAAGTGCCGTTGAGCCAGCGCGAGCAGGAGTTAGTGTTGCCGGTGTTATTGATTTCCATACCCCTGGCCACAAGCTGTGCCTGGAACTTATAGACGGTCTGTCCCATGGGAATACCCATAAACTTCATGACATTTTCTTGGGCAAACGCTGCCGATGCGCACATCACTGCAGCAGCCAGTAAACACAATATCTTTTTCATATTACTATAGTTTTTCTATTTTGTGACACTGCAAAAGTAATGAAAATTTCTCAAACCCAAAGCATCCTAGCCTTTATAATTAATATAATATGGTGAGATTGATGGTCAGACACAAAAAAAACACCTTTATTTTACAATGTCCATTTTTTACAAACCCAGTAGCTGGGGTCGTTGTAATTTTGCAACCACAATAACAAACACAACATTTGGCATTACTTGCATCATTCAGGTGATTCACACATGTAAAGACCAAACTAAATTTAAACTAAATGATTATGAAGAGATTTATCACAATGCTGGCTGCTACACTTGCAGTCATGGCAACACAGGCACAGGACAACGTGTCACAAGTAGGCTCAGAAGATGCCGAGCTTGATTCAATAATGAAACATTGGGAGATAACGCTGGGCGAAGTAGTCGTAAAGAGCACTCTGCCCAAGACACAGATCAAGGGCGATGCACTGCGCACCACCGTGGCAGGCAGCGTGCTTGAGAAATCAGGCTCAACCACCGACCTGCTCGCCAAACTGCCCATGATCAAGGCTGGCAAAGGCGAGGGCGTTGAGGTGATAGGACGCGGCACTGCCGAGGTCTACATCAACGGCCGCAAGGTGATGGACATGAACGAACTCGACCGCCTGCGCTCTGACCAGATACAGAGCGTCGACGTCATCCAGAACCCCGGCGCACGCTACTCGGCATCGACCAAGGCTGTAGTGCGCATCCAGCTCAAAAAACAGCAGGGCGAGGGCATCAGCGTGCTCGACAACCTCGATGCCAACTACCAGTATAACGGCACCATCCACAACAACATCGACGTGAACTACCGCACCGGCGGCCTCGACCTCACTGCATCGCTGTGGGCAGGCACATTCGGCGGCAAGTCGCTGCAGGAGAACACCCTGCGCTACATGTTAGGTCCCGATGTATACAGCGGCGTGAGCAACCAGGAGCAGTTTACACGTTACAACGGCTACTCGCCTCAGCTGCAGTTCAACTATATGGTCAACGAGAACCACTCGTTCGGCGCATTCTACAAGTGGGACGTCGCCACACGCAACCGCTCGCACGGTTTCCTCAATACTGACTCTTATCTCAACGGTGAGAAAGTGGAGCGCAGCGAGAGCAACCTTGACATCAATCGCGACAAGCACATCCACATCGTCAACGGCTATTACAGCGGTAAGGTGAAGGACCTGTCTATTGACTTCAACATGGACCTGCTGTTTAACCGTAACACTGACAACAGCAACACCACCGAGACCACTACCGACTACACCAGCGGCGAGGCTGCAAAGCACATCGTGGACAACCACACCAAGGCTACCAACAACCTGTGGGCATCCAAGCTCGTGCTCGCCCACCCCTTGTGGGAAGGCAACCTGAGCGTGGGCGGTGAGTTCTCACACAATCGCCGCACCGACGTCTACACCTATGAGAGCACCGAGGTGCTGCCCGTCAAGGCGAGCGACAACGTCATCACCGAGAACATGTCATCGGCATTTGTTGAGTATGGCCGCCGTTTCGGCCGCGTATTCCTCCAGGCCGGCATGCGCTATGAGTACCTCGACAACACTTATAAGGATTTTGGCATCAAGGATGAGAGCATGAGCCGCAGCTATGGCGATATCTTCCCTACTGCAGTGATTTCGATGCCCGTGGGCAAGACCCAGCTGTCGCTCACTTACCGCAAGGACATCAACCGTCCTAGCTACGAGAATCTCACAAACAGCACGATATATATCAACCGCTACACCTATCAGCGCGGTAATCCATACCTCAAGCCCAACTACATCCACAACCTGGTACTCAACGTGGCTTACCAGTGGCTGAATGTGAGCGCTACCTATGGCCGTGACATTGACTTCATCACAATGCTCACCGAGCCTTTCCCCGGTAGCGAGGACCCCTATGTGAGTCTCTTGCACCCCGCTAACAGCGGCAAAGCGTTCAATAAGTTCACCCTTGGAGCCTATGCTCGTCCCGTCATTTCATTCTGGCACCCTGTGTTCAGCGCTTATGTGAGCTTCCAGGACTACAAGCAGCTTGACATGACAGGCAAAATGGTAACTTTGAACCGTCCCCAGTTACAGCTCTCGTGGAGCAACGACTTCGTGTTGCCCCGTGACTATCGCCTCTACCTTAACATGTTTGGCAGCACTACAGGTGACTATGCCAACTACCGCATGACCAGGGGCAAGTTTACTGCAGTGCTGGGAGCACAGCGTGAGTTTTCACTGGGCCAGGCCGGCCGCATGAACGTGGACTTGCGCGTCATCGATCCCCTGTGCACAAGTGCTAACAAAGGTACCATCATGGGTGTGCGCGAACTTGACTGCTACAGTCCCGCCAAGGCTACCTTTGAACTCAATGTGACATGGAAGTTCAACGAGGCACAAAAGAAGTACAAAGGCACCGGTGCAGGTGAGAGCATGAAATCAAGAATGTAAATCTCTCAATAGTGTGCTCTTTAAAGAGACCCCAGCCATCCCCGCTCGCGACGAGTGGGGATGGCTTTTTTACTATATCCTCCCTCCACACGGTTTTTCCATACTTTTTAACTACAGGAACCAAATCAAATAATTTCATTTAAATTTCTTTCAGTCAATACTCCCCGCGCGGATCTCACGGATCACATGGATTTATTTTTTTGACTACAAGAACAAAATGACAAAAAATTTTTATTTCAATTATTTTAATTTCTTTCAGTCCTTACTCCCCGTGCGCATTGCGAGAGAGAAAAAAAAAGATTGACAATAACCGTTTTTTTAGAAATTATTGGTAATTTTGCACATTAAATAATCAATAAAAGCATAAAACATGGTAAACGTATCTATAATCGACCGCATCTGTTTCATCGAGATGGCCAATCCTGACCACCTGAATTGCCTGAGTGATGAACTGTGCGAGCGCATGATCAAAGCGATAAAGAGCGCCTATGCCGAGGAGTGCGTGGGCATTGTAATCAAGGCTCAGTGCCGCAAGGGCGTGTGGAGCGCCGGTCACGACATACGCGAGCTGCCGCAGGATGGCAGCGACCCTCTGGGATTTGACGTGGCAATGGAGAAGTTACTGCGCACCGTGCAGGATGTTCCCATTCCCGTGATTGCATGTGCTGGCGGCACCGTGTGGGGCGGAGCATGTGACCTGTGTGTGAGCTGCGACATGATTGTTGCTTCAGAGGACGCAACATTTGCCATCACTCCCGCCAAGATAGGTATCCCCTACAACGCATCGGGCATCATGCACTTCATCAACCAGCTGGGTATTAACAAGGCTCGTGAGATGTTCTTCACTGCCGAAGCCATCAGTGCGCAGGATGCACTCAACGTGGGATTTGTCAACCGTGTTGCTCCTGCCGACAAGCTCGACGAGGTGCTCGAGACCACATTGCTGGCTCCGCTGCGCCGCAACTCGGTGATGTCTATAAGCGCCATCAAGCGTCAGTTCCGCATTCTGAGCCGTGCTGCTACAGTGATTTCGAGCGAGAGCTTTGAGAAAATAAATTCTTATCGTGCCAAGGTGTACAACGGCAGCGACTATCGCGAGGGCATCAACTCGTTCCTCGAGAAGCGCAAACCCGTGTACAAGGGCAAAGCGTTTGACCTGGATACTCCTGACGAATAATGAAGTTTGAACCTGTCCCCTGCCACGAACTGCTGCGTCCGTTCATTCGCAACTATTGGGTTCTTGAGGCCACTTGTACTGCTCCAGGCACACAGCGCGTCTACTCTAACGGCGCTGTGAGCCTGCATTTCTACCTCTCACTACCTGTGCATCTCGACGACGACGAGCGCGAATACAGGACTTCGCTCAACCGGCACGACTTGACTGTCATGGATGTGCATACCGCTAAAGGTGAATTCAACATCTTCGGTGTAGAGTTCGTTCCTTTCGGCACACGTGCATTCTGGAACATATCGCAGTTTAAGTCACAACACATCACCCCGCATGACTTACAAGACAATGAGTTCATCGCCCTTGAGCAGATGATTCTCAATGCCAAGTCGACCGACGAGCGTCGCCAGCTCATGGATGCCTTCTTTTGCAACCGCATCGAGGAGAAGATTGCCGGTGGTGTGAACATGCACCGCATGGAGGACGTCTTTGAGTCGATCAGCGAGAACGACCATACCGCCGACATGGCTGCCAACGCATGCTTGAGCAACAAACAGTTCACCCGAGTGTTCAATGAATATGTGGGCATCAATCCCAAGAGCTACCAGCGCCTGGTGCGTTTCCACAAAGCCATGATGCTGATACGCGAAGGCAACGACGCCCTCACCGACATTGCATATGACTGCGGGTACACTGACCTGGCCCACATGACCAAGGACATACAGCAACTGTGCGGCAAGACCCCCACTGAGCTCATCGCCATGGGCAGCCAGCTCACCGAGACCTTCCAGGGTAAGTTCAGCCAGCTCATGAAGAAGAAAATCGAAGTAGATAATTTGGTGTAAAGGTTAAACCTTCACGCCTGTTTCATAGTCAAAAATACAAACCAATTATTTATGTACTATGAAAAAATTTATCTATGTAATGGTCATCTTGTTTGCTGTAATCGCAACGTATCAGGCTATAAGAATAAGTAACAGCGAGCAAGCACTACATTACGTCGTTGTAACAAAGTATGATTCTTTTGAAAAGGCTAGGAAACACCATACCAATTGTCCCGATTGGTGTGAAGCGTCTATCGTCAAAGTCAACGAAGATGGCAAAACTCGTTACTACGCCGTGTCAAACTGCTATTACAGCAGAGCAGAGGCAATGTTATTAGCATTGTTATATAAAGCTGACTATCTCGATGCCACGGTATGGTCTACCAGCCAGCGCCCTAACATCGTGATAATGGGTTCTTACTGTAGCGGCAAAGACATCGATCTGAAGCCGGAATAAAACACAAGACATTACAGACAACAAAACGCGCCCCAAACGAGCGCGTTTTGTTATTGTAATGTCACAGCGGTATTCTACCCTATCTCTTCTTCAGCATCACTATCTCGGGGTTGCTGCCGTCCTTGCCATACTGGGATACAAGGATATAGCGCTCGTCGCAGGCTATGCCATAGCAGTTGCCGTCGGGCTTCTCTATCTGTGTGCCCCAGTAGCTGGCGTTGTCGTCAAGCAGCTTCACCTCGTTGCCGTTGAGGCGATAGGGCTGGTTGATGAACGAGCCCTGCAGCACATAGAGATTAGTAACATGCAATCCCTCGATGCCCAGCGCGTTCACCTCGTCGATAAACACTTGTTTCATGGGATGATGGGCATGCGGTATGCAGTTCTGCGGCAAGCGCCAGCGTTTGAGCATGGGGTAATAGCCGCGCAGCACGTCCTTATACTCGCAGCTGGTGAGCTGCTGCCCTGTGTTCTTGTTGTACTCGTCAACAAACATCGAGCAGTAGTCGACCATCTCCTCCATGGTGAAGTCGCCCGTGAATGCACCGTCTTTGTAACAGTACATGCAGTAGTCATAGTTGCAGCTGCCGTCGGCATCGGTGCCCAGTATCTCTTGACTCAAGGGCATGCCGCAACTTTGGCAGAACTGAGGCAACTGCCCGTCTTGCAAGGCTTTTTCTTTAGCAGGGAATGTCGCGTCATAGGCAAGGAATGCCTCGGGATTCTCGTCGGCCACGAAATAGGGTTTGGGTGTGTGGTAGGTGCCCTCAATGCCGTTGAGGTAGCCGGGGATGAGTTCCTGCGCAAGGAAATAAGGCACCTCGGCATCCTGCGGTTCACCATGATAGTGAATACCCATGGTGCTTGCCACTACAAAACCGGCATGCTTGTAAAAGTCTATGTTGCCCTCCATGCACACCACTCCCACACCATGGCTGGCAGCCTGGGCCAGCGCATACTTGAGCAGCTTCAGGCCATAACCCTTGCGTTTGTAGTCGGGATGTATGCTGATGGGACCAAAGGTCCATGCAGGCAATGCTTCCCCATCGCCCTTAATGATTTGGGCCTTAGAAAACATCACATGCCCTATGATGCGGCCGTCCTCTTCCATCACAAAGTCAAGCTCGGGGATAAAGTCAGGATGGTTGCGATATTGGTTAAGTACATAATGTTCAACGCATCCGGGACGGTATACGTTCCAGAATGCCTCGCGTGTGAGGTTCTCTACCTCACGGTAGTCTTGGGGTTGTTCTATTCTAATCTTCATAACATTAAATTCAAAAAAAACATGCAAACACAGCTTAGCTACTTTCACGATGCAAAATTAGCTACAAAATCACACACTGCTTTGTAAAAAAAAGACATTTATCGTCAACCACACACGCACTAAGCCGGAGAATGTGTTTGAATCATGCTCCGGCTTAGTCCTTATCCTGGTTTACTTTAAGCTCAGTGTAGTGCTTATATCCAGAATTTTTCAGTTTCCTTTACTATCTCGACCTCTGGCAATGGGGCAGCGACTACGAGTTCATAGATCTTAGAGGCAAACACCACGTCGTGCAGGGCAAGGCCGTAGTTATAGTCGATGATGCGCTGTTGGGGCGTCTTGCGACCGGGATCACGGCCGGCTAGCACCTCACCTATCTCGTTGTAGTCGTTGAATTGCGGGAAATACTTGAAGCCCTTGACATGGTCGGTGTCGTCGCCCAGGACGCGGTCAAAGGTAGTGTCGCAGTTCTGCAGTCCGCGCATGTGTATGGGAATGACGGTGATGCCGGGCTTGAAGTTCTTTTCGTCCTCCACGAGCAGACCGTTAGCGCTGGTTATGCTGCTCACAAACACATCTACCGTGCGGGCCATCTCGTTGATGTCGTCCACGATTTCAAAGGTCACATTGCCGTAGTCCTTGAATCGCTCGATGAACGACTCGGCCTGGTCCTTATATCTGAGCAACTGCACATTGAAATGCTTCTCGGGCTCAGCCTCAAGGATACACAGCAAGGCAGCACGTGCTGTGTTGCCCAGTCCCACGAAGCCATAGGTCGACGCATCGTCACGGCGCAGAGCCTTGGCAGCTGCAGCAGCCACCGCACCGGTGCGCATGGTGGTTATCCAGTCGCTGTCCATGAGGGCCAGCAGCTCGCCCGTGTTGGCATCATAGAGCATCATGTCGCTGCCCAGCGATGGCACTGCACCCTCAATGCGGTGCACCTCCTTGATGCCGAAGTAACGATGCCCTGCACCCTCACGCTGAGGCAGCAGGCACGGCATTGAGGTGAAGAAATCAGTGTCGGCAGGATGCACGCTGATCTTAGCGGGCAACTGCGCCTCGGCCTTGAGGGCGAAGCTTTCATATATCCATTCCACACACTGCCGCGGCGTGATGCCCAGCGACCGTATGCACTGTTGCGAAATTATCTTCATATCAGTTTTTCAGTCCTTTAAGAGCCGCAATCAGGCGGTCATTGTCTTCCTTGCTGCGCACAGCCAGGCGTATGTATTTGTTGGGCGCAATGCCTTTCTTGTTGCTGCAGGCACTGATGAGGATGTTGTGGTCCTTGAGCAGCACCAGGGCAAGGTCGTTGGCCGTGTAAGGCTCCATCACCTCGCACAGGAAGAAGTTGGCCTGCGACGGCTGCACATGCAGGAACGGTATCTCACGCAGTTCTTTCTCAAAGTGGGCACGCACCTCAAGGAACTTGTTGCATGCCTTGTGGTAGTCCTTCTCATACTTGGTGTAAATCTGCATGAAGAACTCGGCAAATGAGTTGATGTTCCAGATGCTCACCTGCTGCTTCATCGTTGCGATAAGGGCAGCGTCGGCGCTTGCCATGATGCCCAGGCGCAGGCCCGGCACGCCATAGCTCTTGGAGATTGACTTCATCACCACCATGTGGGGATAAGCCTCGAGGTAACTGTCGTTCAAGAGCGACGAAGTCTCCCACTGCTCACTGAAGTCGACAAAGCTCTCGTCCACTATCAGGCGCATTCCCCTACCCTCGCACCAGACAGCAAGCTGGCATATATCATCAAGGGCGATGAAGTTGCCCGAAGGGTTGTCGGGGTTGATGAGCAACAGCGTCTCAACGGGGTTGTTGCCATAGTACTCCATCAGGTCGTTGACACCATAACGGAAGTCGCGGTTCTGCGGCACAAACGCCACCACACGCTCAGCGGGCAGACGGTTAGGATATTCCTCAAACGTGGGACGCACCACGCCCACCTTGCCCTCGATGTTCTCCATGAGGACCTTGATGAGCTCGGCAGCGCCGTTGCCGGGAATGATGTAGTCCTCCTTCACGCCCCAGCACTTGCTGGCAAGCAGCGTGTTGACCTTCATGCCCGAGGGGTACTCGCCCAGCAGCGTGCGAAAGTTGGCCTCCAGCTCGTCAATGATCTTAGAGCGGCGGAAGTAAGGATTCACCAGATAGCAGAAGTCAAGCATCTGCGGGAAGCGCCAGAAACCGCCATAGCGCGTGTAATACTTCTTGAGCAGTGTCTCGGGATCAGAGAAAATGGCCTCGGCGATGTCGAGGTCCTGCTTGTCGTCAATCTCATACCACTTCTCGTTAGTAATGGGCAATGCCTTCAGGTCCTGCGAGTTGAGGAACGAGATGATGCTTAGCACATTCTCATAATACTCATTGTTGCCCACGCTCTTGGTGTAAGCCTCAAGGAAGGGGATGTACTTAGTAGCGCAAAACTCCTTAGAGAACTTGTAGATGTTTACGGTCTTGTAATACCTGTGGGCATCGGCATAGCGGAAAGCCGACTTGGGCACGAAGCTGGTGATGTTGTTGTCCTCGTTGATGAGCACCATCGTGCCGTCCATCCACGACTCATACTTAGCCACAAGAGCAAGGTTGGGGAACTCATTGTTGACCAGCAGGTCAAACATGCCGTCCTCAAATATCAGGTCGCTCTCCACGAGCAACGTGTCGTCCTCGAGCATCTTCTCCTTGGCCAGCGCCAGTGAGTAGATGTTATTGGTCTTGTCATAAATGGGGTTGTTGACATACTCAATCTTGAGCCCGTTGCGCTCGTTGCCCAGGTAGTCCATGAGTTTCTTGCCCTCATAGCCCACGACAATGACAACACGGTTAAGGTCAAGCTCGCTCAACTGACGCAAGACACGGTCAATGAGCGGAGTGCCATTTACCGGCACCATACACTTAGTGTTATTCTGGGTATATTCACCCAACCTTCTGCCCATCCCGGCAGCTAATATTATCGCCTGCATAATCCTATATCATTTAGTCATTATTTATTCTTTACCTTTCGGCCCTCATGGGGTTATTTAAAAAGTCCTCATAGGAGAGGCGGATGCCGTCCTCGAGTTCGGTCTTGTAGGTCCAGCCCAGCTTAGCAGCTTTGCTCACGTCGAGCAGTTTGCGCGGAGTGCCATTGGGACGGGTGGTGTCCCACTTGATTGCACCCTCATAGCCCACAACCTTTGCTACAAGCTCAGTGAGTGCTTTGATTGTCAATTCCTTGCCAGTGCCGGCATTGACGGTCTCGTTGCCGCTGTAGTTGTTCATCAAGAACACGCACAGGTTAGCAAGGTCGTCGACATAGAGGAACTCGCGCAGCGGGCTGCCGTCGCCCCAGCAGGTAACCTCGCTCAGCCCAGCCTCTTTTGCCTCGTGGAAACGGCGTATGAGTGCCGGCAGCACGTGGCTGTGCTCGGGGTGGTAATTGTCGTTGGGACCATAGAGGTTAGTGGGCATCACGCTGATGTAGTCGGTGCCATACTGGCGGTTGAGAAACTCGCAATACTTGAGTCCGCTTATCTTAGCCAGGGCATATGCCTCATTGGTCTTCTCCAGCTCGCTTGTGAGCAGACAGCTCTCGGGCATGGGCTGCGGAGCCATGCGGGGGTAGATGCATGAGCTGCCCAGGAACTCGAGTTTCTTGCAACCGTTCTGCCAGGCCGAGTGAATGACGTTCATCTCGAGGATCATGTTGTCATACATGAAATCGGCCAGCGCGCTCTGGTTGGCAACGATGCCGCCCACCTTGGCTGCAGCGAGGAAGACATATTCGGGTTTCTCCTCGGCAAAGAAACGCTCTACAGCATCCTGGCGGCACAGGTCCAGCTCCTTATGGGTGCGGGTGATGATGTTAGTGTAGCCCTGGCGCTTGAGCTCGCGCACGATGGCACTGCCCACCATGCCGCGGTGACCTGCTACGTATATTTTAGCGTTTAGTTCCATTTGCTTTTATTCTTATGTATTCCGTAAAAATAAAGAAAATATTTCATTTAAGATTTTTATGCTTCGCTTAGAAAATGGCTTGCTCCGCAAGCAAAATGAAATCACCTCATTTTTAGAGTATTATTACCTTATGGACAAAGTCCACCATTTTCTTGGCGCCAGCCATATTAAACAAAATTTTTATTTTCTCTTTTTTTACAAACTACCCTCCTAGCAATTTGCTTATCAGTCTTTCCAATCCCACTCCTTGCGCACGATGTCGTCCTCAACAAGCGGATTACCCATTTGCACTTCAATGAATGTGAGCCGTGTCACAGCCTTGATGGCATGCCAGTGCTCCACCGGAATCACAACGGTATCTCCAGCCTTGACATGACGCTCCTCGCCGTCAAGCACAAAGATGCCCTCGCCCTCGACGAATGTCCACACCTCGGTGCGGTGGTGATGCTGCTGGTAAGAGATGTTCTTGCCAGGCTGCAGCGTGATGCTCTTAGTGAGCGAGTGGCTGCCGTCGTCATAGGTTGAGTCGTCTATCACACGATAAGTGCCCCAGCGACGCTCTTCATACATGGGTCGATGCTCCAGCGTCTCGACATATTTCTTGATGTTTTCGGTCTCCTTCTTGGCACACACGAGGATGCCGTCAGGACAAGCCGATACCACCACGTCCTTCAAGCCGTCGACAAAGATGGGATACTGCAGCTCGTTGATGACATGGGTGTTCTCGCACTTGGGTCCAAGCAGTGCATTGCCTATGGCGGTGTGATGCAGCTCGTCGGTCAGGGTGTTCCATGTGCCCAGGTCCTTCCATTCGCCAGAGAAGGGCACAACAGCCACCGAGTGTGCCTTCTCAGCCACTTCATAGTCAAAGCTAATCTTGGGGAACTCGGCATAACGGCTGCGGGTGTCTTCAAAGCTCTCGCTCTGGATGTGCTTGCGCACAATGTCCATGATATATCCCAAGCGGAAGGCAAACACGCCTCCGTTCCAGAATGCTTTCTGTTCAATGAGCTGCTTGGCAACCTCCACCGTGGGTTTCTCAGTGAAACGTGCCACGGGCAGCCACTCGCCGTCAGCGCCCTGACCGGGCACTACATAGCCGTACTTGGCCGAAGGATATGTGGGTGAGATGCCCATCAGCACCAACTCGGCCACGTCCTTCTTCACGCACTCGGCCATCTTGCCTATAGTGCGGAAATATCCTGTCTCAGTAAACGGGTCGCAAGGCATGATGATGACCACCTCGTCATCGTCACACTGCTTGTGCAGCTTCAGATAACTTGCCGCAAGGGCAATAGCCGGAAATGTGTCGCGGCGCTCGGGCTCAGTGACCACGCTCACCGCATCGCCCAGCTGGTTGGTGATGATGTCTAGCTGCGAGGCGTTGGTAGCCAGGGTTATCTCAGCGTCGATATCAGCCTCTTTGACCTGGCGTACCACTCGCTGCACCATCGACTCCATGCCGCCGTCCTCTTTCTCCAGGAGCGGCAGGAACTGCTTGCTGCGTGCGTTATTGCTAAGCGGCCACAAGCGCTTGCCCGAACCGCCTGATAATAATACTAATTGCATATATTTATGTCTTGTTTATTCTCTTCTAATGTGTAAGTTAATAACGTTCTCGTTCTCGGCAGCAAAGCTGTTGCTGTCCTTCACCACGAGGGCGAGGTATCCACCACCGCCTGCTCCCGGCATCTTCCAGGCAAGAACATCGGGCAGCTGGCTGTAGCGCTCGATGGTCGCCCTGATGTAGCTGTTGTCCTGCTCCTCGTTGCCATGGTACACGGGTGTCACCATACCGGGGAACATGGCTATCTGGGCATTGAAACTCGCCTGATAAGCCGCTGCAAATGCCTCTAGGTCCTTGTCGATGATAGCCTTCCAGCACGCATCTGCCGCATGGGCCAAAGCGGCAACCTTCTCGGTCGTGATGTCTTTCCCCTCTACCACCGAGCAGCCGGGTTTCCTGGGTTCCATGGGCACCAGCACCAGATGTTGCTCCAGGAAACGAAGGGTCATCTCGTCGCTGGTGTACTCTACCTTGTGGGGCCAGAAGTTGTTGTCATAATAATGACGGCACAGTCCCGGAATGCATATTCCTATCGCATCCTGGGCACCTGAGATGTGGCCGTTTTCCCTCTCAGGGTTATTCTCAAAGCAGAAGACGAGCCTTGCAAGCATTTCGGGGTCCATCTTGGGGAGCTTATAAGGCCATATC
This sequence comes from Muribaculaceae bacterium, assembly GCA_024400935.1. GTDB lineage: Bacteria > Bacteroidota > Bacteroidia > Bacteroidales > Muribaculaceae > Sodaliphilus. The sequence goes on along the minus strand of JAKSLZ010000035.1, from coordinate 10,015 downwards.
TTCTGTATCACCTTGCGGGTGGATGTGGAGAGTCCACAGCGGTCACGCACTTCAAATGTGGGCTCGAGCGAAATGGTTATCGCCCATCCGGGATGATACTGGCTCACATAGGGCTGGTCAATCCACGTGCCGGCGAGGTCGAGACGGGTAGGAATGGGTCCTGAAGGATAGACAGGCGAGTCTTCTGCTTTCTCCCCGGTTGCCGACGACTGCATGCTGGATAGCGCCTGCTTGAGCGAGGTTGAGCTTCTTGCCTGCAGCCCCTCGGCAGGCGTGCGCTGCAGTTCTACATATTCTATGCCACGGGCTGCACACAGCGAGCGCTTCTCCTCAGAGCCTCCCTCGGCATTGACTACAAACACGTCGGGCTGTACAAGATCAAGCGTGGAGAGAAAGTCTATCACACCGCTACCCTCGTTGATATAAGCGTCCTTGACATAGCGGATGCTCTTGACCATGAACAGGCGTTCTTCTTGCGGGAACATGGGCTTGCGGTGCTTATACTCCAGATAGGTCGCGTCTGAACCTATGCCCACATACAGGTCGCCATACTGCGACGCCTGCTTGAAGAACTCCACGTGCCCCGAGTGCAACAGGTCATAACATCCGCTCACAAAAACCTTCTTGCTCATAGTGATTTCTGTATTTTAATTACCGACACTGCATATAGCATGACCACCACAAAGCACACAACAGGCACTAGGTAGCTGACATAGATGCTTGACGCGTCAGATATCATTCCCTGCAAGGGCGTTATGATTGCGCCTCCCAGGATTGCCATGATGAGTCCGCTCGCTCCTATCTTGCTGTCCTCGGGGTGGTCGCCCTTTGCTATGCCGCTGAGGGCTATGCCATAGATTGTGGGGAACATCAAACTCATGAATACGCTTATCAGTATCAGTGCTGTGATCATAAACCAGCCTGTGCCAGCCGAGACGGCAACTATCAGCGCCATCAGGGCCGAGAGTGCGCCTCCCACGGCAAGTAGCCTGGCCGGCGACACCCATTTCATTATCCATGTGTAAACAAAACGAGACAGGCAGAATCCTATTATCGTTACAAGATAAATCGTACTTGCCTCTCCCTCGAGCACACCCAGCTCCTGCATCACGATGCGGATGGTGAATGACCATACCCCTATTTGCGCTCCCACATAGAAGAACTGGGCCACAACCCCATTGCGATACACGCTGTTACTGAACAGCCTCTTGAAAGTCACCCCCAGGCCGTCCTGCTTGTCGGTGTCTTTGCCCAGCGGCATCTTGGCACACAGCATGATGACCAGTATGCCCAGGAGCACACAACCCAGTGTGGCATACGTTCCGCTCACACTGTAGAGGCTGATGTTATCCAGAATGAAATATTTGCTCATGAGGATGCCCAGGATGCTTCCTATGGGATTGAACGACTGGGCGATGTTGAGCCTGCGGGTGGCCGTCTCCTGAGACCCCATGTTGAGAATATAGGGGTTGGCCGTGGTCTCGAGCACGCTGCACCCGCCGGCCATGATGTAGATGGCAACAAGGTAAAAGGCATAGCTCGCAACCTTGGCGGCAGGATAAAACAGGATTGCACCGGCTGCATACAGCAACAGCCCAAGGATGATGCCGGCCTTGAAACTCTTCTTGCGTATAAACAACGCCGCAGGCAGGGCAAAGCAGAAGTAGCTTCCATAGAATGCAAACTGGATGAGCGACGTCTGCGTGTCGCTCATATCCATTATGCGCTTGAATGCCGCAAGCAACGTGTCGGTCATGTTGTTGGCCAGGCCCCACAGCAGGAACAGGCTTGTCACAAGCACAAATGGCAGTAAATATTGTTTCTCTATCGTCTTCATTACATGTAAGCCGGTTATCGTTCTGAATCAAATATCTTTGTCATGAGTTGCCATTTCTGGGCCGAGGTGGCATTGGGGTCACAACCCTGGAACTGGCTCACGTATGCTTCCCACTCGGCTTGACGCGGCAGTGTAGCCAAGCGAGCCATGTCACGCTGCCAGTCAAAGTCATCCACGGTGTCGACTATCATGAACAGGGTGCGTCCCTGGGCATATATCTCCATTGACAGGATGCCCACCTCGTGCTGCCCCGCAATGACCTCGGGCCACACATGAGAGTGAACCTCGATATACTTCTCCACGAGAGCAGGGTCGTCTCTCAGCGTCAGTGTCTGGCAATAGCGTTTCATATAAGTCTCTTATTTCACGATTCCTTTCTCGAGATACTCGGCGAGGTTGACGCGCACTGCGTCACCAGCCTTCTCTATGGCAACCTTGGTGACGTCGTGCTCAACCATGATCTTGACAAGCTGTTCAAACGAGGTGCTCTGCGGGTTCCAGCCAAGTTCGTTCTTTGCCTTGGTGGGATCGCCCCACAGGTTCACCACATCAGTGGGACGGTAGAAGTCGGGGCTAACCTCCACGAGCACACGGCCCGTAGCCTTGTCCACGCCCTTCTCGTTTTCGCCCTCGCCCTGCCACTCAAGCTCGATGCCCACATAATGGAACGCCAGCGTGCAGAATTCACGCACGCTGTGCTGCACTCCGGTTGCGATGACAAAGTCCTCGGGCTTCTTGTTCTGCAGGATGAGCCACATGCACTCCACATAGTCCTTGGCATAGCCCCAGTCGCGCAACGACGACAGGTTGCCCAGATACAGCTTCTCCTGCTTGCCGGCAGCAATGCGGGCGGCAGCAAGCGTGATCTTGCGGGTCACAAAAGTCTCACCGCGGCGCTCACTCTCATGGTTAAAGAGGATGCCCGAGCAGCAGAACATATTGTAAGCCTCGCGATATTCCTTCACAATCCAGAAGCCATACAGCTTAGCCACCGCATAGGGGCTATAAGGGTGGAACGGAGTCTTCTCGTTCTGCGGAACCTCCTCCACCTTGCCGTAGAGTTCGCTTGTGCTCGCTTGGTAGATGCGGCAAGTCTCGGCCAGTCCACACTGGCGCACAGCCTCAAGCACACGCAGCACGCCTGTAGCGTCCACATCGGCGGTGAACTCAGGAGAGTCAAAGCTCACCTGTACATGGCTCTGAGCCGCCAAGTTATATATCTCATCGGGGCGCACCTTGCCCACCACCTGCAGCATACTCATCGAGTCGCTCAGGTCGGCATAATGAAGGTGAAAATGGGGCTTGCCCTCCAGATGCGCAATGCGTTCACGGAAATCAACAGAAGAACGACGAATTGTTCCGTGAACCTCGTAACCCTTCTCCAGCAGGAACTCAGCCAAATAAGACCCATCCTGCCCGGTAACGCCCGTAATTAAAGCAGTCTTCATATATTTGATATCTTCTTTCTTTTAGTACATAAGGTTGACAGCCACCACAGGGAGTCAACTCTTTTGCAAAATTACACCATCTTTTTCTGTATTGCAAGTAAGTACACCATTTTTTCACCCCAACACATCAGTTTAACCCACCACAGCACCCACACGGCAATAATCCCCCCACATCGTTCAACCCCACACTCGCCCCATCCCCACAAAGATTAGTGCTATACCGAGGTTATAGGTTATACCCTATATAACACTCTATGTATCAACGCATAAAGCTATAACCAGGGTATAACCTCGGTGATGGCTGCTACAATAGTGTCCTGCGGTCGCCATAGACGTTTATGTAACTCCCTTCAGTGCAGAGTAACTATTCAGCAATGATAGTCCCAACGGTGAACACTCACACGTTTACTCACACGGTGCATCCGGTACAGATTCCACAGAGGTCTCTTTTAACGAGGGTGTGGTGTTTCTGCCCGAGTTGAGGACACGACACACATAGGGCTGGCTCTTACCCACAAGGCGCGCCAGTTGTGACCCATTGGTCACGTCAAATCGCTTGGCAAACTGCCGCAAAAGCTCTGCATCAGTCATCCCCTTGGCCGCGGCGAGAGCCCCGTCGTCCTTAATCTGGTCGTAGACCTTGAAGGCACATGCCACAAAATAATCCATGCATCTGATGGCATATTTAACGCAGTCGTCATAGACAACATCAAAGTCAAAGTCGGTGTAACACAAGGCTTTAATTATGTGGACTATTCCAGCCAGCCTCATCACCTGTATCTGCGCCTTGCTGTAGACTGACGCCGAGTAGTCGTCAGGAGCCGATGCCTTGAGGTGCTGTAGCTTGTTGTAGTACTCGTCATAGGCCTTGCAAGACTCGATCGAGAAGTTTATAGTGTCGTTAGAGATAATAGCCCTTCCATCGTCATAGTGGTTGTTATACAGATACTTTATCCATGCCTCAAGAGTGTCGCTCAACGCACCCTGCAACACTTCCCTGTCGCGTTGCGGAAAATCCACATTCTCAGGATAACAAAACAAGAAACGCTGTGTCAAGCCGCTGTGCATAAACGTTTTGCTCCCAAAAGTCTCCTTGAGCAGCGTAGGCTGCAGGTCGCCCAGGATGTTCATGAACGGGCGGTCGATGACTAAGGGGTCGGGGTCACCTTTACGAGTCACCTTGATAGGGTCGTTGTCCCACAATCGCAGCACGCGGCTAATGGCTCCGCTCTTGTTATAACGGTCCAAGTCGTCAAAGAACCCCTTGATCTCAGGATAATAGCCCAACACACCGTTGGGATTGTCCTTGAGGATAGTGTGGCGCGACTCCTCAGTCATGTCACCCACCAGCAGCGTCATGTAGTGAGGTCGGGGCCCGTTCTCAGAACCTTGTTTCCACTCACACAGTTTCTGCCTGTAATTGGCATATAGAATCTTGTCGATATTAACCAGAGGCTTTATCATCGACTTCACCGGCATGGTTTTGTTAGAACCGCTAGGAGCAATGTTCACCCACCACAAAGACAGTGAATTAGTATATATACCATCGGTGACATGCACCCTATTCCCTACGATAGTAGAAACAACGCTGAACAGTGATGCTACCAGGAATTCGCGGGGGCAGCGATACAAGCCCTCATAGCTCTTGATGATGTTCTGCATACTCTCAGGAAGCCCGTCGATAGGGAGCGAGGCAACACGATTAGTTGAGAGATTGGAGGCAACATTGCCTTTGTCACAATACGAAGTGTTTTTCATAACGATAAAAAAAATTAATTGATTAAAAAATGCAGTGCAAAGTTACATCACACACACATCGCACAACTACATCAACAAGGCAAATCGCCCATAACATCTCTTATAGACCACAAGTACGAGGTTATACCCCAGTTATACCCTAACCCGGTGTAACACTGTACATTAGACAAGGTATAACCTATAACCTATACACAACACCAGCGAGATATCAAGCACACAAGATTCAACTGCACATAAAACTATTTTGCAAAATAATATAATATTAAATATTATAAATTATATATATAATATACACTGCATAAGAGAGTTTTGCAGATATATCCCGTAATCGCACATTGACCTCCCACCCCCATCCTTATACCAACCGAGGTTATAGGTTATACCCCACATAACACTCTATGTATCAACGCATAAAGCTATAACCAGGGTATAACCTCACCAGTTATACCCTACCAAATGCAATGGTTATACCCAGGTTATACCCCAACACACTGTATCACTGCACATTAGGCAAGGTATAACCTATAACCTCAGTGTAGCATAAGCGTATGGTACAGCAGCTACACCACAGTTTGGAGCACTTCACACCAGCGTCAATTTGTGACAGCAAAGAACAAAAAGCAAAGCCCCCCCCTGCACAATTCAACTAGTAGTATTATATTTGCCCAAAGACACCCCTAAAAATGCCGACAAAATAATATAATTGACTACTGATGTGCAACGCCACAGCCTCATATAGGAATACATGAGAGCCACTGACCCAACGCCTCTACTGCGGCCTATACTGCCTGGATACTACCCCCAGTATGTAAGGCATAAACAATGTTCACATCATCACACCTGTTACACAAACACGCTACGACCTCAACAGCCAAATGCACAAAGAACTGCAGCCCGGCATAAACCTAATCAACGGCCCAAAAAGTCCGGAGTATAGGTCAAAAGTCCTTATACAGAAAATCCATCACCCAATTTGACATATACGCCTAAAGTAAGCACCAAAGCTTTTCAAACCACATAACCAAGTTACAGCAACCATGTAGCACAACAGTCTACACAGTTGCTGTAACTTATATACTTCCTCACCCCAAAAAACAAATTATTGACTCCGTCAAAATTTGCTAGAGGTTGATGTTATCAACTAAACCGGTTAAAGAGAACGAGTATGGACAGCCAACTCCAAATGTAACTTTAGTTGAACAACCGCCTTTTCAAATGTCTTCTCGTCCTTAAGAGCCTCTATCTGGTCCAACAGTTCCTTTACTTCTTTGTTATCTTGCTTAGCATTTAACTGGTTGCCCAATGCAGACAAAAGCCCCTGGGCTCTGTCATGTCCTGAATGAGTTGCAAGAACTAGTGCTACAACTCCCATATAGATATTATCAGCACTTTGTTCAATTCCTATACCATTGACATAGCAAAAGCCCAGCCCATACAGACCATTAGCATTCATCTGCTTTGCAGACCTACGGTACCAGCCTACAGCCTTGACAACATCCTTTTCTACACCTATTCCACTAAGATAACATGCAGCCAAATCCGACTGAGCATCACTTTCATCTGAAGAAGCTGCTTTTGTTAACCATCTGACACCTTCCTTGTTATCTTGCTTAACAACTATACCTTTGAGATAAAAAAGTCCCACTTCGCGCTCTGCTAAACAGACCCCTTGATTAGCAGCAGTCAGGAAAAGCCTAAATGCTTTAACAATATCTTGTTTAACCCCGTTTCCTTCATTATAGTGATATGCCAATAGTGTAGTAGCCATGCCATGCCTGCTATCAGAAGCTTTTTGCAACAGATTTACAGCCAAATCAGATTGATTCAGTTCCATTAAAAGCAATGCAAGATCATATTGAGCAACAGAGTCACCTTCTTGCGCACGTTTCTTCAGGTTTTCAATCTTCTGTGAAAGATCAGAATCATCATCGAATTCATCATCATCATCGAATTCATCATCATCGAATTCATCATCGTCGAATTCATCATCGTCGTCATAGACATCACACTCCACATTTGATAAAAAACTTACCAGGCTTAATTCTTCATGAGTGAAACCTCCTGTTTCGTGATCCCAACACTTAATGCTACCATCCCGTCTGTCATAACAGAACAAATTTCCATCACTATAATAATGGCTTGTAATAGGCATCAAGAAAGACGCTTTGTCTGGACTTTGACTTTTTAAAAAGTCATAATTCTGTGCTATCAAATCCAGTGAATCAAGAACATAAGGGTAACTATCAATACCATTATGTTTCATAAGAATGTGCTTCATGATTTCAGGGAGCTCAATCCCCATCTTTTTTTCACAGTGTTCAATATCTTCCTGACTTGCAGGAGGGCACAAAATAACACCTTGTGGAGTGTCAGCCTCCAATGCCTTAAAAATCTCGTCAATTTGGTTTACTTCTTCTTTGGTAAATGTTTTCATAAGAAATAAGTGTTATTGTTATAATAAAAAAATACGTCTTTTATCCTAAAAAATAATCCATAGACATTTATTCATGCTAACCACAGAAACAAAAGCATAGGATATCAGTTAACCGTCCACATTTAGACCTAAGAACAAAGAAAAAGTTTAATAACATCAACAAAACCCGAATCTAATAACGCAAGTTCGGGATAACGAAACAACATATTTATATCTAAAAAAAACAAATCGGTAGCTAAAATAGTTGTCGATTTGTTTGGTTATATGCTTGATATTTAGTAATTTAGTAGTGATAAAAAAATAATAAAACCACAAACATCAAGCTATGATATCCGAGGACAAAATTGCTGAAATTTTCTGTATTGCAGACGATTTTTGCAAAGAATTTAAACAAGAGTACTCAAAAAAGGCCGTTTCTGCATCTGCTGGCCGCAGTAAAGCATCAGGATGACGCACAATCCTTTCCTTACTCTCGTTCCACTGCTCTTGCTTTAGTTTTTACTTTGAGATTAAACATGTAGGATTTATAGTTGTAGTTGAGCATTAACTTCAACGGAAACCCCGGATCAGCGGATAATTCTGGTTGGTAACATGACGACGGAGTCGTCACATTGCATCGTAACCGATGGCCGCAGGCCGTCGGAGACAATGAGCACCCCACGACCCGACCTCGAAGGGGTCGCACTTCACCACACGTGATTTATCCCATACCTAAAGGCATGGTCTGTTTATGTTACCTTTCTTCCAGCCATATCGTCCTGCATTTGCAGGCCTTCATGGCTGGCTACCGTATTCCATCCCGATGGGATGGTCACGACGTGACACCAACCAGAATTATCCGCTGATCCGAAATCCCTTTACATTGTTCTTACCACGTTTGTCAAGATAAAATTTAAATGGTGTCATGCTTAAAATGTTGGCAACCATCATTTTAACATCAAAAAATTTGCGGGAATTTTGCAGGAATTTTGCAGGAATTTTGGTGCAAAATGGGGTATTTTGGACGAAAAAGTTGTGGAAAATGCCTTTTTTTTAAGCGGAAAATTGATTTTTGAGTAGAAAAAAAAGATGAGAATCAAACCATAACTGATTGATAATCATCTTTTTATCCTTCTTGTGATTCCGTTGGGACTTTTCAAATGTTATGTTATGATATTCTATGATTTTTCTCTACAACTTAGAAGTGCCTGATAGTGCAGTAGTTGGTGTATATGTTTTTAAAGGAAGAATAACATGAAAAACCAATAAGCAACAAATAAGTCGGCAAAAATTCGGCAAAAAATTTTGTAGGAATAATTCAAATTTAGTATCTTTGCAATAGAAATTTTAAACAAAAAACACACTTTTATGGCAACAATTGAACTATCATTATCTTCTATCAGAAACAACACTACGGGAAGAAAACAAATCAGGATTAGATTCTATCATGGTAAACGCATTGATCAGCGCGCAAAGACAGGTATTTACATTCTTGATAATCCTTCTTATTGGGACGGGCACAAGATGGTTGACACTCGTCGCATAAATGATGAAGAACGTCGTTATCACAATGAGTGTAGAAACAAAATAGAATCAATGTGCACAGCCATTGAAGAAGCATGGCAAAACGAGAATAGTGAATCTATCCCCAAAGATTGGCTTAAGGAGCAGGTGTCAAAGTTTCTTAACCCCCAAAAAAGCAATGAATCTGAACGTGAAGGAAAACCTCCAATTACATTATAGGTGCAATCTCAAAATTTATTAATGATGCACCTACGCGCATATTAGAGTCCGGAACTCGCAAAGGGCAACCAATGACTCATAGAACGCTACTTCAATATAAACAAACACAAACTGCAGTCATGGAGTTTTTACAGTCCAAGGCTCTAAAAGACTTGATAATCCAAGACCTTAATAAAGATTTTTATGATCAGTTTGTGATGTTTCTCAACGGCAAAGGGTACAAACTTAACAACGTTGGAAAACACATAAAGAACCTAAAAGCCGTAATAAACAACTTGCCACTAAAACAACGCATTGATTGCGAATTTGTTGCTCCACGCAAATGCGTAAAACTTGTTGAAGAAGTTGATAATGTATATCTGTCGACAGAGGAGTTGACGAAGATACAGAATGTGGAATTGAAACAAGACTATCTAAACCGTGTGCGTGACCAGTTCATTCTATTAGCATGGACTGGGTGCAGATATAGCGACTTGGACAAACTTGCAGCTCCAGAGAGCATGAAACGTGGATATTTTGAACTTGTACAAAAAAAGACCGGCACTAAGGTTTGTATTCCTGTATTTCCTGCAGTACGTAGTATATTTGAAAAGTATAAAGGAGTACTCCCTCCTGTGATAAGCAACCAAAAGTTCAATGTGTTCTTGAAAGAGGTTTGTAAACTAGCAGGCTTAGACAGCATGGAGTCCATTACTCACACTATCGGGGGCAAACGGGTTAAAGAGACGTCTCCAAAATATGAACTCATTTCAGCGCATACTGCCCGTCGCTCATTTGCAACCAACATGTTTGAGAGCGGAGCTCCTGCCCTTGTGA
>JAKSLZ010000034.1 GCA_024400935.1 Muribaculaceae bacterium | reverse complement strand
AGCACGAATCAGTGCAGGATTTATTCAACAAACTTGACAGCCTAGGACTGTCCCTGTTGTAGCATTTCGTCATTGGAGCGACACTGCTGGCGCGTCTGCTTTGGTCGCTTAATAGGTTGGGCGGATGGGTGCGAAAGGATATTTTTGTCTATTATATGGGGATGTTTGTATAGAGTGTGGTGAGTTTTGGCGTTTTTTTTATTATCTTTGTCTTTTGATGAAACGAAGCGTACTCATACACATGGCCGTGTGGGCTTTTTTGCTCCTGTTCCCGCTGCTGTTCTACTCTCCCGGTGACACAGTGGTGCACACCTGGGGACGCACTCTGCGCACCGCAGGCAGTCCGCTGTGCTATATGGTGGTTTTCTACATTAACTACCTGTGGCTGGTGCCGCATCTGTTCTTTGAGAAGAAGAAGCGGAAATACTTTCTCATCAATGCCGCGCTCATTGTTGCGGCATTAGGGATTATCTTTGTATGGTGGGAGTGCTGCCGCGAGATTTTCCCCGACCGGCCGCCACACGTCATTCATATCACAGAGAAGCCCCACAACGGCATTTTAAACATTCCGCCGCCACAGCAGATGCTTCTTTTCTACAATATCATCTCGCTCATCCTCACCGTGGGGCTGAGCCTCGCAATGAGACTGAGCGACCGCAACAAGCAGCTTGAAAAGGAACGCATCGAGATAGAGAAACGCCGCGCCGAAGACGAGCTCACCAACCTCAGGGCGCAAATCAACCCCCACTTCTTGCTCAACACTCTCAACAACATCTATGCACTCATCGCCATTGACGGCGACAAGGCACAACATGCCGTGGAAGAGTTGAGCAAACTGCTGCGATATGTTCTCTATGACAACCAGAACGCACATGTGCCGCTGGGCAAGGAGGCTGCGTTTATAAGCAATTACATCTCGCTGATGAGGATGCGCATCACTGGCGGGGTAAAGGTGACTACCGACATCAACATCCCGCCCACTGACGAAACCCCGGTGGCTCCGCTGCTGTTTATCTCGCTCATCGAGAACGCGTTTAAGCACGGCATCTCTTCAACCGGCACGGGATTTATCAACATCAAGCTGACACGCCAGGACAACTGCGTCACATGTGCCATTGCCAACAGCTATTATCCCAAGCGCGACAACGACAAGAGCGGCAGCGGCATAGGCCTCGAGCAGGTGGCGCGACGCCTCGAACTGGTGTATCCGGGCCGCCACGAGTGGCACAGGGGTGTAGAAAAAAACAACACTAAATATTTCTCGGTAATAAAGATTTATATATGAACATCAAGTGCATCATCGTAGACGACGAACCTCTGGCTGTGGAACTGCTGGCTAGCTATGCCGCCAAAATTCCGTTTATAGAACTGGCTGGAAAATACAATAACGCCACCGATGCCATCAAGGCTGTCAGGGAGATAAAGCCCGACCTTATCTTCCTGGACATTCAGATGCCCGAGATCAACGGGCTGGAACTGGCGCGCATGCTGCCCGAGAGCACACGCATCGTGTTTACCACTGCCTTTGAGCAATATGCCATCGACGGCTACCGTGTCAACGCACTTGACTACCTGCTCAAGCCCATCAGCTATGCCACCTTCCTTGAGGCTTGCAACAAGGCCCTGCACTGGTTCACGCTGCTGCGCAACCCGGTTGACAAAGCCTCCGAGGAACCCACCAGCATCTTTGTCAAGAGCGAGTACAAACTGCTGCAGATCAACCTCGACAGCATCCGCTACATCGAGGGACTCAAGGACTATGTGAAAATCTACACTGACGACAACCGGCATCCCGTGCTCACACTCATGAACATGAAAGCCATGGAGCAGATGCTGCCCCAGTCGCGCTTCATCAGGGTGCACCGCAGCTACATCGTCAACAAGGCTAAGATACGCGAGATAGAACGCAGCAACCTCATCCTGGGCGAAACGTCGATACCCATAGGCGACAGCTACAAGCAGTCGTTCATGGATGCGCTCACGACGTGACTCACACCGCCCCACCCTAGCCAATGTGAGGGGTATTGTTTTTGTAGTATTTCTCCTGGAGGTGACAACTACACCCTGGCATTTTTTGATTGATGCCACATTAATAACGTGCCCGCGCGACTTTTTGCCAAAAACAGCTTGCTGATTTTGAGTTTTTTTTCTATTTTTGCAAGATATACTACAAATCATTAGAAATGCGCGCTGTTTTCAAACACATAAAAGCCCTGCTAAAAGCCATCAACAAAGGGTGGTGCAAGTTCAAGAACTGGTACAAAGGCCTGTACAAGGGCCGCCCCTGGTATGTCAAGGCATTACTGGTTTTGGCCACACTCATCGTGGCATTCATCCTGTTTCTCATAGCAGTAGACATCAACTTCCTGTGGCTCTTCGGCAAATCGCCATCGACCTACAGCATCATGCACCCCAAGACACCCGAGGCCAGCTACATCTACAGCGCCGACGGTGTGGAAATGGGTAAATACTTCAACGAGAACCGCACCCCGGTGTCCTATGACGAGATCACATCTGACTTCTTCACCGTGCTGGTTGCCGTCGAGGACGAGCGATTCTACAAGCACCACGGCATCGACTTCCACGGCCTGGGCGCCGCATTCAAGGACCTCGTGCTGCACGGACGCCCCCGCGGTGCGTCAACCATCACCCAGCAGCTGGTGAAGAACATGTTCAGCATGCGCACCAACAAGGAGTACACCACCGGCCTGCTGGGATATGTGCCCGGCATCAAGATGCTCATCATGAAGAGCAAGGAGTGGATCATCGCCACTAAGCTCGAGATGTTCTACACCAAGCAGGAAATCCTGGAGATGTATGCTAACACGGTCGACTTTGGCAGCAATGCCTATGGCATCAAGACCGCAGCCCGCACCTACTTTGACACCACTCCCGACAAGCTGTCGGTACAGGAATGCGCCGTGCTCGTGGGACTGCTCAAGGCCACCAGCTACTACAACCCGCGCATCAACCCCAAAAACAGCCTCAAGCGCCGCAACGTGGTGCTCAACGGACTGCGCGACCAGCACAAGATCTCGGCTGCCGCATGCGACTCGCTCAAGGCTCTGCCCATTGAGTTGCACATCTCGGTGGAGAACGCACTCGACGGACAGGCTCTCTACTTCCGCCAGGAGGTGGCACGATACCTCGACGACTGGTGCGTGCGCACCGGACACGACCTCAACACCGACGGACTGCGCATCTACACCACCATCGACACCCGCATGCAGGAATATGCCGAGAAAGCGGTGAGCGAGAGGATGAAAGAGGTGCAGCAGAGCTTCAAGGAACACTGGGGCAACCAGGACTGCTGGACCGATGACAACGGCAACGTCATAGCCAACTTCATCGAGGACAAAGCCCGCAACACCGACGTCTACAAGAGCCTGCTGGCACGATTCCCTAACAACCTGGACTCAGTGAGCTACTACATGAACAAGCCACACCGCGTCCACCTCTATGACTATGCTAACGACAGCCTGTACATGGACATGAGCTCCATGGACTCTATACGCTACATGATGCACTTCATGCACGCCGGCTTCCTGGCCATGGAGCCACACACCGGCAACGTGATGGCATGGGTGGGCGACATCGACTTCTCGACATGGAACTACGACAACGTGCACGCACAGCATCAGCCCGGCTCCACCTTCAAGCTGTTTGTCTACTCGGCAGCGATGGAGCACGGCATGGCACCCTGTCTGCACCGCCGCGACGGATACTTTGACACCCTGGTGCTCAACAAGAACACTAACCAGATGGAGCACTGGACCCCCACTAACGCCAGCGGCCACTTCAGCGGCAGCAACATGACACTGCGCAGCGCCTTTGCGCAGAGTACTAACAGCGTTGCCGTGCGCGTGGCACTCGACGTGGGCATCCCCGAGGTCATCAAGACGGCACAGGCCATGGGCATCACCAGCAAGCTGGAAGATGAGCCCGCACTGGCCCTGGGGTCTAGCGACGTGAGCCTGCTCGACCTTGTCAACTCGTTCTGCACCGTAGTTGACGACGGCATGCACCACGAGCCCGTGCTTGTGACACGCATCGTCGACAAATATGGCAACGAGGTGTACCGCGCACCTGGCACATCCACACGCGCGCTGTCGTCACGCTCGGCATTCCTCATGAGGCAGATGCTCATGGCCGGACTCACCGACGCCGGCGGCACCTCGCAGGCAATGAACAAGTACATCTCACAATGGCGCAGTAGCACCGACTTTGGCGGCAAAACCGGTACCACCAACCGCCACTCTGACGCATGGTATGTGTGCGTCACACCACGGCTTGTGTGTGGTGCATGGGTGGGCGGACAATACAGGCAAATCCACTTCCGCACCGGTGCTCTGGGACAAGGCAGCCGCACGGCATTGCCCATATGCGGCACATTCATGCAAAGCGTGCTCAGCGACTCAAAATACAGCACACTGCGCAAGCACTTCCCCGAACCCACCGAATATGTCAACCCGGCACTGTACCGCGACTGCGGCATCAAGGAAGTGGTCAAAGAAGTGACCGTGGACAGCGTTCCTGACGACACCGTCGAGATTCCCGACGGCGAGTTCCCCGAGCTGCGCGATGACGATGACGTTATCATCCCCGACTCGTCGATGCGACGCCACACACCTTAACACTCTGGTTTAGACACGATTTACATATATGAACAAAATATTCAACCGCTTGTTCCTGGCATGCATCATCGCAGCCAGTGTTGCCGTGACTGCAACGGCCCAAAAACAGTTTACACTCGAAGACCTCAACTTTGGAGGCACTAACTACCGCAACATGACGCCCAAGAACCGCAACATCGTGTGGCAGGGCGACAAGCCGCTGCACGTCACGGGCGACTCTTGCTGGGCCATCGACACCAAGAACGGCCGCGAGAAGCTGCTTTTTACACGCAGCCAGCTCTCACAGTGGGCCGGAGTGGACAAGGTCTATAACCTCACCTGGCTCAACTTCCCATATGAGGACAAGCCCTGGGCACTGGCGATGACCGACTCGGCACGCATCCTGGTAGACATCAAGGCACACAAGCCCGTGTGGAAACAGAGTGTGGACGGCGAGGACGGTGACAAGCAGTGGAACAAGACCAGCCGCGCCGTGGCCTATGTTCACGACCACAACCTGTGGGTGAAGGATGCACAGGGCAACACCCGCCAGGTGACTACCGACGGCAGCGACAAGATCGTGTATGCACAGAGTGTGCACCGCAACGAGTTTGGCATCGACGGCGGCATCTTCTGGAACAACGCCGGCACTAAGGTGGCCTTCTACCGCATGGACCAGAGCATGGTGACCGACTATCCGCTCATCGACGTGCCCGAGCCCACCGACACCACACGCTATATCGCTACACCGGCACCCGAGACCTACCCCATGGCCGGACAGACGTCGCACAAGGTGACTGTGGGAGTCTATGACCTGGCAAGCGGCAACACCACCTACCTCAACACAGGCGACCCCACCGACCGTTATTACTCTAACATATCGTGGAGTCCCGAGGACGACCAGATATATATCTTTGAGCTCAACCGTGAGCAAAACGACTGCCAGCTCTTCAGCTACAACCCCGTGAGCGGAAACCGCAATGCCGAGCTCTACCGCGAGACTCATCCCAAATATGTAGAGCCCCAGAGCCCCATCACATTCCTGCCCTGGGACAGCCAGCAGTTCATCATGCAGAGCGAGAAAGACGGCTTCAACCACCTGTATCTGCACGACCGCAACGGCAAGCAGCTGCGCCAGCTCACCCAGGGCAACTGGGTGGTAATGAGCGTGCTGGGATTTGACGCATCAACGCAGTCGGTGATCTATACCAGCAACGAGATAAACCCGCTGCAGCAAAACATCTTTGCCGTGAGCACCGTCACCGGCGAGCGTCACCGCGTGGACGAGGGCGGCAAGGGATGGCACGGTGCGTCGCTCAGCCCCAGCGGCAAGTGGCTCATCGACTACTATCAGGAACCCGATGTGCCCCGCAACATCGCCATCGTCAACACCGCCACAGGCCAGAGCGTGCGCTACTACACCGCACCCGATCCCTGGCAGGGATACACAGTGCCCACCTATGAGACCGGAACCATCAAGGCCGCCGACGGCACCACCGACCTGTATTACCGCGTGGTCAAGCCCGCCGACTTTGACCCCACCAAGAAATACCCCACCGTGGTCTACGTCTACGGCGGTCCACACGCCCACAACGTGGATGCCCGCTGGCACTGCGCAAGCCGCAGCTGGGAGACCTACATGGCTCAGAAAGGCTATGTTCTCTTCATCCTCGACAACCGTGGCAGCGCTAACCGCGGACGCGACTTTGAGAACGCCACATGGCACAAGCTCGGACAGGTAGAGATGGCCGACCAGATGAAGGGCGTGGACTTCCTCAAGACACAGGCATATGTCGACACCACCCGCCTGGGTGTACATGGCTGGAGCTATGGCGGTTTCATGACCATCAGCCTCATGACCAACTACCCCGACGTGTTCAAGGTGGGCGTGGCAGGCGGTCCCGTCATCGACTGGAAGTGGTATGAGGTGATGTATGGCGAGCGCTACATGGGCACACCCCAAAGCAACCCCGAGGGATATGCCCTCACCAGCCTCATCCCCAAGGCCAAGGACCTCAAGGGACGCCTGCAGATTATCATCGGCCTCAACGACCCCACAGTGCTGCCCCAGCACGCCTATTCGTTCCTCAAGGCCTGCATCGCGGCCGGCACCCAGCCCGACTTCTTCGTCTACCCCGGCCAGGGCCACAACATGTCCGGCCACCAGAGCGTGCACCTGCACGAGCGCATCACCCGCTACTTCGACGACTACCTCAAGTAACAATCACAACAATAACGTGACAAACGTTAATATGAAGCGGTGTCACGCAGGGGCAATGGAGCAACTAGCCCAAACACCAACAGCAAGGAACATGTTCATAAGCGGCGCCCCGCAGGGGCAATGGAGCAACTAGCCCAGGGCAACGCCCTGGGTAAACGATATCAAACAACAACGCCCTGTAAGGGCAAAAGCATTAACAATCAACAACTATGGCTCAATCATTGTGTAAAATATACTTGCATATAATTTTCCACACTAAAACAACGAGTCCCGTCATAATGGAGAATGACATCGAGCGCTTACATCAATACATAGGTCAATTGATAAATTCAACTGGCAGTCAAACAATTATTGTTGGAGGCGTTAACGACCACGTTCATGCATTGTGCACGCTTGGACGCAGCACAGCTGTTAGTCATCTTGTTGAGGAGATTAAGCGCAATAGCAGTCGATGGATAAAAACACTCTCTCCACGTTATGCAATGTTTGCTTGGCAAGGAGGATATGCAGCGTTATCTGTTAGTCAGTCAGTAGTTGACAAAACAATCAACTACATCAAGACTCAAAAGGAGCATCACCAAAAGACTTCTTATAATGATGAGTTTAAAAAATTCATGGATTTGTATCAAATAAAATTTGATGAAAAATATGCATTCTGTGATTAAAACATGTGGGCATAACAATGCTTTTGCCCTTACAGGGCGATATCTTGCTGCACCATTTTACCCAGGGCGTTGCCCTGGGCTAGTAGCTCCATTGCGCTTACAGCGCGCCGCAATCTCTCGTATTCTTTAACTAATGAGCAAAACTGATTAGAACCACAATGATTAACAAAAACGAAAATAGAGTTCTTCCACAGGCACCGGCATGGCTCAGGCCGGGCGACAAGGTTGTGATTATGTCTCCGGCTAGCACTCCCGTTAGGGCCCACGTCGAGGGCGCTGTCTGCGTGCTCGGCGAGTGGGGATTCAAGGTCGAGGTGAGCGAGGCGACGTTTGACCGCTGGCACATGTATGCCGGAGGCCCCGATGCCCGCACCGAGGAACTGCTCAAACACCTGCTTGACCCCGAGGTGAAGGCCATCTTTGCTTCGCGTGGCGGCTACGGCTCGTCGCAGCTGCTGTGCCGCATCGACCCCGACGTGCTCAGGCAAAACCCCAAGTGGATAATCGGTTACAGCGACATCTCGGCACTGCACAGTGCCCAATTGTGTGCCGGCAATATGAGCATCCACGCCTGCATGAACGGCGCTCTGGCAAGAGGCGGAGCAAACGACAAGCTCAACCTGATGCTGCGCGACGCCCTCACGGGCAACCTCAAGGGGCACACCGTCCCCGGCCACAAGTATAACACCCCGGGCACTGCCAGCGGCATCCTCATGGGCGGCAACATGTATGTGCTGAGCCAGATAGCCGGTAGCCGCGACTATGACTGCCTGGAACGCGACAACCTGCAGGGCAAGGACATCATCCTCTTTATCGAGGACGTGGGCGAGAGCTTTGAGCGCGTCAATTCCATGCTGAGCCAGTTGTACCTCAGGGGTGTGATGAAGCACGTCAAGGGACTCATACTGGGGCGCTTCACTGACTATAAGCCCCGCTGGGACTATGAGGACATGAACGATATGCTCCACGACACCCTCACCGGCCTGG
Organism: Muribaculaceae bacterium; assembly: GCA_024400935.1. Classification (GTDB taxonomy): domain Bacteria; phylum Bacteroidota; class Bacteroidia; order Bacteroidales; family Muribaculaceae; genus Sodaliphilus. The sequence continues at coordinate 16,731 of JAKSLZ010000034.1, read as the reverse complement.
GTATCGACGTGCCCACATGCTACGACTTCCCCGTGGGCCACGACGAAACCTGGAACTACCCCATGATCGAGGGCCATCCTGTCACCCTCGCTGTTGATAGCAAGGAAGTAACGCTCACGTTTAATCATTGATTAATTACTGAGAAACTTGCAGCGTATTGCATAAATTATTACCTTTGCAATCTCCCTATTCTCCTCGTTATCGAGAACTATAACTGTCAATGTAACAACAACAAAACGACACGATATGAAAAAACTTTTTGCTCTATTGATACTCGTGGTCGGTGTATCGACCTCGTGGGCAAGCAACTTTGGCGAGTATATCACGGTCAACAACCTGCAGTATATCATCGACTATGATGCCCAGCAGGCATTGTTCAATCGCTGCGATGCAAAACTGACCTCGCTTGTCATTCCCGCCACTATCGTCAGCAACAACCGCACTTATCAAGTTGTGGGTATCGACGATGACGCCTACATCAACCCGTCGGTCACTTCCATTACCATCGAGGACGGCAACATGACATTAATAGGCAAAAACGCCTTTGCCACTTGCGATAAACTGGTCACCCTCAAGCTGCCGTCATCGCTCACAAGCCTTAGCGCTTATGCTTTTGCTTACTGCCAGGCCAAGAACATCGTTCTGCCCGACGGCATCACCAGCATGGGCGAATATGTGTTCTACAAGTGTGGGGCAACTAATATCAAGCTCCCCGCCGGCATCACCAGCATTCCGCAGTATGCCTTCTACCAGTGCCCCAATCTCGCGTCGCTAAGCATACCCGAGGGCGTGACTTCGTTAGGTGTTTCCTGTGTACAAACGTGCGACGCACTCAAGACTCTCGTGTTGCCCAATTCACTCACAGCGATAGGCGATAACACGATTTCGGGATTGCCCGTGCTCGAAAGTGTCACTTTGCCCAACAGGCTTAAAACTCTGGGCGAATATTCTTTCTACGACTGCCCCAAGCTCGAGCAGGTAGTTTTCCCGGCATCACTCACCGCCATTGGCGATCAGGCATTTTCTTTAACAGGACTCAAGGCCGCTAATCTGCCCAACGGGCTCAAGACCATAGGTGCATCGGCTTTTGAGATGTGTGAGAACCTGGAGTCGGCAACAATTCCCAGAACAGTGACCAGCCTGGGCTCTCTGTCATTTGGTTACAATCCTGCCATGAAGAGGTTTTACATCTACGCCCCCACGGTGCTGAGTTATGGCAGCAGCAAGTTCTCGGGAGCCAACGTGAACCAGCTTAAGGTATTCCTTACTAATGAGAACTATGATCCCTATCGTGCCGAGATGATCACGTCGGGCACCACAAGCACGACCAACAGGTGGTCGGCACGCTTTGGTACGTGTATGGTCAAGATGGTGAAATGCGACACCGACGGCAACTCGATTGTCGACGTGAGCGACGTTAACGAGACCATCAACCTCGTCCTCAACAAGGGCAACGCAGCCTATGTTGCCGGTGCCGACAACGACATCAACGGCACCATCGACGTGAGCGACCTCACTAATGTATTGAACACTATCGTCAGCAAATAAAAAGAAATATGAAAAAGATACTTTTGTGCGCATTCAGCGTTATTTCGCTCATGGCATGGGGCCAGAACAAGGTGGCGACATGCGGATATGAACAAAAAGACGGCTTGGAATACTCGCTCAACGACGGCGTTGAGGACATCGCCACCGTGACACGATGCGTGACTGTGCCCAGCACCGGCAAGGTCATCATCCCCGAGACCATCACCAGCGACGGCATCACCTATGATGTGGTGGCCATAGGCGACATGGCGTTCTATGAGCGAGCAAACCTCAAGCAGGTAGAATTCAGAGGCAACAAGCTCACCAGCATAGGCAATGCGGCATTCGGTGGCTCGGGCCTCACCTCGGTATCGATTCCCGCATCAGTCACCTTCATCGACTATGGTGCATTCATGAATTGCCGAGCGCTCACGCGTGTCACTCTGCCCGAGGGCATGGAGACGCTGCCCGACCACGTGCTCTATGGCTGCAGCAGCCTCAAGGACATCAAGTTGCCCGCAAGCCTCAAACAGCTGGGCGCGTCATCGCTGGGTTATACGGGCATCACCTCGCTTGTAGTACCCGAGGGTGTCACCACCATAGGTAACGGTGCAGTGGCAGAGTGCCAATCTCTCAAGAGCATCACCCTGCCCGCTTCGCTCACCACGATAGACGACTATGGCATCTATGGCTGCCCCGAACTCAAAAACATACGCCTGCCGCGGGGGCTCAAGACCTTAGGTGAAGAGGCCCTCAGCAAGTGCGGCATGCCTTACATCCTACTGCCCGAGGGGCTCACCACCATAGGCAACGGAGCCATGAGCCACGACAATGTGCTCAAGGCGGTAAATATCCCCAGCACGGTAACCAAGATGGAAGGCGCTTTCTCTGATCTCACCGGCGCACGCCGCGTCTACAGCCGCATCAAGCGCGCCTACCGCCCCGGTGGACAGACATTCGTCACCTGCATTCCCGGCTTCACCTACGGCGGCAAGACCAAGTTCTATGTCCCCCAAGGCTCGCTTCCGTCTTACCAGGACGTTTCGCCGTGGTCAATGATGAACATGCTCGTCGAGGAGGTCCCCGGCGATGTTGACGACAACAACACCATCGACGTGAGCGACATGAGCGAGATCATCAACCACGTCCTAGGTAAGGGCAACCCCGAAACTGCCGTTGCAGCCGACGTAGACCGCAGCTGCGACATCGACGTGGCCGACACTAACGTTATCATCAATAAGCTTTTAAATAAATAACATCGATACTTGAATATTATGAAAAAACTATCTCTCATCATTGCTATGGCTGTGCTCACTGCCATCAGCAGCTGGGCCGAGTTTGTGACCATTGACGGCATCCAGTACTCGCTCAGTTACACCACCTGCAACCTCATGAACGGTACCAAGACATCGGGCGACGTGGTCATCCCTGAGAAAGTGACCTACAACGGCAAAGAATATGTCGTGGAGGGAATCTGGGACGAAGCATTCCGCGATAACACCAAGATCACCTCGTTGACCGTGCAGGGCAACAGCCTCACCACCATTGGCGAGTATGCGTTCTCTAAGTGCACCTCACTCAAGAAGGTCAACCTGCCCCAGTCGGTAAGACGAATCGAGAAACGCGCCTTTGAGCACTGCGGCCTTGAGTCGTTTGACATGCCTCCCGTCACTTACCTCGAGGAAGGCCTGCTCTACTACTGCGAATCCCTCAAGAGCGTGACACTCAGCCCCACCATCAAGACGCTGCCCACTAACACCGTCTACGGTTGTCATTCACTCACACAGCTCGTCATCCCCGAGGGCATAGAGACCCTGGCCACCGCCAGCGTCAACTACTGCAACAGCCTCACCACCGTGCAGTTGCCCAGCACCCTCACTACAATTGAAAACAACGTGATGTACAACTGCTTCGCGATTGAACACATCAACTTGCCGTCATCGCTCAGGACCATAGGCGAGAACTTCATGAGGGAAAACAACCTCAAGTCGCTCACCATTCCCGAGGGACTCACCACCTTGGGAACATACGGTTTCAGTGAGAACAAAGCCATGGAATCGCTTTCCTTGCCCAACTCGCTGCGCAACATCGGCGACAGATCGTTCTATCGATTCAACGCGCTTAAAAAAATCTATGTGAATGCCAATACACGTCTCTCGTCGTGGGGCTACATGTTCAGCGGTGCCGATATCTTTACCATACAGCTCTATGTGCCCAAGAACCTGCTTGACAGCTACAAAGAAGAAGATAACAACTTCTGGTATCGCTTCAGGCACATCTATGCCATCGTGCCCTGCGATGTCAACGGCGACGAGACATGCGACATCAGCGACGTGAGCACTTGCATAGACATGGTCACTGGCACAGGGGCACACGCCTATGATTACAGTGCCGACGTAAACCACGACACAATAATCGACATCAGCGACATCAATGCTATAACCAACAAGCTGTTGGGCAAGTAAAAGCAAATAAAAACGAGCGATTTTCAAAAAAAATAGCGCAAAGTATTGCACAATTAAGAAATGTGTTGTACCTTTGCACCCGCAATGCCCAAGTGGCGGAATTGGTAGACGCGCACGTTTCAGGTGCGTGTGCCGCAAGGCGTGAAGGTTCGAGTCCTTTCTTGGGCACAAAAAGTGGTTGACAGTCAATTGATTGTCAACCACTTGCTTTTTGTACAGAAAGATGGTGACGCAAGGCAGCCGAGCTGCCTTGAACGGATCAGCGGATTTTTAACCTGACAGGAGTGTAGATGGTGTGAGAAAAAGTTTTTTTGCTTGGTCTTTAGTTTTTCGGCTAATCGTTGTACCTTTGTAGTTTAAATGTTATAACTATAGACGCTATTTGTCATGAAGAGATTATTTTTGTTATTTGCACTGATGGGTGCACTATGTGTCCAGTCGTTGAACGCCCAGGTTATCAAAGGCGATATGAATGATGACGGTGTGTTTGATATAGACGATGTGAATTCGAGCGTTAACACGGTCATCGGGAAGCGTACCATCCAGTATGTGCGGGAGGCGGCGACCCATATATGGTTGACAACAACCGTGTTGCGGGCACTTGGTACTTGACTAAGAGTGAGCGTTTCACGCTGAATGCCGACGGCACAACTGATTATGTGTCAGAATTCGGTGATGTGATCACATATGAGTTTCTGCCTTACCAGGGAGTCATCATCTTCTATAACAACGCTGATAATCCTGTTAGCTGGATTGAAGTGAAGAAACTGATGCCCGGCCGCATGATATGCAACCTCTATGACAAGGGTGATAAATTGTATGTCCTCACTACCAATATCCCTACTCAGCCCGTAACCTCTATTCAGCTGAGTACCACAAACCTAGTGATGGCGGCGGGTGAGTCCAAGCAGATAACAGCAACTGTTCTTCCCGAGGATGCCGACAACAAGTCGGTGGTGTGGGAGAGCAGCGATAAGAGCGTTGTCCGTCCGTCGGGCGACCAAATCGTCGCAATGGCCAACGGCACCGCGGTGATCACCTGCTGCGCGACAGACGGCAGTGGCGTGAAGGCCGAGTGCACAGTGACGGTGAGAGAAGACTTGTCGGGCAAGGACTCGATGGGCCGCAAGTACGTTGACCTTGATCTTCCCGGGGGTGTGCTGTGGGCTTCATGGAACGTGGGAGCCTCTAAGCCCGAGGAGTCGGGCAAGTATTTCGCCTGGGGGGAGACCGTTGGCTACGACAATAGCGAGACCCACTCGTTTGACTGGGTCCATTATAAGTGGATGACTCCCGGTCGGGGCAACTGGCTATACGTAACCAAGTACACCACTGCCGACGGCCAGAAGAGCTGCCACTGGTACAGCGGTGATACCTATATCGGAACCACCGTTGACGGCGTAAACTACAAGAACCTGACTGAACTTCTTCCCGAGGATGACGCTGCAACCGCCAACTGGGGCACTGATTGGCGCATGCCCTCCATTCAGGAGATACAGGATCTCTTCAACAGCGCCTACACCACCTCCGAGTGGGTGACAGAGAACGGCGTTTATGGTCGCAAAGTAACGAGTAAGAGCAACGGAAACAGTATTTTCCTTCCCGCCGCCGGCTACTTCAATGGCACAAGTCTCGACAGTGAAGGCTACTACGGTGACTACTGGTCGCGTGACCTCTGCTTGAGCTACAGCTACGACGCCTACAGCCTGGGCTTTGGTCAGCGCAGTGTCTATGTGGACGACTTCCCCGGACGTTTTTACGGAAGGAGCATCAGGGCTGTGCGGGTGCATTCAGAATAATCGTGTCCTATTCACCCCCCCCTACCGCCCAGAGTCAGAAAACAACTATACAGGCGGGTACTATAAATAATTGACAGTCAATTGATTGTCAACCACTTGCTTTTTGTACAGAAAGATGGTGACGCAAGGCAGTCGAGCTGCCTTGAACCTGACAGGAGTGTAGATGGCTGATCCGAAATTTAGTGGGGGATACTTTTTTAATGGGGGATACTTTTTCATTTCCAAATAATATGTACCTTTGCATCATGGACAAAAACTTGAGCAAGAAAAGTGCAAGATATATAGATAATGTGGGGTGGCGTTATGAAACAGAACACTCCATGATGCGACGGATGGTCGACCACGACTATCAATCTCGCTGCATCTATATGCTCACGCTCACTCTTGCCGACAGGAAGTCTCCTCTGCTAGGACACCTTGAATGGAAGACCCCCCTCAGCTCGGCTGTGGGTTCGGTGCGATGCAGCTCGGCTGCATCGTTTATCCACACTCCCCTCGGCGAGAAGGTGGCCCAGGAATGGAACGCACTGTGCAAAGACTACCCCCAGCTAGAAATCATTCACTTGCAGCTGATGCCTGAGCACCTGCACGTGGTGCTGTTTGTCAAGAAACGAATCCCTAAACACCTGGGCAAGCTGGTGGGCATAGTGAAGAACCGCTCTAATAAACACTACTGGCAATACCTCACGGCGATGGGCCGGCTGGGAGCCAAAGGGACTGTATCTCCCCCGTCGCTGTTCAGTGATAACTTCCAGGACACGATTCTCTCGCACAGCGGCCAGCTGGACACGATGGTAAACTATGCTAAGGACAACCCTTACCGTGCCCTCATCAAGCGCGAGAACAGGGACTTGTTTGAGGTGGTGACACAACTGGATGTTAACGGGGTGAAGTATGCCGCCCTGGGCAACCGGTGGCTTCTGGACCGACCAGTGAGGATGCAGGTGCGATGCCACAACAACAAGACCGCCGAAAACTTGCAGCTGATAGAACGACAAAAGGAGTATTTTCTGGACCGAGGCAAGAAAGGAGGCGTCGTGGTGAGCCCTTGCATATCACAGGGAGAGAAGGATATAGCCCGCGCTGCGCTTGATGCCGGGCAACCTTTAATTGTAATCTTGGAGAACGGCTTCCCGCCGCTGTACAAACCTCCGGGAAAGTATTTTGAGGCATGTGCCAAAGGCTTGCTGCTGATGCTCGCCCCATGGCCTCACCACACAGAGAAACGCACGATAACTCGCAGCCAGTGTGACGCACTCAACACGATGGCGGCCTCGATCAGCAACGAGCCGTGGACAATGGAGCCGGAAACGATGGTGAACAAGACAGCCAGGGCGCTTTGAGTAGGGACCGGCAGGGGGTGCCACGAATGAACAGGGTCTATTTTTCACTCACATTATTTGGTTAATAAATATATAATATTTATTTTTGCATTAATTATTAACCCTGTATATACTGAGATTATGACATTCGAAATAAACAAATTCGAAAACGAATATGTTTTCACTTTTGCAGGTCGACTTGACACCTCTTCTGCACAAAATATCGCTCAACAGATCCAAGATATCGCTCCTGAACTTAAAGATAAAAGCATAGTCATTGATTTAAGCCAACTTGAGTACATCAGTTCGTCGGGCATCCGTTTGTTGCTTGTCATTCGCAAGGCAACCAAGGAGAAGGTAGCCCTAAAAGGTGTACACCCCGAGATCATGCAGATTCTCAAGGTCACTAAGCTTGATTCAATGTTTAATATCTTATAGTTTTACGGCATGAGAACGAAACTTTCCCAGTCTCAACTCGGTATCTACCTGGCTTCGATTAACCAGACCGAGGACGAGAACTATAATAATCCCATTTATTTTGAACTCCCGGCTTCGACCGATCTCGACCGCCTTGCGCGTACCGTTGAGGCATTTGTTGAGGCTCACCCTTATGTCAAAGGGCACATCGTCACCGACGAGAACGGCGACCTGTGTATGGAAGACAATGACGCACCTTTCAAGTGTCCCATCATTGACGTTGATGATTTCGACACTTTCAAGCTTACATTAGGCGGTTCTTATGCCCTGCTTGGGGCCGACCTGGCAGAGGCTGCGATCTACCGCGACTCTCGCGGTGCATATCTCTTTTTTAACATAAACCACGTGGTGCTTGACGGCACTGGTGTGGTCATCATGTCCAAGGAGATATCAAGGGGCTATGCCGGCGAAACGCTTGAAGCCGAACCCTTCACCGGCCATGACGTGTCGCAACTCGAACAGGAGGTGCGCAACAGTGACTTCATGCGCGAGGCCAGCGAGTGGTATGAGAACGAATATGCCGGCGTGGAGCGCCCGTCGCCCATAGCATCGGTTAGCAATGGTCTCACAGGGTTCTGCAAAGAGCGTTTCCCCCTCGATATCGACCAGAAGGCACTGCGCACGGCCACGCGCCGCAACCGCACCGCCAAGTCAACGTTCTTCAACGCTGCGTTTGCGCTGATGCTGTCGCGCCTCAGCGGCGAGACCCGTGCATCATACGCCACAGTACATTCTGGCCGCGACGACAACCGCACGGCCCGCACTATCGACATGCTCGTGCGCACTCTGCCCGTGAGCCTCGACTGCTCACCCGCGCGCACCGTCGACGAGCTGCTCATCGACTCCGACCGCCAGACCAATGACTCACGACGCTACTCGGCAGCCTATTCGTTTGGCGACTTCTGTCATGCCACCAGCTTCGACGTGTCGGTCAACTTCGTGTTCCAGGGATTTGTAAACAGCGTACCTCTCCGCATTGAGGGCGAGGACCTTTATTTCTTAGACTTGCGCAAGCATGAGCCGGGCTTCAACATCAACTTTGAACTGCGTCTGGCCCCTGAAGGCTATTACCTTCTCGAGGTGTCGTACAACACCGGCAAATACACCCATGACTTCATCGCGCAGCTGGTGCGCTGCTTCGAGAGCGTGGCTAACGGTCTTACAACCTGCACCGGCACGCTGGGCGAGATAGAGATGCTCAATGCCGACGACAAGGCACGCATCGAGGCGTTGTCGGCAGGCGAGGAGATGGACTACGACACAAGCAAGACGTTTGTCGACGTGTTCAAGCAGCGCGTGGCCGAGCAGCCCGATGCCGTTGCCGTGAGCGACCGCGATGCCGAGATCACCTACGGCGCGCTGGATTGCCGCAGCGACATCCTTGCCACACAGCTCATAGCCAGCGGAGTTGAGCCCGACCAGTTTGTAGCGCTCATGATGGACCGCTCCATCGAGTTCCCCCTCAGCGTTATCGCTATACACAAGGCCGGAGCCGCTTACACCCCACTTGATGTGGAGTATCCCAACGAGCGACTCGCCTACATGCTCGAGAATTCACAGGCTAAGGTGCTCGTCACCAAGCATGCAGTGCTCGAGGCAAAACTTGCCGAGGGCGGACTCTCGACCGACGGCGTCAAGGTCATTTTCCTCGACGACATCGACTGGAACGCAGCCGTTGCCCCTGTCGAGCCTCTCGCTACACCGCAGTCACTGGCCTACATGATCTACACCAGCGGCTCTACAGGCAAGCCCAAAGGCGTGATGCTGCACCAGGCAGGCCTCATGAACTTCACCTGGAGCATGGTCAAGATCGAGAAACTCACTGCCCAGGACCGCACCGCGAGCCACCGTTCGTTCTCGTTTGACGCCCACATAGGCGACATCTATCCCATCCTGACAGCCGGCGGACAGCTCCACATCATGCCCAGCGAGATACGCAAGGACCTGCAGGCCATGGCCGACTTCATCACCTCGCGCAAGATCAACGGCACCGGCGGCACCACATCGCTCATGATGCTGCTCATCAACTCATTCCCCGAGCTGCCGCTGCGCTTCATCACCGCCGGCGGCGAGAAACTGTCGGGCGTGAGCAGCGACTCGATGACCATCATCAACCTCTATGGCCCCACCGAGTGCACCAACGACTCTACTACCTTCACCATCAATCCCGGTGAAGTGTATGACAATATCCCCATAGGCCGTCCCATGCCCAACATGCGCTGCTACATCATGTCGCCCGACGGCGTGATGCTGCCCCAAGGCGTTGCCGGAGAACTCGTTGTAGCCGGCATCCAGGTGGGACGCGGCTACTGGCAGCTGCCCGAGAAGACCGCCGAGGTGTTTGTGACCCGTGGCGGCGAAACCATGTACCGCACTGGCGACCTTGCCCGCTACAACCTTGACGGACAGATAGAATACCTGGGACGCATCGACGGACAGGTGAAGCTGCGCGGCTATCGCATCGAGCTGGGCGAAATCGACGCCGTGGCATCGAGTTGCGAGGGCATCAGGCAAGCCGCATCGCAGGTGCGCGAAGTAAACGGACAGCGCCACTTGGTGCTCTATTACACCCTTGAGGATGGTGCTACCGTTACCGACAGCACTCTGGCCGCGCACATCGAGGCATCAAGTCTGGCCGAGTATATGCACCCCGAGATCTACATGCATCTCGAGGCAATGCCACTGCTGCCCAACGGCAAGATCAACCGCAAGGCACTGCCCACTCCCGAGGCAAGTCCCGAAGATGCAACCGGCGAGGACAGCAGCAACATCGAACTCAACCCGCTGGAGACCGAAATCAAGGAAATCATCGCTTCGGCACTGGGTACTGACGCCTTTGGCCTCACTACACCGCTCAGCCGCATAGGCCTCACATCGCTTACTGCCATCAAGGTGAGCGTGCTCGTCTACAAGCGCTATGGCGTGAGCCTTGACGCCAAGACACTGGGCAAAGACGGCTCAATACGCACCATTGCTAATGCCGTGGTGGAACAGTTCGTTAACGGCAACGTAAACGCTAACGCTAACGTTAACGGCAATGTGCCCGCCGCTTCTACGGCGGGAAATGGCGGCGTGGCAACGCTCAGCTACCCGCAGCAGGGTGTTTACTTCGACATCATGAAGAACCCTGACAGCGTGGCCTATAACATCCCCACTTGCTATGACCTGGGCACCGAGGTGACCGTCGACGATGTGGTCAAGGCTGCATCGCAGGTTGTGGAGGCCCACCCCATCCTCTCGGCACACTTCGAGATGCAGGACGGCGAGGCTGTGCAGGTTATCCCTGATAACGTCAAGGCTGTGGTCGCCACTGCCAGCGTTGACAGCGACGAGGAGTTTGAGGCGATGAAAGAGGGCTATGTTCAGCCATTTGACATCGCTGCAGGTCCGCTCTACCGCCTCACCGCAGTTTCTACCCCCAGCGGCGTGAAGCTGCTGGCCGACTTCCTCCATCTGGTGATGGACGGCTCAAGTTTGGGCATCTTCAGCAACCAGCTCGTTGCAGCTCTCAACGGCACTAAGCCCGAGGGCGAGCAATATGACTATATCAACTATGTGGCCGACGAGAAAGCCAGCCGTGAAACCGAGGCGTTTGCTCAGTCTAAAGAATACTTTGCCGGCCGCATGGCCACAGTGGACGGAGCAAGCTGCATCCCCGAGGACGTGAAGAGCGGCGAGGACGTGCAAGGCATGCTAGCCATGGCATCCACTCCCGTTGACATCAAGGCAGCAAGCGAGTTTGCACGCTCACTGGGCATCACTCCCGCAGCCCTGTTCCTTGCAGCCGCAGGCTACACCGTGAGCCGTTACTGCAACACCCCCGACGTGTGCATGGCAACCATCTCCAACGGCCGCAGCAACGTCAAGGTGAGCGACACCGTGGGTATGTTTGTCAACACCATTGCCCTGACTACTCATCTCACTGACAGCACCGTCAAAGACTATATCAAGGCATGCGCCACCGAGTTTGAAAACGCTGTGGCCCATGAGAACTACCCCTTTGCCGAGCTCTCGGCTGCCTACGACCTGCACCCCGACGTGTTCTTCCAGTATCAGCTGGGCATGCACAGCACGCTCAAGGTGGGCGACAACAATGTCGAAATCACCCACTTTGGCCATCCGCAGCCCAAGTTCAAGATGATTGTGAGCATCGAGGAAGACGCTGCCGGCAACGCACGCATCGAGATGCAATATGACGACTCATGCTACACTGCCGAGCTGGCACAGGGCATTGCCGATGCCATGGCTACAGTGCTCGCAGGCTTCATCAGCGCTCCCGAGGCACCGGTCAAGAAAGTTTCTATGCTCAGCGCCGCACAGGCACAGCTCATCTCGACCTTCCACGAGACACAACGTGCCGAGGTACCCATCAAGCTCTACCACAAGCTGTTTGAGAAGTCGGTTGCCGAGCACAGCGACCAGCTGGCGATGGCTGCTGTAGACGGCGAGTTTACTTATGACTCGCTCAACCGCCACATGAACCGCCTGGCACATGCCCTCATCGAGCGTGGTATCAAGCGCGGCGACCGTGTGGCACTGCTGCTGCCACGCACCAGCCGCCTCATCATGTCGCAATATGGTGTACTCAAGGCTGGCGGTGCTTACATCCCTTGCGACCCCAAGTATCCCACTGACCGCATCAACCACATCCTCGATGACTCTGAGGCTCCGTTCATCATCACCACAGCCGACCGCCTGGAGGAATTCCCGGGACGCGCTGTTGACGTTGAGGAACTGCTCAAGAACACCGACGAGACCAACCCCGACGTATATGTAGAGCCCGACGATCTGGCCTACCTCATCTATACTTCAGGCTCTACCGGCACCCCCAAGGGCGTACAGCTCATGCACAAGGGCGTGTGCAATTACCACTGCGACAAGAACCTCATCCAGGGCATCCTCAAGAACGAGTGCCATGCCGCACTGGGCATCACCACCATATCGTTCGACATGTCGGTGTGGGAAACCGGCTCTCCGCTCATGCTGGGCAAGACGCTGGTGCTCGTGGGCGATGACGACTGCAACGACCCCAACGCGCTTGCGGCACTCATCGACAAGTATCACGTAGACTGCATGACGGCCACTACGTCTCGCTTCATGCAGCTGCTCGAGAGCGATGTGTTCTATGCTGCGTTTGAGCGCAACATGCACATGGCCTATCAGGGCGGCGAGGGACTCTCGCTGGCACTGTTGCGCAAGCTGCAGGGATTCCCCCGACTGCGCATCGTCAACGGCTACGGCCCCACCGAGACCATCGCTAACAGTCATGCGAGTGAGCTCACCGTGGGCGACATACCCCACATAGGCAAGCCCTGCGTCAACTACACCAACTTCATCGTCGACAACGACGGCAACGAGGTGCCTGTGGGCGTGATAGGTGAATTGCTCATTGGCGGAGCATCGGTAGCCAAAGGATATAACAACCTGCCCGAGCAGACCGCAGCGCGATTTGTCGACGGCGTGTACCACTCGGGCGACTACGCACGCTGGCTGCCCGACGGCAACGTGATGGTGCTGGGACGCAAGGACAACCAGGTGAAGCTGCGCGGCTTGCGCATCGAGCTGGGCGAGGTTGAGAGCACCATGGTCAAGGTCGAAGGCATCAAGAGCGCCGTAGTCCTCATCAAGAAACTGCAGGGCAAGGACCACCTGTGCGCTTACTTCACCGCCGACCGCGAGATCGACATTGCCGACCTCAAGGCACAGCTCAAGAAAACACTCACGCTCTACATGATTCCCACCGCCTACCTGCAGGTAGACGAGTTCCCCCTCACTCCCAACGGCAAGACTAACGTGAAAGTACTTCCCGATCCTGTCATCGCACAGTCGACCGACCAGGTGGCAGCTTCCAACGAGACCGAGCAGCAGTTCTGCGACATCTTCGCATCTATCCTGCAGCTCGACAAGGTGGGAGCCACCGACGACTTCTTTGAACTGGGCGGTACATCGCTCGTGGTCATCAAGGTGGTTATCGAAGCAACTAAACTGGGCTATCAGGTTGCATTCCAGGACGTATTTGCACACAGCACACCCAGGGCTCTGGCCGAATTTGTGGGCGCAACACCCGCCGAGACCGTGCAAGAGGAAAAACCGGCCGACGAAACCGCATCGACCGACGTCTATGCATCGGTGCTCAAGGACAACACAATCCAGAGCCTGATAAATGGCGAGAGCCAGCCCATAGGCGACGTGCTGCTCACCGGTGCCACCGGCTTCCTGGGCATTCACGTGCTTTATCACCTGCTCAAGGAATATGACGGTAAGATCTACTGTCCGTTGCGCGGCAAAGACGGCGTGAGCGCTGCCGACCGCCTGCACTCGATGCTCTACTACTACTTTGACGAGGCATTTGAAGAGCTCCTGGACAAGCGACTCTTCATCATCGAGACCAACATGATGAAACTCGAGGCCGTGATGCAGCTGCCTTACAAGAACCTCACCGTCATCAACTGCCTTGCTAACGTCAAGCACTTCTCTACCGGCAACGACATCGAGGAGGTCAACGTCAACTCGGTTGAGTACCTGGTGAAGTGGTGTCTGGCAAGCGGATCTCGACTTGTTCACGTCTCGACCGTGAGCGTGGCAGGCCACAGCATGAACGGATTCCCCGACCCCAAGCGCAAGCTCATAGAGCGCGAGCTCGACTACGGCCAGAGCCTCGACAACCAGTATGCACGCTCTAAGTTCAACGCTGAGCGTCTCATCCTGGATGCTGTGCGCGACAACGGCCTCTCGGCCAAGATCATGCGCGTGGGCAACCTCTCGGCACGCAACAGCGACGGTGAGTTCCAGATGAACTTCATGTCTAACAACTTCATGTCGACCCTGCGCGCTTACCAGAGCCTGGGAGCATGCACCTATGAGTGGATGGACTTTACCTGCGAGTTCTCGCCCATCGACGAGGTGAGCCGCGCAATCCTGCTGCTGGCAACCACTCCACGCGAGAACATCGTGTTCCATCCCACTAACAACCACACATTGCCCATGGGCGATGTGCTGCGCGGCATGCACGTGATAGGAAGCGACATCAAGTTTGTGGAAAAAGCCGAGTTTGACGCCGTCATCAAGAAGGCTACCGAAGACGAGGAGATGACCCTGCGCCTGCGTCCGCTCATGGCATACGCTGCCAGCGGCGGCAACAAGGTGGTTAACCTGGGATATGACAACTCGTTCACTACCCAGGCTCTCTACCGCTTAGGATTCTCGTGGGCTTACACCTCATGGGACTATGTGGAGCGCTTCATCAAGTCGATAGCAGGTCTCGACTTCTTTGATTAAAAACAATCCTGGGTATTCCGGATTGTCCGGAGATTCCGGAATGCCCGGTACTGTAATAGTAGTTATGATACGTAGTGCAAAACTTGTAAACAAGGCATTCAACGGCTTCCTGCTGGCATCGGTGCTAACTGTGCTGGGCAGCCAGGCGGGAGCGCTCATCGATGCTCTCATGTTGAGTCACTTCATCGGTGCCGACGCCATGGCAGGCGTCAACATCACCAAGCCTGTGACGCAACTCATCTTCTCGCTCACGTGCATCGTGGCACAGGGCGGCGCCATGCTCACGGGCATGGCTATAGGCAACCAGGACAAGCGTCAGGCCAACGGCGTGTTTTCTACATCGTTTGCCGTGCTGTTCCTGATGGGTCTCGTGGGCTCTATGCTGCCGTTCATTTGCGGCGACGGGCTGGTGCATCTGCTGTGCAACGAACCCACGCTCATGGTGCACACCAGCAAATACCTCAACGTGCAGCTCTATGGCGCATTGCCGCTGATATTGATGCTTGCCCTCATGATGTATGTGGCTGTGGACGGCGCGCCCAAGCTAGTGACAAAGGCAACTATTGCTTCTGAAATCACCCACGTGGTGCTGGGCTTCATTTTCCTGAAGTTCTGTGGATGGGGTGTTATGGGTGCCGCTTGGGCAACCAACATCTCATACGTTGTGGCGGTGACGCTCATGCTCTCTCACTTCAGGGAGAAGGAGTCGTTAAAGTTCTCGCTGGGCACATTCAGCACAACGAGTCTGGGCAAACTGCTGCTCATGGGACTGCCCATGGGCATCAGCACCTCGCTCATCGCCGTGCGCATGCTCGGCGCTAACCACGCTGCGATGACCTACATGGGTGCTCACGGCATGGAGGCGATGGCAGTGTGTGCCACCCTGCTCTCGTTCTCGATGATTATCATCTCGGGCACAGTCAACTCCTACACCCCTGTGGCCACCGTGCTCAAGGGCTCGGACGACAACCGCGGTGTGGCGCTCGTGTCGCGTCATGCGATGGCGTTCATGGCAATAGGTCTGGGTGTGTATGTCGCCCTCATGGTGGCGTTCCCCGGCACATTTGCCGGCATCTTCGGCATCAAGGACCCCGAGGCGATGAAGATAGCCCGTGTGGGCATCGCGATACATGCGTTCAACATCTTCATGCAGGGATTCTGCATCCTCATCCCCATGTATCAGATTTACTCACACAAGACGCTATCGCTCATCGTGTCAATAGGCCAGCCGCTGTTGCCCATGGCCATGTTCTGGCTGCTATGCGCCCATCCTTGCGGCATCTCGCCCTGGTGGGGATTCTTCATCGGGCAGGTGATGGTGCTCCTCGTCATTGCTCCGTATATTTTGTACAAGTATTTTACTGACAAGTCGATGACACCGTTCCTGCTCATCCCGCGCAAGAATGCCGACCACCTCTTTGACGTCACCATCCCGGCACGCATCGAGGAGCTTGACAGCACAATGAAGGATGTGCAGCACTTCCTCACCGACGAGTGCAAGGCAACAGCCCAGGAGGCGGTAGCGACAACTGTGGTGATCGACGAACTGGTGCAGAATGCCATCAAGCACGGCACAGCATCGTGCATCGACATCCGCGTGTCGGCTACAGGCAAGCAAGTGAAAGTGATGCTGCACGACGACGGGCGACCCTTCAACCCCACATTGCAACCCGCCGACGAGGGCGATGACTCAATGGGCCTGAAGATAGTCAAGGGACTCGCCCATGACCTCACTTACACCCACACCTTCTCACAAAACGTAATGTCCTACACCACCACTCTGTAAAACACTGCAAACATAGCACATAGAATCGAGTAGGAGGAAAACGAAGTAGTTTTCTTCCTACTTTCGTTTTCCGACCT
>JAKSLZ010000033.1 GCA_024400935.1 Muribaculaceae bacterium | reverse complement strand
CCACAACAGTGGCGGTGTGGTTGGTGTTGTTAACGGCATAGTTCACGTCGTCCACGGGATAGACGTTGCTTTGTGCATGTGCTGAGAAGAAAGCCACAGCAAGTGCGATAAATGTCAGTAGCTGTTTCATATCAATAGTTTTTAGAGTTATTTACTGATTTGTCATTTCGCCAAAACAATGGGGAATATCTTTTCAACGTAAAGTTATTAAATAAAATTTAATAAAACGCAAAATAGCTTGTGGTATTTTATGTGGTATTTTGTATTAAAAAGATTGTCAGAGCTTTGCATATGCCAAGAAAAAGTCGTAATTTTGTCCTCATGGAATTGCATCAGGTAGTAAATAGCATTGCGGCATTCTCATTTCTGACCTCGGCGGGGTTCATGTCAATGATAAAGATACAGCATCTTCCCGAGTGGAAGCATGTGAGACGCTGCCGTGTGTTCATGTCCTTGATTTTTGCTGCCGTGGGGGTGTCGTGCCTCAAGACCGTGTTGTTTAATTTGCCTGCTAGACCCGAAATCATCCAGACCAGCACCATCATCAGCGGTAGCCTGCAGGCGTTGCTTTTCTATTGCACCGGCATGTCGCTCATGTCTCCCGATTCGTTGCATCGCAAGACGGTGACTGTGATATTGTGTGCACTGCTGGCCAATGCGGTCCAGATGATTGGGGCACTCCTGATGTTCCCTGACAAGTTTATCATGAGCCTTGTAGTGTCGCTGGTGCTGTATGGCTCGCTCATGGCCTATTACATAGTCAACTTCAGAGTCCGCTACAAGAATTTGGTCAAGGTGACCGACGAAATTACTGACGAGGACAGTGCTTACAACTACAGGTGGATAAAGCGTTTCTTGTGCTCGGTGACACTGCTGGGCATCAGCGTGTGTGTGGTAGTCTTTGCTCCCGTTGCCGTGTACGACCTGTGGATGATTATTGCTGCTTTGTTCTACTGCTATGTGACATTGTGCTTTGTCAACTACTGCAATTACAACATGATGATTGTGCGCAGGGTAGAAGAAGGAAATGCACAGGATGTTGAAGTCGCCGAGGACGACGGACAGCTTGATGTGCTGGAACGCAACCTTGCACAGTGGGTAGAGAAAAAGGGATTTGTGAAAAACGACCTGGTGTCAGAGGAACTAGCCAGCGAGATGGGCGTGAGCCTATCGGCTTTCAGGCTTTACTTCAAGGACCGGCATGACACTGACTTCCGCTCGTGGCGCACCAAGCTGCGCATTGAGTATGCCTGCGAGATTATAGCCCAGCATCCTGGTTATCCCATGGGTACGGTTGGCGAAATGGTGGGCATTGCTGACCGCAGCAACTTCAACAAGGCTTTTGTAAAAATCAAGGGTGTTACTCCTAAAGAATACTCCAGACATCTTGCTGACTAGGCAATCCTGCCTTTGAGGCACTACACATTGTATATGGGATGCCTTGTGAGAGGTTAGTTGCCGGCCATGCGCTGGTCCAGCCACTTGAGGTGTGCCTCCATATATTCATTTATTGTGTTGACATTTTGTTCCACCGTGCGGCGGTAGGTCTTGTAGTAGTTGGCCCTATAGATGCGTGACAAGTCTATTGCATAGGCAGTGGGGGAGGAAGCAAATTCCTTTAAATAAAGGGTGAGTTCCTGTGGCAGTGATTTCTTGACTTGGTCCCACTTGGCGCGGTAACTGCGTGCAAAGGCGTCGTTGCTGTTGCTGAACAACATGGCAAAGTAAAAGTCGGGGGCGGTGTGATAGCGCGACCATGAGTTGATGCCCATGCCCATGTTAGAGTCAAAGTCCCACAGGCATCCCATCGCCAGTTTAGACTGCGGTGTGTTGTCATGTTTTGTCAAGTAGAGGTTAGAGCCTCCGCTGTCCCATGTTCCCAGTATGTCGTGAGCCAGCAGCCAAGCCGCATGCGAGTCCACATCGATGAATGCGGGATAAGTGCCGTCGCTAATGGCCTGTTCGGCCTGGTTTATACATTGCTGTATATAGTCAATCTGCTCTTGTGTCACGTCGTCGCTGTCAGGGTACTTGAATGTCCAGCCGTAACGGTTGTCATTGAAATATGTAGACTTGAAGTAAACGTCCTCGTTCCACCAGTAGGCGTCGCGCTCAATGATGAATCCGGTCTTGTCAACGTCTATCCTACACTTTGTGTTGCGCTTTATTGTCTCTATGAGCAGGTAAGTCCCCTGGTTGGTTCCGTTGATAAACACGTTGCACCACAGGAATCTGGGTGTCCATGGCATGCCCATGAGTTCGTTGACTTTGAGTCCCAGCATGGTGTTGAGGGCCATGTCGTCCCTGATGAGTCGCCACTCCTTGTCGCAGTAAGCCGAGTCGCCCCGCATGAGCAGGTCGGCTTTTTTCTGTAACTTGATTTTGTATGGTTTGCTGGTGTTTCTGACGCTTGTGTTGCCGTTAATCTTTATTGTCATTCCTCTCACTCCGTCCTCATAGTCGCCGCTGTCATAGATTGTGTCGCCCATCATTGACATCACCAGCCGCCCTCGCACCTTGGTGGCATTTGTAATCGAGTGACCGAATGCCCCCTCAGGATGGTCAACCATGTCGCAGGTAGGCATTTCGCCGTCCACGGTGTTGATTTCCAGCAACATAAGGCCCATGTGGCGGTAGGTCTCAATGTCGGTGTATTCGAGGCATTGGGGCTGTGTAAGGATGTCGTTGAGCAGCGTGTTGAGGTCATTGATGTCGACCGAGTCGTCGCAGTTGGCATCGGCACGTCCGTCATATCTGGCGGCATCGTCTTTGTCAAGGATGATGTTGAGCATGATGTTCACGTCAGTGATGTCTACCACGCCGTTGCCGTTGACGTCGCCGCGCATGTAGTCGTCAATGTCGCTTGTCGTGAGAGCCCAGGCACACACGGCTGCTAGCGAAAGGGCGATGGCTGCGGCAAATCTCTTCATGCGTCTTGTTCTTTATAGGAGTGCGGTTGCACGGGTGTTAAGCTATGATTGTGGGCTCGTCCACCTCCTTGCCGCTGCAGTAGCGGTGGGTGATGTGAGTGGGTGCTCCCAGGTAGATAAATCTCTCGAGGCGTTGTGCCAGCGTGTAGTTGCCGCAGGCCGCGAGCTGACTGTCGTCGATGGCGATGGCGTCAAACTCATAGCCGGGTTCAAACGACCCCACCTTGCCAAAGAATGAGCCGCCCGACTTAGTGGCCAGCCACATAACCTCGTTGAGCGACAGGAAGTGCTCGTTGCCCTGTGTGTGAGCGTGCACAATCTTGCTCACCTGCATGGCATGTTGCATCACGGCCATCATCCACATGGTGTTTCCGCCCGAGATGTCGCTGCCCAGTGCCACCTTCACGCCGCCGTCAAGGAGATGGCGCACGCGGGCCGTTCCTGATGCCAGGTTGCTGTTGCTGGTGGGGCAGTGCACTGCCACCACGCCCTGACGTGCCATCAGTTCCATCTCATCGCCGTCAGTGTACACACAGTGGGCCATGAGGGTGGGGGTGTGTCCGAAGAGGCCGTGGCGATAATATGCGTCGCCATAGTTTGCGCTCTCGGGCTGCAGTTCCTTCACCCATTCTATCTCGCTGGGATTTTCGCTCAGGTGCGACTGCACCGGCAGGTTATATTCCTGTGCCAGCTGTGCCATTGCGTCGAGCATGTCGTCGGTGCAGGTGGGCACAAAGCGTGGGGTGAGTATGGGCTTGACCCTGGGGTTGTCCTTGAGGTGATTGATGAGTTGTTTCATGTCGTCGACAACGCTCTGTGTGGTGTTTTGCAGATACTCGGGGCAGTTGCGGTTCATGCCCACGAGTCCCACCATTGCGCCCATGCCGCTGTTGCTGATGAGGTCGGCCAGCAGTGTTGTTGCCTGCGGATGTATAGATGCAAAAATGGCGCTGCGCATGGTGCCGTTGAGCCACAGGTCGTGGACAAAGCGGCTGTAGATGCGCTGTGCATAGTGTGTATCGGCAAAGCGGTTCTCCTCGGGGAAAGTGTAAGTCTCGAGCCACTCGAGCAGACGCATGTCCATTGCCATGCCAGTGTTGCAGTACTGCGGTGCGTGCAGATGCAGGTCGTTCATGGCAGGGATGAGCAACTGGTCGCCCAGGTCGGTTACCTGGCAATCTTTGAGATGGTCGGGTAGTGAGGCATAGGTGCCTTCTACTAGTCCGTTGTCGTCAACTGCGATGTATCCTCCTTGCAGAGTCTCGAGCTGAGTGGGTGAGGGAGTGTACAGTATATTAGCTTTGTATAATTTCATAACAGGTGTTTACGTGTTTATTTATTACAAAATTAGTGATAATTTTGCAAACACAACAAAATTATATAGAAAAAAATCTATATACCCTCAGCCGGGTGATGCCACCATGCACTCAGTACACTATAAAAGAAGGTCTTGCAACCATTGTGGTGCAAGACCTTCGTTAATCTTGTAACTTTCTAATAAATAATTAGATAAGTGTAACTTCAACCTCAGTTTCAGTTTCGTTTACGTTTACTTTACCCTCGCGAGCAAGCCAGCCGATTGCTGCGTAAACTTCTTTTTCCTTAAGCTTGGTGGCCTTCTTCAGGGCCTTCATGTTCAGTGAGCCTTTAGCGTCGTTAAGAGCGTTCCAAGCAGCGCCTGCCCACAAACCAATAGTTTCTACGTTCATAATAATTAAAATTAATACTAGTAATTAGATTATCACACCATTGTGATGGTGTGCTTTTTTTAGTTTCAGCACTATCACCACTTGTAGTATTCTTGTGCTTCAACGCTACAAAATTACACAAAAAGCAGCATTTGCACAAGATAAGCTTTCTAGATGATGTTTATTTGTCTATGCAACCGATTGCATAGATACTGATCCTTGTCTCGGTCCTATATTATATGCTGTGCCCTTATAGTCTTATGGATTGAATCGTGGCGAGTGGTCCGGGTCAAAATGCCTTGCGGTATTTGTCCTCGGGGTCGTCGGTGATGATGCTCAGATAGCTGTTGTAGCGCGACTCGCTGATGTAGTGCTGCTCCACTGCTTTGAGCACAGCGCATCCGGGTTCATGTGTGTGGGTGCAGTTACCAAACCGGCATCCGTCAGATATCTCGAAGATCTCGGGGAAGTAGTGGGCCACCTCTTCACGCTTGAAGTCGATGGTGCCAA
This sequence comes from Muribaculaceae bacterium, assembly GCA_024400935.1. GTDB lineage: Bacteria > Bacteroidota > Bacteroidia > Bacteroidales > Muribaculaceae > Sodaliphilus. Next base: position 20,166 of record JAKSLZ010000033.1, on the reverse strand, counting down.
ACCCCTTCACGCCCGGAGTGTCGATGATGCATCCGCCTTGAGGCAGGTCGAGCATCTCGCTGAATGTGGTGGTGTGCATGCCGGTGTGGTGCGACTGTGACACGTCTCCCACGCGCAGTCTGGCGCCTGGCACCATGCAGTTGATGATGGAGCTTTTACCCACGCCGGAGTTTCCCGAAAGTAAAGAAGTTTTGCCATTAAGTGACAACTTGAGTTCGTCCAGTCCTTCGCCGGTTTTTGTCGACATTTGAATCACTTCATATCCTATGCCGCGATACAGTGCCGTGACAGCCTCGAGCAGCGCCGCGTCGTCGTCCTGAGTGAGCAGGTCAATCTTGTTGATGGCTATCACTGTGGGCACATTGTAGGCCATAGAGGTGGCGAGGAAGCGGTCAATGAAAGTAGTGTTTGTGACGGGGTTGGCAAGGGTGACCACCAGCACCGCCTGGTCCAGATTGCTGGCAATGATCTGGAACTCCTTGGACAGGTTGCTGGCTCGCCTGATGATGTAGTTGCGTCGCTCGTCGATAGAGCGAATGAAGGCTGTGCCGTCGTTTTTTGTCTCGATGTTGACGATGTCGCCCACGGCTACGGGGTTAGTGCAACGGAACCCCTTGAGCCTGAGGTTTCCCTTGATTTTGCAGTTGTGCAGTGTGCCGTCGTCGCATCTCACCACATACCAGCTTCCTGTGTTTTTGATTACCAGTCCTTTCATATTTGTGCACAAAATTACTAAGTAAAGTCCAATTATCAGTCTACAATCGCAAAAAAAATGATGCTGACGGCTTATTTTTGCTCGCTTGCTGATTATTTGAAGATATTATTGCGCTTGTTTCGCGATTTTTTTGTACTTTTGTGCAAAACTTGGATAACAATGGCAACTGAACTCAACGACACGCTAGGACGCATCATTAGCAAAAGCAAGGTGCTGGTAGAAAAGTACCGCGCTATCGTTGCGGCTAAAGAGCAAACCGACAAGGCAAACGAGGAGTTGCGTGCCCAGAACGAGCAGTTGCGCATGGAAATAGAGGCAGTTAAGCGCGAGAACGAGTACTTGCGCATGGCCCACACCATTGCGCCCACCCCCGAGACTGTGGCGCAAGGCAAGAGTTTGATATCCAAGATAGTGCGGGACATTGACAAGTGCATTAACCAGCTTAATGCATGACAACAACGATAATGGCAAACAACGGAAAAAAGGAAATATGGTTGCATCTGGCTGACGTGAGGCCCATCCCTCTCAATATCAGCCCCGACGATGAGAAGCGCTGCCGCGAAGCAGAGCGTCTCGTCAACTCCTTGTGGGAGAAGTGGATGCGACAGTTTGCCGACAAGGGTTCGTCGCCCGAGGTATTGGCTCGTGTGGCGTTCCGCTTTGCACAGCTCTACTTTGACGAGTATGCTGCTAACAAAGGTGCCAACAACTTTCTACAGAAGTTTGAAAAAGAACTGGACAGTTTAGTTGTTGATGTGTGACCCCGGGGCTCTAGAGGCCCCATGCAAGGTTGCGTTGTCGACGGTCAGTCAATGACTTGATTTTTAGAGATTTTAGGTTCCTGCACACTCATTGTGGATTGTATGCCGCCCTTGGCTGGGTGCGGCTAGCCGCGTGTGAGTAGTGCATTTTTTATTAATATTTTATTTACATATAATTTTTATACATGGAATTTGTTTATGCCGCAATTGCAGCAGTTGTAGCCTTCGCAGTGGGTGTGGTTATCGCCCAGATGCTGGCTAAACGCAATGCAAAATCAAGAGCCAACGAGATTATCGAGAAGGCTAAGCTTGAGGCTGAGGTGTTGAAGAACAACGAGGTCATCAAGGGTAAGGAAGAAGGAATGTCAATCAAGAGCGAAGCCGAGAAGCAAGCTAACGCCCGCCTGTCAAAGGTGCAGTCGAGCGAAGCAAAGCTCAAGCAACGTGAGCTGCAGCTCAACCAGCAGCAGGCCGACGTGCAGCGCAAGCGCAACGAGGTAGACAACTTGAAGTCTAACCTCGAGCATCAGCAGGGCGTGCTCGATGACTATAAGAAAGAGGTGGAGAAGATGGAACGCAGCGTGCGCGACACCCTGGAGCGCGTGAGCGGACTGAGCGCCGAAGAGGCCAAGGAGAAACTCGTGGAGAGTCTCAAGGACGAGGCCAAGACCGCTGCAGCCAGTTACATCAACGACATCATGGACGACGCCAAGCTCACTGCCAACAAGGAAGCAAAGCGCATCATCGTGTCGACTATCCAGCGTGTAGCCACTGAAACTGCCATCGAGAATGCAGTGACAGTGTTCCACATCGAGAATGACGAGATCAAGGGCCGCATCATCGGTCGCGAGGGTCGCAACATCCGTGCCCTGGAGGCAGCCACCGGCATCGAGATCATCGTTGACGACACCCCCGAGGCTATCGTGCTCTCAGGTTTTGATCCCGTGCGCCGTGAGATTGCCCGCCTGGCACTGCATCAGCTGGTTGCCGACGGCCGCATCCACCCCGCACGCATCGAGGAAGTGGTGGCTAAGGTTCGCCGCCAGGTTGAGGAAGAGGTCATCGAGGCTGGTAAGCGCACCGCCATTGACCTGGGTATCCATGGCCTGCACCCCGAGCTCATTCGTCTCATCGGTAAGATGAAATATCGCTCTAGCTATGGTCAGAACCTCTTGCAGCACTCACGCGAGACTGCTAACCTGTGTGCCGTCATGGCAAGCGAGCTGGGTCTCAATCCCAAGAAGGCACGCCGTGCCGGATTGCTTCACGATATAGGCAAGGTGCCCGACGACGAGCCCGAGCTGCCGCACGCAATCCTGGGTATGAAGCTTGCTGAGAAGTACAAGGAGAAAGCCGACATCTGCAATGCCATAGGTGCCCACCACGACGAGCAAGAGGCAGCCAGCCTGTATGCCCCCATCGTCCAGGTGTGCGACGCCATCTCTGGTGCACGTCCCGGTGCTCGCCGTGAGGTGGTTGAGGCTTACATCAAGCGTCTCAATGACCTTGAGCGCCTCGCCTTGAGCTATCCCGGCGTTGTCAAGACTTATGCCATCCAGGCAGGTCGTGAACTCCGCGTCATCGTGGGTGCCGACAAGATTACTGATGCCGAGACTGAGAAACTGTCTAACGAAATCGCTCAGAAGATTCAGGACGAGCTCACTTATCCCGGACAGGTGCGCATCACCGTCATCCGCGAGACTCGTGCCGTAAGTTATGCTAAGTAAGGTTTGTGTGTGTTATGAACCACGAGTATAACAATAATAAAAAGGTAAAGGACGAGGCTGTTAACGCCAGTGCATGCATTAACTGCGAGGGCGGTTGCAGCTGCGATGGCGCTTGCGGTAGCCGTTGCAATCTGCACAGCTACAACTGGCTTGAGGATGTGCCCGGCAACGATAGCGAGTTTGATATCGTTGAGGTACACTTCAAGAACACCCGCCGTGGCTTTTATCGCAACTCTTCACACCTGTCGCTCAAGCAGGGCGACATGGTGGCTGTGGAGGCCAATCCCGGTCACGACATAGGCGAGGTGGCCATGACAGGCCGGCTGGTGAAGTTGCAGATGAAGCGCGCCAACCTGCGTCCCGACGCCGAGATCCTGCGCGTGTTCCGCAAGGCCAAGCCGCAGGACCTGGAGCGTTATGAAGAAGCCAAGGCCCGTGAGGTCGACACCATGATACGCTCACGCAAGATCGCCGTAGACTTGGGTCTCAAGATGAAGATAGGCGATGTGGAGTATCAGGGTGACGGCAACAAGGCCATCTTCTATTATATTGCCGACGAGCGTGTCGACTTTCGCCAGCTCATCAAGGTGCTGGCCGATGTGTTCAAGATACGCGTCGAGATGAAACAGATAGGTGCCCGCCAGGAGGCAGGACGCATAGGCGGTATAGGCCCCTGCGGTCGCCCCTTGTGCTGTGCCAGCTGGATGACCAACTTTGTTTCGGTCGCTACCAGTGCCGCACGTTTCCAGGACATCTCTCTCAACCCGCAGAAACTGGCCGGACAGTGCGCCAAGCTCAAGTGCTGCATCAACTTTGAGGTCGACACCTATGTCGAGGCTTCTAAGTCTATGCCCACACGCGACGTGATACTGGAGACCAAAGACGGACTCTATTACTACTTCAAGGCCGACGTCATCAAGCGCGAGATCATGTATTCTACTGACAAGAACATGCCCGTGAACGTGGTGACATTGCCTGCCGCCAGAGTATTTGAGGTGATGGCGCTCAACCGCAATGGCATCAAGCCCGACAAGCTCTCGCTTGACGATGATGCCCAGAAGGCTGAGCAGAAGGCATTTGGCGATATCCTGGGACAGGATGCCATCAATCGCTTTGACAAAAAGAAGAAGAAAAAGAGCAAGAACAAGCGCCAGGGAGGCAACGACGGTGCGGCCGAGGGACAAGGCAAAGAACGCTCACGCGAAGCAAGAGGCGAGCGCCAGCGTGGTGACAAACCCCGCGGTGAGCGTCAGCGCGGTGACCGCCAGCGTCGGCAGGATGGCAACCAGCAGCCTGCAGCTAATGGCGAGGCAACCGAGCAGCGCCAGCCACGACAGCGCCAGCAGCGTCGCCAGCCCAATCCCAACGGCGAGAATGCTAACGCTCAGCGCAACGACCGTCCACGCCGCCACAGCAACGGAGGCCCCCGTCATCAGGGACAAAACAAACGCAAGAATGAAAAAGGCAACGGAAATAAAAACGAAGCTAACAACTCGCAGCAACAGCCCAAGGATTAACCTTGCGGCTGCTGTTGTAGCAGTTGTGATGATGCTGATGGCCTTGGGCGCCTGTTCGCCCGAGCGCTATCCTTATAGCGATTTCCGCACCTTACCCACTGAGGGGTGGTACTCTTCGCTGCCGTTGAGATTTAAACCACACCTGGCCGACTCTACAGTCCAGAAGTGCGACGTAGTGCTTGCCGTGCGCCACACCAACAAGTATCCTTACAGCGACCTCAACCTGGTAGTTGACCTCATCGACTCCAACTATGAGGTGACTCGCCGTCAGGCCGAGATACACATCTCTGACAGCTATGGCAACTGGTGCGGCAAGGGATTTGGCAACTTCTACCAGGTCAAGGCCACGATAGCCGAGGGTGTTGACCCCAACACGCTGAGCAGTATTGTGGTGTGGCCGGCAATGAAGGGCTGCGACAAGGTCGTGGGCATAGAAAATCTGGGAATTCTTGTTATTCCGTGCGATGACTGATTGTGCAGCCACCACACATTAATTATAAAAGCATTTATGAATAATATCACTCCGTCATGTGTGCGCAATGACGTGCAGTCCCGCATAGCTCGCATTGCTGCCATGCTACAAGCTCATGGCATCGATGCGATGCTTGTTACTGACAATGTGGGCCTCTACTATGTGAGCGGTCGCGTCTATGCCGGTTATGCGCTGGTGTCGAGTGACGCAACGGTGCGCTACTTTGTGCGCAGGCCCAATGACATCGAGGGTGTGGACTACATACGCAAGCCCGAGCAGATTGTAGACATGCTGGGCTATTGCCCGGCTAAGCTCGCCATGCAGTGCGACTCGCTGTGTGTGAACGACTATAACCGCCTGTGCAGTGCATTTGCCCAAGCCCAGGTAGTGGATGGCTCGGCCATCATGCGCAGTGTGCGCTCTGTCAAGTCTAGTTATGAGATAGAGCTGATGCGCCAGTGTGGCCTAAAGCATGCCAGGGCTTACAGCCGCATCCCCGCAATCTATAAGGCCGGGATGACCGATGTGGAGCTGCAGATAGAGATTGAACGCCTGTTGCGCCTTGAGGGATGCCTGGGCATCTTCAGGGTACACGGCGAGTCTATGGAACTGTTCATGGGCAACATCCTTGCCGGCGACAATGCCGATAACCCCACGCCTTATGACTTTGCCATGGGCGGGGCAGGGCAGGACCCTTCGATTCCTGTGGGAGCCAACGGCACCGTCATTGAGCCCGGTCACGCCGTCATGGTAGATGCCTGCGGCAACTTCAACGGATACATGACCGACATGACGCGCACTTACTGTGTGGGACAACTGACTGAGCTGGCACTCAAGGCTCACCAGCTCTCAATCGACATAAACTGCCGTCTTGCCGCTGAAGGCAAGCCCGGTGTGGAGGCTAAGCGGCTGTATGAGATAGCACTGGAAATGGTGCAGCAGGCCGGCATGGAAGACTACTACATGGGACACCGCCAGAAGGCAGGTTTCGTGGGTCATGGCCTGGGCATCGAGATCAACGAGGCCCCCGTCCTGGCTCCGCGCAGCCGTGACGTGCTGGCTGTGGGCCACGTGATAGCCGTTGAGCCCAAGTTTGTCATTCCCGGCACAGGTGCTGTGGGTGTAGAGAACACATATGTTGTTACCGAGCAGGGCATGGACTGCATCACCCTTGCTCCTGAGGAGATAATCCCGCTGGGATGACGACAATAGGTAAGTTATGGTAGGAATAGAGTTTGGCACATTTGAATATAGCCTTGAGCTCATCGCAACGGCATTTTATGCCATCAGTGGTGTGCGACTGGCGGCTTTTAAAAAGTTTGACTGGTTTGGGGCTTATACGATAGGATTCCTTACGGCATTTGGCGGCGGTACCATCCGCGACCTCCTGCTGGGCGTCGACCCGTTCTGGATGGATGACGTGAATTACGTCATAGCCACAGTAGTGGGGCTTGTCACCGTCATCATATTCAGCAAATGGCTTGTGCGCATCGAGGGAACGTTCTACATCTTTGACGCCATAGGCCTGGGACTCTTTGTCGACGTGGGCATCTACAAGACACTTATGACCGGTCACCCCATGTGGATGGCCATCATGATGGGAACCATCACCGGCGCCATGGGCGGTGTGCTGCGCGACATCTTCATCAACGAGGTGCCGCTGGTATTCCGCAAGGAGGTATATGCCACAGCATGCATCATGGGTGGCATAGTCTACTGGCTGGTGGGCCTGCTGGGCTACAATGCCATCGTGCCTCAGCTGTGCTGCGCCACCTTTGTCATCGTGCTGCGATTCCTGGCTGTGAAATACAACTGGTCGTTCCCCGCAATACACTATAGCTTTAGCGATGGCAACGACGAGATAAAAGACACTTAATAATATTCAGGTATGAAAATAAATAAAGCCGAAGCAAGAAAAACTACGATACAATTGCTCAAATATGGCGTGATAGGCGCATCTAACACGCTCATTACACTTGTTGCATTCTATCTGCTCAACACGCTGGTGGGCTTGTCATATGGCATCGCTAACGTGATAGGCTATGTGCTGGGTGTGATCAACAGTTTTGTGTGGAACCGCAACTGGGTGTTCAAGACCCACAACAGCGTCAAGCGCGAGGCTTTGCTGTTCGGCATCGGGTTCTTGATTTGCCTGGCATTGCAGGGCTTCGTCAGCTGGCTCTTGCTTGAGGTGCTTGACTGGAAGAATATGGCCGAAATATCATGGTTGCCCATGAAGAATACCGGACAAAACATCGTGATGGTCGTTGCCATGGTGTTCTACACGCTGGCCAATTATGTCTACAACCGTGTCGTAACATTCAAAGAAACAGAGAAATAACCCGTATATATGGAAGCACTTGTCAAGGAAGTAAGGGAGTTTGTAATCTCGCGCTGGAGATTGGGCGAACTTCACGGCTATCGTCACTGGGACCGCGTGTATGACAACGGACGCAAGCTGCTTACCCCTGAGTGCAACGAGCTGGTAGTAGCCCTGTTTGCCTATGTGCACGATGCCTGCCGTCAGGACGATGGCTTTGACCTGGAGCACGGAGTGCGCTCGGCCCAGTGGATAGAGACGCTCCGGGATAATTTGCTCAAGTCGCTCACCGACGACGAGTTCCACATGCTCCAGCAGGCATGCCTGCTACACACCACCGAGCACATGACGGGCAATCCCACCATTGACGCTTGCTTTGACGCTGACCGCCTCGACCTGTGGCGTGTGGGCATTACTCCCGACCCCGACAAACTGGCTACCGAGAAAGGCAAGCAGATAGCCCGCTCCACCGACTACACATCAATGCTGATTCCCTGGAAGGATTAACCACTCATAGCGAGGTTATGGTTATACCTTTTATAACGCATTGTGTATCAATTTGTAAGAGTATAACTAAGGTATAACGCAGATGATGCATCAACGACCTGCCCGCAACTGGGCAAAACGTTGCTTTAGGAGATCATCTGATAATTCTGGTTGGTGTCACGTCGTGACCATCCCATCGGGATGGAATACGGTAGCCAGCTGTTTTGGTTGTTTTTGACATTCAGCCGGTCACGAAGCTCGCTTCGCTCCCTCTTCATGCCCAAAAACTACTCAAAACATATCTCAAAATCTCCACGACATAATTAATAGAACCCACCTAAAAGGATAATGTCATAGTGGATAACGCTCAGTTGGATCGTGAGTGTGCGCCATGGCATGGGATGCCGTCTCGAAGCGAGCTTCGGTCTGCACCCCATGCCATGACCCACATTGTGGCTTAACCCAGTACACCGAAGCGTAGCGAAGGTGTGCTGGGGGAAACGGTAAGCCGAAACTATGCGTCTGGAAGACGCTACGCCGCAGGCGATTTTGGGATGTGTTTTGAGTAGATTTTATGATAACGAGAAAGTCGTTACACTGCATCGTAACCGATGGTCTTCGACCGTCGGAGATACTGATATAATAATGTTCCTGGCACCTGTAGCCGGATTTGTGATACAAAATAAGAATAGTCATGACCTCCGAGTCGCACATCCTGGTGGCACGGTAATAGTTGCGTTTGCCGGGATTAGTAACCTCAAGTGAAGTGTTTTTTAGAATTTATTTAATTTTTGGCTGAATTCATCGCACATTACGAAAATTTCAGTAATTTTGTCATCAGTGAACATAGCGGAATGTTTTTGTTTGCACTACTGAATTACAAAAAGTTCTGTTATTTTTCAGATAATCAAGCAATTAAATTCGTCGAACTGATATTGATTAGCTTTTGAAAATCATGCAAACATTATTACAAAATTCACTCCTTCAAGGAGGAAAATATAAGATAGTTCGTCACATCAGTAGTGGCGGATTTGGAAACACCTACGAAGGTGTTCATACAATGATGGACACACGAGTTGCAATTAAGGAATTCTTCCCAAAGGTGTTCTGCAATCGTGATGAGAATACTTCACACATCAAAGTTGCGACGCAGAGCAATCGCGACCTAGTGGAGAAACTGCGCAAGAAGTTCATTGAGGAAGCAAAGGCTATCTTCAAAATGAACCACTCTAATATCGTGAAGGTGTATGACATCTTTGAAGAGAATGGCACAGCCTACTATGTCATGGACTATATTGACGGTAATTCGTTGGCTGACATGGTGAACCAGCGTGGTGCATTGCCAGAGGTTGAAGCCGTTGACTACATCCGTCAAGTAGCTGATGCGTTGAAGTATGTCCATTCTTTGAATAGATTGCATCTTGACATCAAGCCTGGCAATGTGATGGTTGATGCCAAGGGACATGCCGTGCTCATCGATTTTGGTGCCAGCAAGCATTATGATATGGAGAGTGGCGAGAATACATCAACGCTCATGGGGGTTAACACTAAAGGATATGCTCCGGTAGAGCAGTCTACTCAAAGCTTTACCAAGTTCTCTCCTGCTACCGACATCTATGCCCTGGGAGCAACGCTGTATAAGTTACTTACAGGAATAACTCCACCTGATGCCAATTTGCTTATGGCGAAGGAAGAAACTCTGGAACCTCTGCCTCGTAGTAATTCTATGTCAACACGTAATGCGGTATTGAAGGCAATGACACAGATTCGTGCTGAACGCCCACAGACTGTAGATGCATTCCTTGCTTTATTGGATTCGAGGATTGCATACAGTATAGATGACGAAGAAACTATATGCGACGTGGAAGAGCAAGCATATAAAGCCGAAGAAGCTCGTCGTCAGGCTGTAGAAGTACGAAAGATAAAGAAAGCAGAAGAGAAAACGCGCAATATTGCAAAGAAATCTGGTTCAAAGAAAGCATGGATTTGGAGCTTAGTTGGAGTTATTGCAGTAGTGGGTATAATCATTGGCGTAAATTCAAATGGAGATATATCTGATAGCATAAGCTCTAAGCAAAGCGGAGGCGCTATTCAAAGCGGGACTAACGCTTCATACAGCGATGGCGTCCTAAATATTGATAGTGTAACATATGAAATGGTTAAAGTACAGGCTGGCACCTTCACCATGGGCGCAACACCTGAGATGAAAGACCCAGGGGATGGTGAAAAGCCTACACATCAAGTTACTCTCACAAACGACTATTACATAGGCAAGACCGAGGTACCCCAGGCTCTGTGGAAGGCAGTGATGGGCAATAACCCTTCTGATTTCAAAGGCGATAACCTTCCTGTAGAAAGTGTAAGTTGGAACGATTGCCAGAAGTTTATCTCAAAACTCAACTCACTGACAGGGCAAGATTTCCGCTTGCCTACAGAGGCAGAATGGGAGTTTGCTGCAAGAGGCGGTAACAACAGCAATCACTACCAATACAGCGGTAGCAATAAGTTAGACGATGTAGCATGGTATGACGGAAACAGCGGAGACAAGACACACGCTGTGGCAACCAAACAACCTAATGAACTAGGTATTTATGATATGAGCGGCAATGTGTGGGAATGGTGTTTTGATTGGTACGGCAACTACAGTGGCAGTACGCAGACTAATCCTTCCGGACCTAACAGTGGTTCTAACCGAGTGAATCGTGGCGGTGGCTGGAGCTACGATGCGGGGGGCTGTCGCTCGTCGCTTCGTTACTACAATACGCCCGAGTTCAGCCGCGACTGCCTTGGCCTCCGCCTGGTTCTCGTGCCCTAGTTCACAAAGTCCTTCCGACTTTCTTCTTTGAGCAAGAAAATAGAGGAACGGAGCCAAGTGAGGAACGGAATGAGAGACAAAGGAGCGAGGGACGAGCCGCGGGAAGTATCTCATGAAGAGACGAACTAACTATGCCGCCTTTTGGCGGCTGAAGGAAGGTGTCGCAAAAAGCGTAAAGCAACGTTTTGCCCGGTCAGCATGTAGAAGGGACGACACCCCTGTGTAGTCCGTAGCGACCGCAGGGCGCTGTAACACAACATCTTGTCCCAAATCATGCTCGTTCCGAGCATACGGACGACACAGGGTGTCGTCCCTACAACATTGCCCGTTGACCGAGCAAAGGGCATTTTGCGACACCCTCCCATTTAAAGGAGTTTTTTTTCTAACTCCAGTAGCTTTTCCTTTATCTGAATGCCTCCGCGGTATCCGCCCAGACCTTTACTGGCTACTATGCGGTGGCAGGGTAGGACTATCATCAGGCGGTTAGTGTGACAGGCCTGTGCCGCGGCGCGGTAGCCTTTGGGACTGCCGGCTGCCTGGGCTAGGGCAGAGTAAGTGGCGGTTGTGCCATATTCCACTTTTGCCATTGCGTCCCACACCCGTGTGGTGAAGTCGGTGCCCTTGACATGGATGGGCAGGTCAAAGGCCTTGCGCTCTCCTGCAAAGTACTGCTGCAGCTGTTCACGGCAGTGTCGCAACAGCGGAGTGTCGCACTCTACTGTTTCCAGTTTGAGCTGCTTGCCCACTTGTTGCAGCATCTCGCTGCCGTCGTCGGTGGTTATGAGTGTGATGCCATGCTCGCTGCCTGCTATGGTGAGTGTTCCCACGGGGCTGTCCATGGTGGTGTAACACATCTTGCCACGGTGAGTGGGGACAATGCCCAGGTCTTCAGCTCGTTGCATCATGAAGGCATAGGCCTCCACATAGCGGTTAGAGATGGCTCCGTCGAGGATAGCGTCCTTGATGGCGTCTTTGATTTGTCCCACTTCGCGCGAGGGTTCCAAACCGAATGTTACCATCACCTCTTCTCCGTCGACAGGCGGCTGGAAGTTGCGCACGCGGTCTTTCTCCTCGATGTCTACGAGCTTGCGCTTCACCAGGTCGAAGTTTTCGCGGAATCGCTTCACCTTCTCCTGGTTCTTGCTGGTGATGTCGGCCTTGCACAGAGTCATCAGGTCGTCGATGTCGTCACCTGCGTCAAAGAGCAGGCGTCGCACAGCCGAGTCGGTGACACCGTCTTCTACAAGTGCTATGGGGCGCATGTGCAGTCCCACCAGTTTCTTGACATACTTCATGTGCTCGTTGAGTGGCAGCCGCATGCGACCGAACACCTTGGGCACCATCTTCTCGCCTATGAAGTTGTGGTTGTGGAATGTCCATCCCAGCTGGTCGTCCCAGCGCTTGGTGGCAGGTTTGCCTATGTCGTGCATCACTGCGGCCCATCGCAGCCACTCGTCGGTAGATGCTGCCGCCACGTTGTCGAGCACCTGCATGGTGTGCAGGAAGTTGTCCTTGTGCCCGCGTCCATGGCTGTTGTCCACACCTTTGAGAGCGGCAAGTTCGGGGAAGATGAGGTGAAGCAGGCGGCACTGGTCGAGCAACTTGAAGCCTCGTGAAGGCTGGCTCGAGCGCATGATTTTCATCAGTTCCTCGGCAATGCGCTCGCGGGTGATTATCTTGATGCGCTGAGCGTTGCGCTGTATGGCCTTGAGAGTCTCGGGGTAGATGTCAAATTGCAGCTGTGTGGCAAATCTCACAGCCCTCATCATGCGCAGCGGGTCGTCGCTGAACGTGATGTCGGGGTCGAGCGGTGTGCGTATGATGCGGCGCTGCAGGTCTCCAGTGCCGTCAAAGGGGTCGAGCAGTTTGCCATAGGTGGCTTCGTTGAGCGATATTGCCATGGCATTGATGGTGAAGTCGCGTCGCAGCTGGTCGTCTTGCAGCGTGCCGTCTTCGACGATGGGGTTGCGCGACTCGCGCCTGTAGCTTTCCCTGCGTGCACCCACAAACTCCAGTTCCTGCCCGTCGCGAGTCTTCACCTGTGCGGTTCCGTAGGTCTTGAACACGGCCAGTGTGGCATTGCCCTTGCCCAGACGGTGGTGCACAGCCTTTGCAACCTCGATGCCGCTGCCCACGGTCACAAAGTCCATGTCCTTGCTGGGACGTTCCAGGAAGATGTCGCGCACATATCCGCCCACGACATAGCACTCGCGGCTCATCTCGTCGGCAACGCTTCCCACCAGATGAAACACGGGCAATTCTATGTGTTTGTTTATTTTCTCAGTAATCTTCATAAATGCTTTTTTCATTTGTTACCATTCACCAATGGGGGGTGTCTCGCGCTTATCTTTTAGGGCTAAAAGAACAAAAAGTTCCATGTCTTTTTTTTGTTTTTATGTTCTTCTAGTCTAAAAAGAATATATTGCTGAGTAGTAACTATTCATTTGCAAAAGTACTAAAAAATATTGAAAAACAGGGCTGCCGCCTGCGCTACTGTCACAATTTGCGCCTAAAAAGGCGGTTTGGCGAAATAAACTGTGCAAATATTTTGTGGAATAACCAAGTTGTGCTATCTTTGCATAGAATTTGAACCCAAGAGATTTCAACGACAAGGGAAATATCAGTAAAGTTGTTGAATCGATATTAAACATTAGGGTCAAAAAGCATCTTTACACAAAACTCCATTTTTACATATTGCATCATTCTGACGAAGATGTCTTGTGCCAGCGGTGGCCGGGTGGGTGTTGTGCAAGTGCGTTAACGACCCGTTACAAAAAAAGTATTTATATTTAAATTTATTTTGCACGCATTTAAAAAGGTGTGACCACGAGGCATTACATTGTGCTGACTAGCCATTGTTGCGTCACATCGCGTCGTGCAGTAGACGATAACCAGAATTATCTTTAATATTATTATATGTATAACATTGATGAATTGAATTCCATGGGTGAGGAACAATTGCGTGACCTCGCTAAATCTATGGGACTGAAGAAAATTAATGCTATCCCCGCCGGGGATTTGGTTTTCCAGATTCTTGACCAGCAGGCAATTGCCGAGGCTGCAGCAGCCAGTGACGCGCAGCCTGCACCCAAGAAGCGCACATCGCGCCGCAAGGCCGATGCCGCCGATGCCGCCGAGAAGACAGGAAAAACAACTAAGGCAACTAAGAAGAAAGAGAAATCTGAGACTAAAGACACAAAGGCTAAAACCGAAAAGACTGAGCAAGCCGACAAGCCTGCGGAGGATACTCCCAAGAAAAAGCGCACTCGCACCACTGCCAAGAAGGCCGAGAAAACAAGCGAGAAGGCTGAGGCTACTGTCGAGGACAAGGCTGTTGAGGCTCAAACTGAGCCCGCACCTCAATCTGAGGAGCCTAAACCTGCTGCCGAGCCCGCACCTGCCAAGCCTCGTCGCAACCGCATACGCAAGGCCGACAAGGTGGCTGAGGAACAACCGGCCGCTGAGGTTCAGGAACCGGTGGCCGAGCAGCCTGCCGAGCAGCCGACTGTTGAAACCCCTGTAGATGGCGACAACACCCAGGCAGCCGATAACGCTGCAACCGACGACAACGCAGCGCCCCGTCAGGCCATGAACCTTGACTCGTTCTTCAATACAGGCAGTGTGCAGACCTTCAAGCCGCGTTCGCAGCGTGAGCGTGAGGAAGCAGCACGCCGTGCCGAGGAAGAGCGCCGCCGTGCCGCCGAAGAGGCTGCTAAGGCTCCCATCATCATCCAGGAGCCCAAGGGCGACACTCAGCAACCACAACAGCAGGGTGGCAAGAAGAACAAGAAGAACAAGAAGAACCAGCAACAGATGCAGCGTGAGATTCTCACCGAGAACCCGTATGCTTCTATACCGTACAGCTTTGAGGGTATCCTCAACGGAACCGGTGTCCTCGAAATCATGCCCGACGGTTATGGATTCTTGCGTTCAAGCGACTATAACTACCTCACTTCGCCCGACGACATCTATGTGGCACAGAGCCAAATCAAGACCTATGGCCTCAAGACCGGTGATGTAATCGAGTGCACAATACGTCCGCCCCGCGAAGGCGAGAAATACTTCCCCATGTGCGACGTCCTCATGATCAACGGCCGCACCCCCGACTTTGTGCGCGACCGTGTGCCCTTTGAGCACCTCGTGCCCCTGTTCCCCGAGGAGAAGTTCGACCTGGTGTCGCACACCCGTCCCACCATCTCGCAGCGCGTTGTCGACATGTTTGCACCCATCGGCAAGGGACAGCGCGGTCTCATCGTGGCTCAGCCCAAGACCGGTAAGACATTGTTGCTCAAAGATATCGCAAACGCAATCTCTGAGAACCACCCTGACACTTACATGATCATCCTGCTCATCGACGAGCGTCCTGAGGAGGTTACCGACATGGCCCGCAGCGTCAATGCCGAGGTCATCGCTTCGACATTTGACGAGCCTGCCGACCGTCATGTCAAGATTGCCGACTTGGTGCTGAGCAAGGCTAAGCGCCTTGTAGAGTGCGGCCATGACGTGGTGATCCTGCTTGACTCCATCACTCGCCTTGCTCGTGCCTACAACACCATCGCACCCGCATCGGGCAAGATTCTCTCGGGTGGTGTCGACGCTAATGCACTGCAGCGCCCCAAGCGCTTCTTCGGTGCAGCCCGTAACATCGAGAACGGTGGCAGCCTCACCATCATCGCAACTGCCCTCATCGACACTGGCTCTAAGATGGACGAGGTGATCTTTGAGGAATTCAAGGGTACCGGCAACATGGAGCTGCAGCTCGACCGCAAACTCAGCAACAAGCGTGTGTTCCCCGCCGTGGACGTGATGTCTTCAAGCACCCGCCGCGACGACCTGTTGCTCGACCGCGAAACACTCAACAAGATGTGGATCATTCGCCGCTTCTTGAGCGACCGCACATCGGTAGAGGCAATGGAGTTTATCAAAGAGCGTCTGGAACGCACCCGCAACAACGAGGAGTTCCTGCTCACACTGGAGAAAGGCTGATAACTGGCTATGGCACGAATTCTGGGCATAGACTATGGCCGCAAGCGCACTGGCGTGGCAGTGACCGACCCCCTGCAGATAGTAGCCGGGGCAATAGGTACACTGCCCACGCACACTGTGCTGCAGTTCGTCAAGGACTATGTAGCTAAGGAGAGCGTAGAGCTCATTGTGGTGGGACAGCCCACACAACTCAACGGTGAGCCCAGCGAGAGCATGCGCTACATCACACCATTTGTCAACTCGTTGCGCAAGCAGCTGCCTCACATCCCCGTTGTGATGTATGACGAGCGTTTCACCTCCACTATAGCACATCAAGCGATGATCGACGGAGGCATGAAGAAGAGCGACCGTCGCGAGAAGGGACGTGTCGACAGCATCGCCGCCACAATTATTTTAAACGATTATTTAACCAGCCGCAACAACCTCAATTTGGGCTGACGGCACAACTATTTATAATATATATTATGGTATTACCTATTTATTTATATGGACATCCTGTGCTTCGCGCCGTGTCTGAGCCCGTCACCCAGGATTATCCCAAGTTGGACGAACTTATCGCCAACATGAAGGAAACAATGTATGCTAGCGACGGCATCGGCATCGCTGCACCCCAGGTGGGTGTCAACATCAAGCTCGTCTACATTGATGTGGATGTGCTGGGCGACGACATGCCCGAACTCAAGGACGTACGTTTCGTACTCATCAATCCCGAGGTGACCGTTATCGAAGACGGCGAGGAGATTTCACGCGAGGAAGGCTGCCTGAGTCTGCCTGGCATCCACGAGGGCGTAAAGCGCATCGAGAAAATCAACCTCAAATGGACCGACGAGAACTGGGAACAGCACGAGCAGGTTATCGAGGGATATCTTGCACGTGTGGTGCAGCACGAGTGTGACCACCTTGACGGCAAAGTGTTCATCGATCACATTTCACCCATCCGTAAACAGCTGAACCGTGCTAAGTTAAACAATATCGTAAAGGGTAATGTGCGTTGCAGTTACCGCACTCGCGGCTTCAAACCTAACAAGAAGAGATAAAAAAAGTGAAGGATGTCTCACGACAGCCCTCACAAACCTTAAATCTAATACCATGAAAAACACACGCACAAAAGTATATATATTTTCCAAACCGACAAAACAAATTAGGTGAAAATTATACTAAATTAACAACTTTTTACAAAAAACCGACATCAATTACCTTTTTAAACAAAAAACTACTCTAACAGTTATGTCTAAACCAGATAGATAAAGGCTGTGTACACAAGGTTTATGATGCGTTATTGAAATAAAAAACCGGGGCAGTGCTCACCATTTAGCACTGCCCTGGCTATTTTTTTTACCCGATACCACCCAGTATGCCGTTGACAGATCAGCGGATAATTCTGGTTGGTGTCACGTCGTGACCATCCCATCGGGATGGAATACGGTAGCCAGCCATGAAGGCCTGCTATTGCAGGACGATATGGCTGGAATAAAGGTGCAATAATCAGACCATGCCTTGTATGGATAATAAAAAGAAAAATGTCATAGTGGATAACACTCAGGAGTGTCCTGTGTGTGTCATGGCATGAGATTCAGTCTCGAAGCAAGCTTCGACCTGCACCTCATGCCATGGCACACGTTGTGGATTACCACAACTGTTATCCTCTATGATGAAAATGCGCCTACGCCTAATAAAATACACAAAATCATGGATCCTGATATTTCAAGTTGGCGCTTTGTTGTGTCGTATATGGTGTTATAGTAAAGTGACGTGAGTTCAGATTCGGGAAGTGAGATTATTGTTTCTTGAAAACAATATCTCCAGATAAGTTAGAGTGTTCTATTATTAAGCCTTGATTGTAGGACAATGTTTGTTCCGATCCGTCTTCGTGATAAATATAGATTTCATCACCAGATAATAGGCTCTCTAGGCTGTTGTGTTTTGGGCTTGGAGGGGTAGTTGCTGGATTGATTGTTGGAGGGTAGCGAAATCGGTGGGGGAGAAGTGGAAGTGGCTACTTGTGGGTAAGATGATTGTGGTAGCACTGCTGAGGTGTTGCTGCAGCATGGTGAGGCTCTTGGGGGAAACTAATTCGTCGTGTTGGCAATGGATGGCGAGCACGGGGACTGTGATTGCTGGCAACTGGTGCTTGGTGATGGATATGAGTCTAAACAGGTCGGCAATGCGTGGCAGCCATGAGGCATATTGCCACCAGTTGCCTTGTTCCACTCCCATTTTGTCAATCATGGACAACACGTCGGGCGAGGTGGTCTTGACCTTAAAGCCTATCTTGATGTTGTTTGTGATGGCTTTACATGTTACATTTACTTTGAGAGGGGTAGCTATAGCGATAACTGCCTGTATCTTCTCATTGCATCTCGCACTCTCATTGAGCACTAGCAATGCTCCCATTGAGCGCCCTAACAAAATGATGTGGTCGTAGTTGCTCCTGAGCTCATCAGTCGCTTGTGCGACAGCTTCCTGCCATAGCGACAACGAAGCTCCGGCAAAGTCCTTCATGCTTCCGCCGTGCCCTGGAAGGGTGATTGCCGCAGTAGAATAGCCAAGTCGTTCAAACACGGGAACGAACTCGTTCATGGCGTGAGCTGCCTCGGCAATGCCGTGAACCATCAGCACTGCAGTCGAGGCTCCTGCCACGTTGTTCACTATGGTGTTGTTGCTTGTCATTTCTTAGAAAAGTGCTTGCACAGGTGGGTGATGGGGCAGTTGAGGCAGTCGGGGCGCTGTGACTTGCACACGTAGCGGCCGTGGAGCAGCAGCCAGTGGTGCGCCTTGTAGCGCAGGTGCTCGGGGATGTGGCGTGTGAGGGCTTTCTCTACTTCGAGAGGAGTCTTGCCGCTAGCCAGTCCCAGGCGATTGCTCACGCGGAACACGTGGGTGTCTACTGCAATTGCCGCTTTGCCGAATACTACGCCCATGATTACGTTGGCGGTCTTGCGACCCACACCGGGCAACTGGGTGAGCTCGTCCATGGTTGAGGGGACGGTGCTGTTGAATTTGTCGACCAGCATTGCCGCCATAGCCTGCAGGTGTGCCGCCTTGCTGTTAGGGTAAGACACACTCTTCACATATTCCAGTATATCCTCGACGCTTGCCGCTGCCATGGCCTCAGGGGTGGGGTAGGCGGCAAAGAGGGCAGGCGTTACCATGTTCACACGCTTGTCGGTGCACTGGGCCGACAGGATCACTGCCACCAGTGTCTCAAACGGGTTGCTGAACGTGAGTTCGCTCTCGGGGTTGGGATTGGCGGCTGCAAAGTGGGCGAGCACTGCCTCATATCTCTCCTTTATGGTCATTTGTCAATATTTTACAACTTTAGCTGTCCGGTAAAAGAAAATATTTTTATTATGTTTTTATTGCTTCGCATAGAAACCGTGCTCAAGGGAGTGAGCAGCGGTAAGTGGGCAAAGCCCGTGCCGCGAGTGGCGAACCTCCCTTAAATGGCTTGCTCCGCAAGCATAATGAAGACATTCTCATGGAAGTTGGATGGCAAAATTTATTTACAACAATGGCACATGCCCCGTTGGTTGGGAAATGTGCCATTGCATTGTATTATTAAGGTGGGTTCTATTAATTATGGAAAAGATAATTAATTATTTCGGTCGCTTTTGACCCTGTTTTGGTGTCTTTTTGACATTCAGTCGGTCACGAAGCTGGCTTCGCTCCCTCTTCATGCCAAAAATCTACTCATAACATCTTTCAAAATCGCCTCGACATAATTAATAGAACCCACCTTAACTTGATTAGTGTGCGCTCTTGAACTCGTCGAGGAAGCGTGCGTCGTTCTCGCTGAACATGCGCAGGTCCTTGACCATGTACTTGAGGTTAGTGATGCGCTCAACGCCCAGACCGAATGCATAGCCGGTGTAGACGCTGCTGTCGATGCCGCTTGCTTCGAGCACTGCGGGATCAACCATACCGCAACCCAAGATCTCTACCCAACCGGTGTGCTTGCAGAAGCCGCAGCCCTCACCGCCGCACAGCATACATGACACGTCCATCTCGGCGCTGGGCTCGGTGAACGGGAAGTAGCTGGGGCGCAGACGTATCTGTGTGTCGGGACCGAAGAGTTCCTTGGCAAAGTTGAGGAGCACCTGCTTGAGGTCGGCAAAGGTCACGTTCTTGTCGATGTACAGACCCTCAATCTGGTGGAAGAAGCAGTGAGCACGTGCGGTGATGGCCTCGTTGCGGTAAACGCGTCCGGGGCAGATGATGCGGATGGGCGGCTGCTTGCGCTCCATGGTGCGCACCTGTACTGAGCTGGTGTGGCTGCGCAGCACGATGTTGCGCTTCACGTCTTCCTTGTTCTGCTCGATGAAGAAGGTGTCCTGCATGTCGCGTGCGGGATGGTCGGCAGCAAAGTT
>JAKSLZ010000032.1 GCA_024400935.1 Muribaculaceae bacterium | reverse complement strand
TGTTCACCACATCGCTGATGTGGAAGAAGGCGCAACTGTAGAATTTGACAAGGTTCTTCTCGTTGACGCTGAAGGCGCAGTTAAGGTAGGTGCTCCTACTGTCGAAGGCGCAAAGGTAGTATGCGAGGTAGTTAATCCCCTCGTGAAAGGTGAACACGTGATCGTTTTCAAGAAAAAACGTCGCAAAGGCTATCGCCGTCTCAACGGTCATCGCCAGCAGTTCACTCAGGTAGTGATTAAAGAAGTAGTTGCTTAACCCCTAAATTTTATCGATTATGGCACATAAAAAAGGTGTAGGTAGTTCAAAGAACGGCCGCGAGTCTGAAAGCAAACGACTTGGCGTTAAAATTTTTGGTGGTCAATTCGCAAAGGCTGGTAACATCATCCGCCGTCAGCGCGGTACAGTTCACCGTCCCGGCAAGAACGTAGGTATGGGTCGTGACCACACACTCTATGCTCTCGTTGACGGTACAGTAGAGTTCCAGCATCGCGCAGGTCACACTTACATTAACGTAGTGGCAGCTCCCGCAAGCGAAGAACAGAACTAAACCAATCACGGTTTAACCTGAAGTAAACAAGGCGACATTCCCCTGATGAGGAATGCCGCCTTGATTGTTTTCAGTAGGTAGCATTGTATGAATTCCTGCCACAACCCAACTATTTGTCGACAAAATTCTAATATCTATCAATTTAAGGTGTCATTTCTTCAAAAAAACTATCAAAAAATTAGTTGATTAATAAAATAATTATTACCTTTGTGAATTAATTTACATAAAAAGTAAACTATTATAAAACTAAAATACAATATCACTATGAAGAAATTTTTACAGACTTCTTTAGTTCTCGCGCTTGCAGCAGTGGGAACACAAAGTGTTAGTGCGGCTAATTGCAACAACTGTCGCATCTACATCGAGGATTTCGCTATCAAAGCTGGCGAAACAAAGTATGTTTACATCAACATCGACAACCCCGACTATGACTTCACTGCATTACAGTTTGACGTATGGTTCAAGGGCGGTATCGTGCCCGTTGAGAAAAACGGCCGCGTTTCAGTATCTCGCCAGAGCCGTGTTCCCGAGGATGGTTTTGCAGGCTCAGGCGCATGGCAAAAAGAGGGCGACAACGAGCGCGACCACTTCCGCTATCTGTTCTACAACGCTTATGGTGACTATGTAGAGGACACTTCAGGCGCAATCCTCCGTTTGCAGGTAACGACCGACGACACATTCGGCAAGACCGCTGAGCAGCCCGCTATCGTGTTCGGCGGTGAGCTCAAGCTCTCAGACATCAGCGACATCAGCGAGCCCCACGTGCTTAATCCCTCTACTTGCACTGTCTATGAGTCAGTTGCTCTCGCTGACGCAGCAACCCTGAGCACCGACAAACTTTATGCAATCAGCGCTCCCATCACAGTTGCTGGACAGACTGCTGAAATCGACGCTGACGGCAGCGTATATGATTTCGTTTCTGACGGTGAAAACTGGATGAAGATCAAGCTCAACAAGAGCAACGCTAACCTGCTTGAGGAAGAGGTTACCTACAATGGCGCACAGCTCGTTGGTGCTTTCAGAGTAGAAAACGGCAACCCCGTGTTTGTATATGACAAGAACCTCGGCCTCACCGAAGCATCTACTAAGATTTCAGCTCCCATCAATAAGATCGACATGACTAGCTCACTGAATATGGTCAGCAACCAGGTTGTAGCTGTTACAGCTTACTTCTTCAACGATGACAACCAGACTACCCTGCGCGCTTATAGCGGCAACAACGGCGAGCGTGGCCAGAGCCTCACTCTCAACAACGACTGGAACAAGGTTAACACCAACATGGTGAACGGCAAGCCCTACACCATCACTAAGGCTGCTGTACAGCTCAAGGCTGCTTGGGAGACTCCCGCAGGTGCTCCCGCTCTCGTAGCTCCCAGCGATGAGAACTCATTCCAAAACTACATTGTTTATCCCCTCGACGTAGCTCAGGTTGCAACTGCAATCACCGACATCACTGCTAAGAACGTGAGCAGCGTGCGCTACTACAACGTAGCTGGTGTTGAGTCAGTAACTCCGTTTAACGGCATCAACCTCGTGATCACTACTTACACTGACGGTACTACTTCAACTACCAAGGTTATCAAGTAATCACAATCATCACAAACCATAGTCAAGGGACAGCTGCCACGACGGCACGCTGTCCCTTGATTTATATTTGACAGTCAACCCCAGCAAGAGTGAATATATAACGTGTCAACTTTTATCAGAGGTAACAGCTGCCTACAGCCAACCAAAATCAGGAAATCCGCTCCGACATTGTTACGTCACAACGGATTTTTACCGGACACTATCAGCAAAAACAATAAAAATATCAATCATTTATAACATTTATCAATAGATTTACTTGCATTTTAACATTTAAATTACTATATTTGCAGAAAATTATTACAAAACACGGATCAACGTAACTATACACCAATGGGTTCCAATGGGTAAAACCAGGCTTAAAACTTACAGAAATTTAAAGAAATTAAAATTAAAATTTGTGTCTTTTATGTTCTTTTAGCCTGAATAAGAATACGAAGTAAAAAAATTTCTTTAAATTTCTTTTAATTTCTGTCAGTTAGAGCGAGATCTGCACGAGATAATCCTATTGCTGTATAGTTACCGGATCAACAAAATTCAGGGTCTATGAAAAAACTTTTACTATCACTCGCAGCGATATTGCTCATCATGGTATCATCCATAAGCGCCGTAGCGCAAGACAGCAAAGTCTATATTCCTGACTTCTCAATCAAGAAGGGCGAGACTAAGACAATTAGTATCATGATGGACAATCCCGAATATACTCCCACTGCGATTCAGTTTGACATCTACTTCTCGGGGGGCATTGTGCCTGTAGAGAAAACACCGGGTAGAGTAACATTTACCCGCAAAAACCGCGTTCCCGAATACGGCTTCATGGGTGTAGGAGAATGGCAAAACGACCATGAGTACTATCGTTATCTTTTCTACAACCACTATGGCTTGCCGGTTGAAGACAGCACCGGGGTAATATTCACCATCAGAGTGACTACCGACGAGACATTTGACCCACAAAGCACCCCAGCCGCAATCTCAATCCAGAACACCCGCATGAGCAACTTTGATGACACGTCAAGAAGCTACAAGGCTCAAGAGTCTCAAACTGGCGTGTACACCGCACTCGATTTCACTGACATGTTCACGGCCGGTAACGAAGGGCAAAAATGCTTCTTGAAAGACGGCAACTACATTGCGGCAATCTGGACAAGCAAAGAAGGCACAAGTTATGCCTTTGCAACTAATGGCAATGGACAGTGGCTTAAACTCGTCTTCCCTAACGGCAACAATCCTCTTTTTGAGGAAAACACCTATATGGAAGGGGAATTTGGCGGTATTGTGACCGATGCAACGCTCAACCCCACCATTGTGATCGAAACCCCCGGAGAATACACTCCTGCCAACTACGACATCTTCCCTAGCATGCAAGTCATCAACATGCAAGACCATCAGGCCGATGTAGAACTGCATCCCAACGAGGTTATTGACATCACAGGATTCTACTATGTCAACAGCGAAGGCAAGACATGCATAAGCGAATGGAGTGGAGTAAACGGAAAACGAGGTACAGAGGTCGAAATCAACACTGACATGTGTCCTGAAATCGACTTTGCTGGAATCCAAGCAAAGAATGGAGGCAATCCAGTGCAATACCACTTCTCCCGAGCAGTTGTTCAACGCAAGGCTACCGCAGTTAACAGCCCCGCCAAGGCGACACCTACCGGAGCGACCCCATATGACGGATACGTGATTTATCCCATCTATGACCGCTATGACGAAAACATTGTCACAGCCATTGACGGCATCAGCACCGAGGCGTCGGTTAAGAGCGTGCGTTACTACAACGTAGCTGGTGTTGAGTCAGCAACTCCGTTTGACGGCATCAACCTCGTGATCACTACTTACACCGACGGCACTACTTCAACTGCTAAGGTTATCAAGTAATCACAATCATACCAACCATAGCCAAGGGACAGCTGCCACGACGGCACGCTGTCCCTTGATTTTTTAACCGCCACATCCAACACCCAGCTCGCACGAGAAACGAAAAAAATATTTAAAAAAATATGCTATTACTTGCATTTTGAAATTATTTTTATTATATTTGCAACTGATTACAACACGCGACCTAGAATCAACTACTAAATACTTAAGGGCTTATGAAAAAACTTTTACATTATCTACCGTTAGTGGCACTAACAGCAATGAGTGCCCACACAGTGTTTGCACAGCAGAGCAGGTTTTACGTCGAAGAATTTGCAATCAAGAAAGGCGAGGTGAAGGAGATTAACATGTTTATGGACAACCCCGACTACCAGTTCTCGGCAATGCAGTTCGACATGTATTTCTCAGGCGGCATCAAGATTGTTGAAAAATCGGGAAGACCAAGCATCACGCCCACCGGCCGCATTCCTGGCGTGCCCGGCCAAATCGACGAGGACGAAGACCCTTCTTACGTTAAAAGCCACGGCTGGTTGGAAGACGGCGCGTTGCGCTTTTTGTTCTACAACAGCTACGGTCTGTCGGTTGAAGGCAACAAGGGCGCATTGTTCACCATCAAAGTTACCACCGACGAGACGTTCTCCTCGCAAAACCCTGCATACATCAAACTCGAGAACATCCGTTTGAGCGACTTTAACAACACGACCTCCAGCTATCGTCCCAGCAACTGCACAACACGGGTATTTGAATCAAAGAGCTGCGACGACATCTTCACCGCCCATAACGAAGGCACCAAATGCTTCATTGACGCTGCACTCCGAATCCTAGCTGTGGGGCATGACAAACTGGGCCAGGACCTCGCATTTGCAACTGACGGCAACGGTCACTGGATCAAGCTATTGTTCCCCAATGGCAACAAGACAATGATGCCCGGTTGCACCTACAGCGGTGGCACAATAGGCGGTATCGTGAGCGACGCCACACTCAACCCCACCATCACAATCAACGGCGACGTCACCTATGAAGAAAGCAACGAAGACTTTGTCGAGGTCGAGAAACCGGTTTACGACTTCACTCAGACCATGGACTTGCACCCCAACCAGGTCATTGACATCACAGGTCATTACTTCATCAACAGCGACGGCAAGCCTGCTATCAGCCACTGGAGCGGATACACCGGAAACCGAGGCTCATCCATAGAGATCTCTACCGACATGTGTCCCGACGTCAACTTCACTGAGCAGCAATACCACTTCAGCGAGGCTGTGGTTCAGCTCAAACCCGCATTTGAGTCGCCCACAGGCCGTCCCGCCATGGTAGCTCCCTGCGCAGGCAACCCATATGCCAACTACATAATTTACCCCATCGTGGCCGAAGAAAACATAGGCTCAATCGTAACAGCCATCGACGGCATCAGCACTGACTCATCGGTTAAGAGCGTGCGTTACATCAACGCTGCCGGCATCGAGTCAACCACTCCGTTCAACGGCCTCAACATCGTAGTGACAACCCATGCCGACGGAACCACCTCCACCACTAAGCTCATCAAGTAATCACATTCACACCAACCATAGTCAAGGGACAGCGTGCCGTTGTGGTAGCTGTTCCTTGATTTTTTCTCCTATAGACACCACTTCAACGCACTAACCGAAAATCTGCTAATCCAATATGGCTCATATAGATTTTTTTTGTAAATTTGTAGTCAAATAAAACAACATTAATCTCAAACACAAACTACTATTATGAAGAAATTTATTGCACTCTCAGCAGCACTTTTATTCTTGTGCTCTGCCCCCACAACCGTTAATGGCGCGCAAGGCAATGCCACATCATCATCAAGCTGCAACTACTACGGCTGCAATGGTTGGGTTTCTATTTGTGGTGACGGCGTCCGTATCCGCAAGGCCCCATCTTCGAAAGCGAAAGTCATAGGTAAAGCAAACTGGTACAGTCAGTTCCCTTGTTTAGACATTGTAAACGGTTTCTATAAGATCAAATACAAAGGCAAAATAGCCTATGTAAGCACCCAGTATTCTACGCACGAACGTATAGAATGATTAATATTCCCCCGGCACAGTTCCTCCACAAACTCGTGCCGGGTATTTTACAAATAAAACACACATTTCCACCCCACATTCCTGTCCAATTACTGCCAAACAGCACTACTTTTATTCAGAAACATTAGCACAAATAAAATTATTTTTGTAATTTTGTGCACACTAGGACAAAAACAAATTGTTAAACATAAACACAAACTATTATGAAGAAATTTATTGCACTTTCAGCAGCACTGTTGTTCTTGTGCTCTGCACCCACAACCGTTAATGGTGCGCAAGGCAATGCCACATCATCATCAAGCTGTAACTACTACGGCTGCACAGGTTGGGTTTCTATTTGTGGCAACGGAGTTCGCATCCGTCAGGCTCCATCTTTGAGAGCAAAAATCCTTGGCAAAGCCAACTGGTATAAAGAGTTCCCTTGCCTTGGCATTATAAACGGTTTCTACAAAATCAAATACAAGGGCAAAGTAGCCTACGTGAGCACCCAGTATGCAACTCACGAGTGTCCAGATTAATTGAACACCTAAGCAACGTTTCAACTCAGGCTTATTCCTGAAACTTATACCCCGGCACTGCTTCGCCCAAAAATTGTGCCGGGTATTTTACAAATAAAACGCTCATTTCTAACTCCACATTCCTGTCCAATTAACCTAAACAACACTACTTTTTTCAGAAACATTAGCACAAATAAATTTTTTTTTGTAACTTTGTGCACACTAGGACAAAACAAATTGTTAAACATAAACACAAACTATTATGAAGAAATTTATTGCACTTTCAGCAGCACTGTTGTTCTTGTGCTCTGCCCCCACAGTGGCTAACGGCGCTCACAGCCATGCTAAAGCTACATCTGGTTGCTACTACAACGGTTGCTCAGGTTGGGTTTACATTTGCGGCAACGGCGTTCGCATTCGCCAGGGCGCATCACTGAGATCAAAAATCATCGCTAAGGAGAACTGGTATTACAAGAAACACCGCTCATTCCAGTGCTTGGGCATTGTAAACGGTTTCTACCAGATCAACTACCATGGCCGCGTTGCCTATGTGAGCACAGAGTATGCAACTCACTACAATCCGTATTAATCCAGTCACACATCCGGACCTCTAATGAGAGGCTCCATATATGGCACAAAAAAAGCCTTGACAATGCTCCTGCAAGAGCCTTTGTCAAGGCTTTTTATCACATGTCAATTTGTCCCCAAATAGTCAAAATCGCGCATTAGCCGCCAACAAATTGTTTGTGGCTGTTTTTTTAGTGCGAAAAATTGGTGTAATCCAATTATTATTAGTACTTTTGTAGATAAATTTGATTTATTATGCGTAGACTATTCATATCACTCATAACACTGGGCTTGAGCGCGGCAGCACAGGCCACCGTTATCAACAATACTGCTGGTGCTCTGCAGGGCAACACAGCAAGCAAGGATATCACCTCGCTCACTGTCACCGGAACCATCGATGCACGTGACTTCAAGTTCATTGCCGACTCGCTCACACAGCTCACCGAGCTGGACCTGAGCCAGGCACAGATTGTGGCTTACAACTCAACCAAGCCCTTGGCGGGCAACGTGTGCAGCTTCCCCGCCGATGAGTTGCCTTCACTGGTGCTCATGGAGTCAGACATCAACACCATCGTGCTGCCCCAGGGTCTCAAGTCGCTGGGTCATGCTTCACTTGCCGGCTGTGCCAATCTCACCGCGGTGGTTTTGCCTGAGACAGTGACCACCATAGGTAGCTTTGCACTGAGTGCCACAGGTATCACTAGCATCAGCATTCCTCAGAGCGTAGCTCAGCTGGGCGAAGGCGCATTTGCTCATTGCGACTCGCTCACAACAGTGTCATTCAATGCACAGCAGGTGCCTGACTTCGCGTTCATGGGCAACACTGCACTGGCACACTTGACGCTGGGCAACAACGTCACCGTGATAGGCAAAGACGCATTCAACGGATGTACCGCACTGAGCACCATCACCGTTGATGCCGACAACGCAATCAAGGAAATCAACGCCGAGGCATTTATCGGCGCTGGAGCACAGGCCATCGACCTGAGCGCACTGGCACAGCTTGAGAGCATAGGCGACTGGGCATTTGCTTCGTCAAGCATCACCAGCGCTTCAATTCCTCAGAACGCAACTCTGGGCAAGGGTGCATTCTTCTACGCAAGCAACCTTGGCACAGTATTGCTGCCTCAGGACATTGCATCGATACCCGACTTTGCATTTGCCGGAGCCGAGTCTCTCAACGCAACATTTGACGTTCCAGAGCAAGCGCTGAGCTTGGGCGACTATGCTTTTTACAACGCTTCAAATATCTCAGTGTTCAACCTGCCCTCGTCAGTAGAATATCTGGGCAACTGGGCTATGGCCGGTATGACAGGCCTCGACACCATCAACGCTGCACGCACCACAGTGCCCGCTCTGGGCGACAGCGTGTGGGCCGGTGTGATGCAGAACGCCGTGATGCTCAGCACCGCCGACAACGACGTTGCCGACCTCTATGCTGCAGTGGAACAGTGGAAGGAATTCCACATCCTGCGCAACTACTACATGGGCGATGTCAACATGGACGGAACAGTAGACATCACCGATGTCAACGCCCTGGTAGCGTATGTAATGAACATGGAAGTGAGCCCGTTCAACATTGACGTAGCCGACATCAACAACGACGGTTCGATTGACATCACCGACATCAACGGCATTGTTTCATTTGTGCTCAACGGCAACTACCCCTACATCCGCAAAGCCCCCGGAAAGCATCATGCCAGCAACGGCAACACTACCGCCGACTGCATCTCAATGCACGACCTTGACATCAACGCCGGTGAAACAGCCACTGTAGAACTTGAGCTCACCAACTCACGCCAATACAGCGCGCTGCAGTTTGACATCGACATGCCTGAGGGCCTGGTAATCGTACCCGGCAGCCTGCGCGGCACCACACGCGATAGCAAGCACACCATCTTGCTCAACAACGACGGCAACCGCATCGTGGCATTCTCAAGCAGCGTGAGCCCCATCAACGGCAACGAGGGCGCCATCATCACCATGCAGGTGCGTGCTAACGATGCAGTGCAAGGCACAATAGGTATCACCGGTCTTGTGCTGGCAACCCCCAAGAGCGAGCGCTATGAGGGAACCGACACTTACGCAACAGTGAGCGCAACCACAGGCGTGGACGACGTCAAGGCTTGCAACGACAAGGTTTATGCTTATGGCAACATCCTCGTGATTGAGGCTCAAGAGGCCGGTGAGGCACAGATAGTGGCAATGAACGGTATGACACAGGACATCCACGTGGAAGCAGGCCGCACCGAGGTTGACATGCCCACAGGATACTATGTAGTACGCCTCAACGGAGCAAGCCACAAGGTTGCTATCAAGTAAAACACCGCCAGGGAACTAAGATTTTTCAAAACAGAAACAACAAAACAAAATCACATACATAGACATGCGCAAGGTTTATATACTCATGTTGGCCATGGTAGCCACTCTGGGCACAAAGGCTCAGATAAACTGCCAGCCGGGACAGCTCAGCACGCTGGTTACCGACAAAAACGCAACCACCCTTACCATAACAGGACAGATGGACGCACGCGACTTCAAGTTTATCGTCACTGAGCTCACAAGCCTTGAGACACTTGACTTGGAAAACGTAGATGTCGTTGCATATGAAAACCTTGCCACCTCAACACTGGCCAATGACTACTCATTTGCCGCCGGCGAGGTTCCTGCAATGGGTCTTGCAGGCCAGCAGCACCTCACCACAGTGGTGCTTCCACGCACTGCCCGCACACTGGGCACTGCAGCACTGGCAGCCTGCCCCGCCCTCACAAGCGTGACCATGGGCGAGAATCTTGAAACCATAGGTGATTATGCCATCAGCGCATGCACGTCACTCTCCAGTGTCACCATCCCCGCAGGCGTTACCACAGTGGGCACAGGAGCATTCTCACGCTGCGAGGCTCTCAACACCATTGACGTAGCCACAGGAGGTGATGCTCAGCTCACCATAGGCGACGAGGCATTCCTGGGATGCAAGGCTCTCACCACAGTCAACCTGGGCGAGAATCTTGTAGCCATAGGCAACTCGGCATTCACAGGCACTGCACTCACCGTGCTCGACCTCAGTTCTTACAAGCACCTGCAGAGCATAGGTGACTGGGCCTACACGCTCACTTACATAGGTAGCGCAACACTGCCCGCTTCGCTCAAGCACATGGGCAAGGGCCTGTTCATGTATAATGACCGCATGCAGAGCGCAACATTGCCCGCAGGCATCGATTCACTGGCAAGCTACACATTTGCCGGCAACAGCCAGCTCACAACCGTTGACCTGGGCAAGATCAAGGCAATGGGCGACTATGCACTCTACTCTACCCCGCGCATCGAGGAAATCACCATTCCTGAGCGCGTCACCTTCATCGGCACACGCGCCATGGCTGGAATGACAGGAATTGAGCGTATATTTGCCTCACCTGCCACAGCACCCGCTCTGGGCGAGAACGTGTGGGAAGGCGTGGACCAACCCAACGTGAGACTCATCGTCAACAACGGCAATGACGCCGATACTTACCTCGCCGCTGAACAGTGGCGCGAGTTCATGATCAACTACCAGGTGCTCCTGGGCGATGCTGACGAGGACATGATGATAAGCATCGGTGACATCAACGTCATTCTCAACATCTTAACAGGCATTACTCACAACTATCCCAAGCAGACCGACGGTGACCAGGACGGCGAAATATCTATCAGTGACGTCAACTATGTCATCAACCGCATATTGGGCCGTGCCGAGTTTACTTACATCTACGTGTCACCCAACACCACCGACGAGGTGAGCATCCACGACTTCTCTATCGCTCCGGGCGAGACCCGCGACGTGGAACTCGTGCTCAACAACGAGCAGCAGTGCAGCCACATGCAGTGCGACATCAACCTGCCCGAGGGTCTGAGCATTGTGGGAACAACCACAGCACAGCGTGCAGCCAACCACACTCTCGCCACAAGCAAGCAGGACAGCAATTACCGCATCCTGTGCTACTCGCTCAATGGCGAACGCATCACAGGCAACGAGGGCGCAGTGGTGACTCTCAAGGTTAAGGCCGACGAGAACTTCACAGGCGACTATGCAACTATCACCGTTGACAACGTTGTGCTCGCCGACCGCGACCACGGCACCCTGTATGCTCCCGCCACTACAGCAACTGTGGGCAGCACAACAGGCATCAACGACATCACCTCGGCACAGGTCAAGAGCGTGCGCTACTACAACGTGGCCGGTCAGGAGTCTAGCACTCCGTTCACAGGCGTGAACATGGTAGTGACCACTTACACTGACGGAACGACATCAACCTCTAAGGTTATTAAGTAAAAAAACAAGCAGCGGCAACAAAGCCGCACATAACACATATCATATCCAGAAATGGGAAAAAACAAATTGAAGAAATTTGCCGAAATGGAAACTATGGACTGCGTGTTCCAGTTTCCATTTGCGGTAATTAAGGATAACGAGTGCCCCATGCGCGGACACTGGAACGAGAAGTATTTTCACAACGACAACCCCATCGTGCTGGAGCTGGGCTGCGGCAAGGGCGAATATGCCGTGGGGCTGGGCAAACGCTTCCCCGACAAGAACTACATAGGCGTGGACATCAAGGGTGCACGCATGTGGACCGGCGCCAAGCAAGTGACCCTGGACCACATGACCAACGTGGCATTCCTGCGCACCAGCATCGAGTTCATCGACCGCTTGTTTGCACCCGACGAGGTTTCAGAGATATGGATTACCTTCCCCGACCCTCAGATGAAGAACGTGAACAAGCGCCTCACCGGCACCCGTTTCCTCAAGAACTACCGCAACATCCTCAAGGACGGCGGCCTGGTGCACCTCAAGACCGACAGTCCATTCCTTTACACTTACACTGACGCGATGATACAGCTCAACGGGCTGCCCGTGGACGTCAACACCAAGGACCTGTACAGCAGCGGTATGGCCGACGACATCCTTGAGATCAAGACCCACTATGAGCGCCAGTGGCTGGAGCGGGGTCTCACCATCAAGTACCTCAAGTTCCACCTTCCGCACGAAGTAGAACTGCAGGAGCCCGACATTGAGATTGAACCCGACAGCTACCGCAGCTATCACCGCGACCAGATGAATTTCAAAGATTTATAATAAAGGTTTAAGGGTTTAATCGAAACATCGATAATTCGAGATATCGATACCTGTTAAACCTTTAAACTTTTAAACTTTTACAAAAACAACTATGACACTATATCCCAATCTCATCCTTGATGCCCTGCGCACAGTGCGCTACCCCGGCACCGGCAAGAACCTGATAGAAATGAGCATGGTTGCCGATGACATGCGCATCGACGGCAACAAGGTTACATTCACGCTCATCTTTGACAAGCCCACCGACCCATTTATCAAGAGCGTGGTGCGCGCCGCCGAAGCGGCAATCCTCACCCATGTGAGCGAGGAGGTAGACATCAAAGGCAACATTGCTGTGGCTACCCGCCAGCAGCAGGCACCCCAGCAGGAAGCCCAAATCCTCCCCGGTGTCAAGAACATCATAGGCGTTTCGTCGGGCAAAGGCGGCGTGGGCAAGAGCACAGTTGCCGTGAACCTGGCTGTTTCGCTGGCCAAGCTTGGCTACAAGGTGGGCCTGCTTGACGCCGACATCTTCGGCCCCTCAGTGCCCAAGATGCTGGGCATCGAAGACGAGCAGCTGTTCATGCGTCAGGACGGTGACCGCAACCTCATCATTCCCGCCGAAAAATATG
The DNA here is from genome assembly GCA_024400935.1 of Muribaculaceae bacterium. Classification (GTDB taxonomy): domain Bacteria; phylum Bacteroidota; class Bacteroidia; order Bacteroidales; family Muribaculaceae; genus Sodaliphilus. The sequence continues at coordinate 12,779 of JAKSLZ010000032.1, read as the reverse complement.
GCGTCAAGAACCTCTCAATAGGCTATGTCATCGACAAGGATAAACCCGCACTGTGGCGCGGCGGCATGGCCAGCAATGCACTCAAGCAACTCATCACCCAGGGCGACTGGGGCGAGCTCGACTACTTTGTTATCGACATGCCCCCAGGCACCAGCGACATCCACCTGACACTGGTGCAGACGCTGGGCATCACCGGCGCCATCGTGGTGACCACTCCGCAGGAAGTGGCACTAGCCGATGCACGCAAGGGTGTGAACATGTTCCTGAGCGAGCAGGTTAACGTGCCCGTGCTGGGCATCGTGGAAAACATGTCATGGTTCACTCCCGCATCTCACCCCGACGAGAAGTATTTCATCTTTGGTCGCGACGGTGGCAAGAACCTGGCCGAAGCCCTGGGCGTAGAGCTCCTGGGCCAAGTACCCCTGGTGGCGAGCATATGCAAGGGCGGCGACGACGGCATGCCCGTAGCACTGCAAAACACCGTCTCAGGCACCTCATTCACTGCCTTGGCCCAGAACGTAGTCGCAGCCATCGACCGCCGCAATTCAACCCTTCCACCCACCGCCCCCGTCTCCATCCACTGACACCCACCCTTATCCATCTTACAGAAATTAAAAGAAATTAAAAATAATTTTTAACGATTTCAAAATCATATTATGATATCAGCCATCTCAAAGGATGAATATATGCAAATGTACTATATAATTGGTGCAGCATTAGAAGTTCATAACAACCTTGGCAGAGGACTCGAAGAAGCTCTTTACCAAGAGGCTTTGCTGATTGAGTTGACTGAAAGGGACATACGATTTGAATCTCAAAAATTATTACAAACATACTACAAAGGCCATACATTGAAAAAAGAATATTATGCAGATTTAATATGTTATGATTCTGTTATGGTTGAACTAAAGGCTGTGGGATCATTAAGTTCAGAACACAGAACGCAGTTATTAAACTACATGCGTATCACCAAAATCAAAAGAGGCCTATTAATAAATTTCGGTGAAAAGAGCTTAAGAGTTGAAAGATATATCTATCAAGATGACTCTGACGACTTCGCGCTATTGACAGAAAGAAACCTAAAAATGTATGTCAAATAAATTTTAATTTCTTTTAATTTCTGTCTGAATTTATTTTTCTTTCAGTATAAAACATTACTGTCAGAAAATAATAGCAAATTTCTGAAAACAAAACAAATAAATGATTATGAAAAAGATTTTTGTAACACTTTCACTTGCAGCTGCATTGCTGCTCACCAGCTGCGGTTCAGTGCCCATCACCGGCCGCAAGCAACTCAACCTTGTAAGCGACAGCGAAGTACTTGAGTCTAGCCTCCAGAGCTACACCTCATTCATGAGCACAGCCACTGTCTCAACCGAGAAGACACAGAGCGCTCAAGTGACACGCGTGGGCAAGAAGATTGCAGCAGCCACCGAAGCCTACCTCAAGGCTGCAGGTCTTGAGAGCGAAATCAAAAACTTCGCTTGGGAATTTAACCTTGTCAAGAGTAACGAAGTGAACGCATGGTGCATGCCCGGCGGCAAGATTGTTGTGTATGAAGGAATCATGAAGCTTGTGAGCAGCGACGCCGAACTCGCAGTGGTTCTGGGCCACGAGGTAGCACACGCTGTGGCTAAGCACGCCAACGAGCGCATGAGCCAGCAGATGGCAGCACAATATGGTGCTCAGGTGCTCAGCGTCATCACATCAGGCAAGAGTTCAACTACACAGGCTATCGCACAGCAGGTTTATGGCCTGGGAGCTAACTATGGTGTGATGCAGCCCTTCTCTCGCAAGCACGAGAGCGAGGCCGACTACATGGGACTCATCCTCATGTCGATGGCTGGCTACAACCCCGACGTAGCACTCACCTTCTGGCAGAAGATGGCAGCATCTTCTACCTCAAGTGTGCCCGCTATTCTGAGCTCACACCCCAGCGATGCCAAGCGCATTGCCGACATCCAGAAGAACCTCCCCGAGGTTAAAAAGCAGTACTACACAGGCAAGTAACCACTAGTCAGTCCTGAAAACATAAGCACTCCCGTCCTCATCCCAGTTGATGAGAGCGGGAGTGTTTTCTTTCTCAGTAGCTGCCGTTGAGCTGATGGTTACTGCAGGGAGTCGAGGATAGACTTGAGTTCCTGGTCGGTAGCGGTGAGCTTGGCGCGACAATAGTCAAGGAGTTCCTTGGCGCGCTTGGTGTAGTTACTCAGGTTGTCGATGCTGCACTCTGGATCCTGCATCTTCTTTACGAGTTCCTCGAGTTCGGCAACTGCCTTTGCATAGGTCTGCTGGTTGTTGTTTTCTTCCATAATGTTATGCTATTGTTGTTATTGTTATCGTTTTTCTCGCCCTAAAAGGGGCGAGCACACTGCTGTTGTTGCTGTCTCTCGCCCTAAAAAGGGCGAGCACTTTGCTGTTTACGTTACGTTTTAAGCACCTCGGCCCTTATGCGTCCTTGCTTCAGGTGGGTAGTCACCACATCGCCGGGGTTGAGCTGCGTTGACGATGTGATGTATTTGCCGTTGCACATCGTGAGCGAGTAACCGCGGTTGAGGATGTTGCGCGGCGACAGCAAAGCCACCTTGTCGTCAAGTGCCTGCAACTGCATCTGCGCCGTGAGCAACGACTGGTTCACGGCAGTTTTCATCACCTCGGTAGTGTGGTCGAGGCGCGTCGACTGCGCGTTGATGAGCGTATTGACGGCCTGCGGAATGGCACTAAGAAAATTGTCGAGCCGTGTTCCGGCAGTGGAGACGATGCGCTGTGCCGTGGCAGGAATGATTGAGCTGTAGTAAGACATGTGTTCGCGCTCACGGCTCACAATCTCGCGCGCATTGTTCACCACCAGGTTGCGCAGTTCGTCAAGGCGAGCCAGTGCATCCACGCCACGGCCAATGAGAAACTCGGCAGCGGCTGTGGGGGTTTTGACACGCATTGCCGCCACATAGTCGAGCACTGTGACATCGCGCTCATGCCCTATGCCCACAATGACGGGGATGGGGAACAACGCAATGGTCCGGGCCAGATCGTAGTTGTCAAACGAGTTGAGTTCGCTCGATGCACCGCCACCACGTATCACCACCAGACAGTCAAAGTGCTCCTTGTGCTGTTCCACCTGCCTGAGCGCATCGAGCACGCTGGGCACGGTGTTGTTGCCCTGCAGCACGGCAGTGAACAGACGGGTGTAGAACTTGAGCCCGTAGGCATTGCCCTCGAGCTGGTTCATAAAGTCGCCATATCCTGCAGCCGTGGCGCTAGAAATAATAGCAATGCGCTGTGGCACAATGTCCCAGGGCAGTTGCTTGTTGCGGTCGATGATCTGCTCACGGGTGAGGCGGTCGATGATTTCCTTGCGCAGACGTGCCATGTCGCCCAGCGTGTAGTTGGGGTCAATGTCGCCGATGACGGCCTTCATGCCATACTGCCCGTGAAAGTTTACTGTGATGCACACCATCACCTTCATGCCATTGGCAAAATCCTGTCCCGTGGCATCTTTGAACTTGGCAGCGAGGGCATAGTAAGTGCTTGCCCATATCACGGCACCCAGTCGGGCCACCGTGCGCTCCTGCTCGTCGCGCTCTATGAGTTCGAGATAGCAGTGCCCGCGCGACACACGCACGTCGCTGGTCTCGGCCACCACCCACTGGCGGTGCAGCAAGGGATCAGCGTTCACGGCCTGTGCAATGCGGGCGTTGAACTCGCTCAGCTTGACCGACGGCCTCTGCTCATTAGCAAATAAATCTTGTTGACCCGGCATATCAAATCATTTCTTAATTAATTTCCAGCTAGTGCCTTTCAGCTCATAGGTCAGTTCGGGCACCATGGCTTTCTCATAGGGGGCATACTCCTTGGCACCAAGGAATTCCTTGAGGTGATGTTTCACCACCAGCGTCTTGTGTCCCTCGCCCTCAAATGTATATTCGATGATGGGGAACTTCAAGTCCTGCAGCAGTGCGGCACGCTCGTCCTTGCTCACGCTTTTGAGAAAGAAGTTGCTGATCTCAGGCACCTGCAAGTATTTATTAGTGTTCAACGGAATCCATCGTGTATCATAGAATGAGATGCGGCTGTCCATCAACGGAGTCTTGTATGACTCAATAACAGCAATGACAGTGTCTTTCTTGTTGACAGTGAGCAACATCTGCATTGTCTTGCTTTCGCTCATGCGCACGTGCAGGAAATTATCCTCCACGGCAATGAACTGTGTGCCATAACCCAGATTGTTGCTGCACAGCACCTTCTGCCCGTTGTCATAGTAGTCGAGCATGTCCAGACGATTGGTCTTGGGTAGCAGCATGAGCAGCTTGCCCGGTTCGCTGACAAAAAAGTCACGAATGGTGCGAGCCTCGGCTCCCACCGCCATTACCATTGCCACAAGTAATATCAATATCTTCTTCATAACCTATATCTAGAACTGAAAGAAATCATAAAAAAAATTATTATATTTCAGTTCGACGTTTCTTTCAGTAGTTAACGTTTCTTTTTCTTGAACTTGGCGAAGTTGTCCTCTTTCTTCTTTGACTTGAGGCTACGTTTCTTCTCCTCCTGTGCCTTGCGGAAACGGCGGTTTGAGGCATTGCTGCGTTTCTTGCCGCGTCCCATCTCCTTGAACTGCTCTTCCTCGCGGGCTATCACTTCCTCCAGGCGCGCCAAGCGTTCCTCCATGCGTCGCTCGCTGCGGTTCTTTTTGACCTTGGTCTTCTCCTCGCGTGCTGCGCTAGCATAGTCCTTGCCCTCCACAGCAGGCTCCAGATACAGGCGCTTGCCATAGAACTCACAGTTCTTGAGGGCGCTCACCACGCGATGGCCTTCGCCCGCCATGACGTCAAAGAGCGAATAGTTGCTCAGCAGGTCGATGCGGCCCAGACCTATCTTTTGCCCCTTGGTGTTAGCATTGAGCATGCGAATGAGGTCGGGGGCAAAGAAACCGTCGGCCTTGCCCACGTTGATGTAGATGCGTTCATATCCCTCCTGCGCCACGCGCGAGTCTTTCTCGCTCATCGAGCGGTTCTTGGGATCACCATGACCGCTCTTGTCTTTCTTCTTGCGCTCTCCCTTCTCGGGAATGTTCTCGATGACGGGAGCGTTGCTGTAGTAGTCAAAGAGGCGGTTGAACTCCAGCGACAGGATGCGCTTGAGCAGGTCCTCGCTGCTGAGCCACGACAGTTTCTTGAGCACCTCGGGCATATAGGCGGCGATGCCCTCCTCGTTCACGTCCACATGCTCCAGCTTGTCGATGAGCGAGTGCAGCTGCTTGCCTATGATTTCCTCGGCCTGAGGCACCTCGCGACGCTCAAACTTCTTGCCTATGTGCTTCTCGATGTCGCGCAGTTTGTTACGCTCGCGTGAGTGGATGATGGCGATTGACGTTCCCGTCTTGCCGGCACGTCCTGTGCGGCCGCTGCGGTGGTTGTAGACGTCGTTGTCGTCGGGCAGACTATAGCTGATGATGTGTGTCAGGTCGTCCACGTCAAGGCCGCGGGCAGCCACGTCGGTAGCCACAAGAATCTGCAGATTGCGCTCGCGGAACTTCTTCATCACTGCGTCGCGCTGGGCCTGCGACAGGTCGCCGTGCAGAGCATCGGCATTGTAGCCGTCCTGGATGAGGTTGTCGGCCACTTCCTTAGCCATGGCGCGGGTGCGGCAAAAGACGATGCCGTAGATGCGGGGCCTAGAGTCAACGATGCGCTTCAGTGCCAGGTACTTGTCGTGAGCCTTAACCATATAGAAGCAATGCTGCACGTTGGCTGAGCCCTCGTTGCGTGTGCCCACCACATACTCGGTGGGGTCATGCATGTAGTTCTTGGCTATGCCAGCAATCTCGGCGGGCATAGTGGCCGAGAACAACAGCATCTTGCGCTGCTCGGGCACATGCTCCAGTATCTCGTTGATATCATCCACAAAGCCCATGTTGAGCATCTCGTCGGCCTCGTCAAGGATCACGGTGTTGACGTTGGCAAGGTCCACCTTGCGGCGCTTGATGAGGTCGAGCAGTCGGCCCGGAGTGGCCACAATGACCTGCACGCCGCGCGACAGGGCTTTGATCTGCGTCTCGATGCTAGAGCCGCCATACACGGCCAGAATGTTAAGGCCATCGATATATTTAGAGTAGTCTTCGAGATCGCTCGCCGTCTGCAGGCACAGTTCGCGTGTAGGGTCCAGAATAAGCGCCTGGGTAGCCTTTGACGTCACGTCGGTGCGCTGCAGCGTGGGCAGACCGAATGCTGCGGTCTTGCCAGTGCCCGTCTGTGCCAGTGCCACCACGTCGCTTTCCTCGTTAAGCAGGTGAGGGATAACCTTTTCCTGCACCGGCATGGGTGCTACATAGCCCAGTTCGGCAATCGCCTTGAGCAAATCTTCTCTAACTCCTAATTCTTCAAATGTCATGTATCGTTTTTTATAATTACTATTAACTTACAAAGGTAGTGATTTTTGTTGAAACTCTCACAACGAAATCGCAAAAACGGCTCTTTTGAACCATAATATTCAGACAAAAATGATTCTTGCTGTATAAATTTCTAAAAATCAAGTTTTTTGCACAAAATACTTGCACAGTTTTACAATTAGCGGTAACTTTGAGGGAGCAAAACGCAACCAAACAAAACTGATATTAACCAACTAAAAATAAACCTCTATGAAACGAATCTACACTGCTATCTTGGCGGCTGTGTGCTGCGGCGCTATGGCACAGGCTGCCGTCGTCATCGGTGACAAGACCTATGAGATGGACACTCTGCTCCACCGCACCATAGGCCCCGGCATTGTCAACACCATCGTTCGCATTCCCGAATATCCCCTCAATGTCTATGTCCTTGAGGCTGATGTCACTAACCCCAACATGCGCGTCGAGACCACTATAGGCTACAACACTGTGGGCCGCACCGAGGCTCTGGTCAACGCCTATAAGCGTAACCGCACCGCCACCAAGCGTCCCGTGGCTGCCTGCAACGGCAACTTCTGGATCGTGAGCGGCTCGGGCGCTCCATGGAACGTGTGGGGACTGGGTTCACCCATGGGCGCTGCAGTGCGCAACGACACTACATATGTCAACACCAACATGACCGCCGACCAGTGGGACGGCGGCTGGGCTCGCACAGGTGCATCGGTCTACACTCACGACCGCCGCGTGCATCTGGGACACTTCGCTTGGGCTGGTGCCATCACCAGCGAGAAGATTGGCACCGTGAACTACGCCAACTTCAACCGCCGCTGCATCAAGGGCGAGGTGGCACTGTGGAACCAGGCCTACACCGCAACGCGCGAGTTTGAAACCAACTGGACATCGCACGGAGCACAGGGCACTGTGGGCACCGACAACTACTACCTCACCTTTGTCGAGGGCGAGAAATGGCTCGTCAACAAACCCGTGAAGATGGTAGTGAGCAAAATCGTCAAGGATGCTGACCGCCAGAAGCTGGGCAACTATGACGCTTGTATCACGGTTTCGGGCGCTGCCGAGGCTAAACTTGAAGCGCTTGCCGAGGGCGACATCGTGGAGGTGGCATCTTACTGGACCACCAACGATGCCAACGGAGGCGTGACCGTGCCCACCATCGAGAGCATGGTCGAGGGTAACGCTCAGGTGATGCACAACGGCGAGCTCACCGGCCGCAACTATGACGAGGAATATAACAGCATGATTTACAGCCGCACTGCCTATGGCTGCAATGCCGAGGGCACTAAGCTCTACATGATTGTCATCGACAAGAGCACCAGCAAGCAATATGGCATCTCGGCAGGCTGCCCCACCGCTGTGATGTGCCAGATTCTCAAGAATATGTGCCCCGACGTGAGCGAGGTTGTGAACTATGACGCAGGCGGCTCGGCCGAGATGATGGTTAACGGCTCTATCATCAACACCACCACCGAGGGCACTCCCCGCGCCGTGGCTTGCGGCTGGATGCTCGTGGCCGAGGGGGAGGAGGACAACGAGGTGGCCTCAATCATGTTTGAGGACTACCACGTCAAGGCTCCCATCTACTCTTCGTTCACTCCCAAGATCCTGGGTTATAACAAGAACGGTGAACTCGTTGACGAGAACGTGACAGGCTTCACGCTGAGTTGCGACGAGGCTATAGGCAGCACCGAGGGTAGCGTGTATATCGCTGGAGGCGAGGCAGTGAGCGGCACTCTCACCGCTACGCTTAACGGCATGACCTGCTCGGTGCCCGTGACCACCATGGCAGCGCAGCCCGCCATCGCCATCAAGCCCACCATCCTCATTGATGACCGTGAATACCCCGTTGAGGTGACTGCAACCGTTAACAACAACACCTATCTCTACGACCCCACTCACCTGGGTTGGACCACCAGCAACAGCGACGTGGCATCAATCACTAACGGCACGCTCAAGGGCGTTAAAAACGGCGACGCCCACATCACCTGCACCATAGGCAGCCTTGTGGACGAGGCCGACGTGAAAGTGGAGATTAGCGACACTCCTTACATCAACCAGACCTGGGACGGCTTCACCTTCAAGCAGAGCGGTGCCAGCGGCCTTGCCCTGAGCGAGGACGGTGTGCTCAGCTTCAAGTACAGCGGTGGCCGTGCTCCTTACATGTCGCTCAAGAAGGAGATTACCTTCTACAGCCTGCCTGACACGGTGGCATTTACCTTCAACAGCAGCATACCCATCGACTACATCCAGGTGGACGTGCGCAACAACAGCATCACCAGTGCCAACTATCAGCGCTATGAGGTAGAGGGCGGCTATGAGGCCGGTAAAGACCACACAGTGGTTCTCGACCTTGCGGCTATGGGCGGCATCGACAATGTGGGCACCTACCCCATCTCAGTGCGCGAGATTAAGTTCACCCCCAACAAGAGCGGCACCACAGGCGACCAGACCATCGCCTTCAAGAATTTTTATAGTCACTACACTGTACACAAGACTGCAGTGAAGGGCGACGTCAACGGCGACGAAGTAGTAGACATCACCGATGTGAACCTCATCATCAACGCCATCCTGGGCAAGCCCTACACCGGCAATACCGACGTTGACGGCAACGGAGCCATCGACATCAGCGACGCCAACCTCGTGCTCAACATCATCCTGGGGAAGTAAAGTCTTTACAGCCTCTCCCCCGCCCCCTCTCCTTCAGAGAGGGGAGACACAGAGCATCCTAGAGAACCCAGAAAACCTAGAATGCCTAGAGAGCCTAGAAAGCCTAGAATGCCTAGAAAGCTTAGAGAGCCTAGAATGCCTAGAGAGCTTAGAGAGCCTAGAAAAAAATAGCACCCGCGCTGTTACAATCCCAGCGCGGGTGCTTCTTTCTTGAAATCTTGAAATCTTAATTTCTTAAAGTCTTATAGGGCGCAAGCCCGTTCTTATAGGTGCAAAGCACCGTTCTTAAAGCGCAGCGTCCTTATAGGGCGCAAGCCCGTTCTTAAAGCAACGCGTCCTTACTCCAACATCATGTTGATGAGAGCGTTGACATCGGCAACGTCGATGCTGCCGTCGCCGTTGAGGTCGGCATTGCCACTGTAGTCGCTTGCCTCGGCATCGCCCAGCATGATGTTGATGATGCAGTTGAGGTCGACAACGTCAACCAGGCCATCACCGTTGACGTCGCCCTTGATGGCGGGATTCTCCTCACCCCATACCACATTGTCAATGTAGTAGACGCAAGTGTTGTCGCTGCCGCGGCGGCTAGTGAAGCGGAAACCGATGTAGAACACGTCGGCAATGTTCTGGTTCTCGAGGTGGAGCTCATAGTCCTGCCACTCCTTGTTCATGTCGGCAGTGCAGGGGATGCTCATCTCGATAGGTTCGATATAGAGGCCGTCGGCATCGTTCTCGATGTAGCACACCTCGAGCAGGTCGTCCATGCCGTTGAACATGAAGTCGCCCATGAGTCTGAACGAGAGCACCTGTTTTGTGGCGTTCTTGTAGTCGAGCGGCGGAGTCACGAGCATCATCTGTGCAGGAGTGCTCGCACCGGCCTCAACCTTTGAGTCATAGGCTGTGATCTTAGCAGCACGGTTGGCGTCGTCGGTCCACTCATATCCCCACCATGCGCGCTTGCCCTGCATAGCCAGGTTGCGCCACTCGTCCACAGCAAGCACCTGGTTCTTAACAGCACCGTCAAATGTCTCATTGAGATAGGTATAAGGCTTAGCGTTGCTCAGCGGCAGACGGTCACCCTCGGCATCGGCTTCGGGTTCGCCGCTCTCAGTTGCCACACCTGTGAGGGTGAGAGTCTGGGGCTCGGCCTTAACGCCAGTGAAAGTGATAGTCTCGTTATAAGTACCTGCGTTGTTGGGCTTGAAGGTAACTGTGATTTGTGCCGTACCGTTCTTGAGCAGCATGGTGTTATTGATTAGGAATGCGCCCTTGGCAGTACCGGCGACTGCTGCCTTGCCATAGTCGGGCAAGTTGGCTGTAGTCACAGTGAAGGTCTGCTGCACGGTCTCGCCAGCCTTGCACTTAAACTGAGTGAGGCCCGAAGCATTCACGCCGATGGTGGGCATATTGTTGGGGTCATAGGCCATTGATGTGAAGTTGTAACCACAGTTGAGCGTGCTGGGAGTGGTCTCAAAGTTGATGCGCGCTGTGTGCTTGCCTATTGCTGTGGGGTTGTAGAACACAGTTACCTCGGCAGTGCCGTCGCCAGCGGGGATAGAGGTTGTACTCAAGCCATACTGGTTAGCGTTGGCGCCGGTGAGATAAACCTGTGTGGCCGAGGTCATGTTCTTGTAATCCACTTTGAAGGTAGCAAATGTGGTGCTTTGTCCCATGGGAGCAGCATCGTCGGTAAACACCTGCGTGGGTGTCACGGTGAGTTCGGGGGCATCGCTGGGAGTGATGTCAAAGAGGTCGGTCCAGGTGTCGGCAATGCGCATGGCGTCTACCTTGACCTGCGGTCCGGTGTAAGAGGCACTGCTGCCCTGACGCAGTTCCACAGCCTGCATGCGAGTGCCGTCGGCACTGGTGTGAGTGGTCATGTCCAGGATGGCTGCATCGGCCTTAGGAGCACCGCTGCTCACGTTGGTGGGGTTGACCCACAGGCGCACGATGTCGTTCTTGGTACCCTCTACAAACTGGTACTGGAATACTACCAGATAGGTCTTGCCCAGGTCAAACTCGTTGCCGGTAACCTCCAACTGAGAGTTAGAGTTGCGCGAAATCTTGAACTTAAACTTATCGTTGGTCGAGCCGGTGCCTACATAGAGGCGACCGATCTCGCTGGCTGTCCTCTGGTCTTGCAAACCAGATGTGCCCACCGAGACAAAGTTCATGAAATAAACGGGGTCGTCGGTCACGCTCTGCACATTGACCAGGGCCGACACATATATCGACCCGCTGGTGACGGGCTCGGTGGCAAAGGGAATCATCACATCCTGTCCGCTCGAGTAGTTATTGACCAGGACAGCCTTGCCCACAGCCTCATCCTGATAGCCGGAATAAGTGAGGGCACCGTCAACGAGAGCCACGTCGCCACCGGTCTGGCTTCCATACTGCAGCCACGGGCCCTGTTTGTAGAGCGTCGTCGCGTTATACTCAAAATTCTCTTGGACCAAGAGGTCGGCATGCGCTGCGGCACTGCTACAAAGCATAGCACCACACGCAACCACTTTAAATAAATCCTTTACTTTCATATCATATTTAAAATTTTATAAGCTATATAAGCCACATAGGTTTTCTAGTGACTCCTATCTTCTCCCCTCTCTGAAGGAGAGGGGTCGGGGGAGAGGCTATTTCCCCAGCACTATGTTGAGCGCTGTGTTCACGTCAGTGATGTCGACCTCGCCGTTGCCGTCAACGTCGGCACGGTTGCCATAGTTAGAGGCTTTGTCTTTACCTAACACGATGTTGAGCAGGATGTTCACATCGGTGATGTCCACCACGCCGTCACCGTTCACGTCACCCTTCTTGAAGTCGGGTGTGGGCGTATAGGGCCACAGGTCTACGTAGACGCGGCTGGTGCTGCCGGCTGCGGCCTCGTCGAGCTTGAGGTAAGCGTAGCCGCGAGTAAGGTTATAGGTGCTGGTGGGCTTCCAGAAGTACTTCTTAGCGCCGTCAAAGAGGAAACCGCCCGGCTGCTGGTATACGTTCACCGCAGCGTCGGCAGCGCCTACGAGCAGGTTGGTCTTGTTGTAGATGGTGCCTATGGGTCGCTTGAGTTTGTAAATCTGGTCCTTGGTGAAGTCTGTGACAAGCACGCCCTTGTTGGCCGACGACTTGCCGGCTGTGCCGGTAGTCACGGTCTGTGTTGCGGGGTCGTACTTCGATACCACGTATGCATTGAGGCCGCTTGCCGTCCAGTCCACGGGGTGGTTGACGGCGATTGCCATTGCCTTGTTGTCGGTGCTGAGCTGCACGTAGCCGTTGAGCTGGTCCAGCGGGTTGACGTTGTTGTAGCGTGTCCAGTTTGTGACGCTCTTCTGCAGGTCGGGCAGCGAGGTCCACTTCACGTAGCAGGTGAAGGCGCTAGCGTTGTCGCCGTAGAAATGGCCGGCCCACGAGTAGTTGTTAGTGGGCTGGGTGATGAACAGCTCGCTCAGGTTCTTGCAGCCCACAAATGCCTTCAAGCCAATATTCTTGATTGACGAGGGAATGGTGAATTCCTTGATGCCGCTGCCATTGAAGGCATAGTTGCCTATGCGCTCCAAGTGCTTCATCCTTGAGGTGGTAACGCTGGTGATTCCCGAAGCGCCGCACAGCACACTGTCGCCGAACTCGGTCATCAGGTACTTCTTGCCATTGAAGGTGTTGGTCTCAACGTCGGTAGCGACGTATGCGCCCGAGCCCAGAAGCACGTCGGGGTGATAGACAT
>JAKSLZ010000031.1 GCA_024400935.1 Muribaculaceae bacterium | reverse complement strand
ATCGGACACATCATCAAACGTTGGTGGTGGTTCAAAAAGAACGCACATAAATGATAATCTGGAATCCCTGGCATGGTTGCCATAAGGTGAGCGAAGGGTGTCAGCATTGCTACATGTATTTCCTTGATGGAAAACGTGGCATTGACACCTCGAAGGTCTATCGCACAGAGAACTTCAACCTCCCTGTGCAAAGGCGACGTGATGGTAGGTTCAAGCTACCGTCGGGGATGCAGCTCTACGTAGGTCTTTCAACCGATTTCTTTGTGGAGGAAGCAGACGAATGGCGCGATGAAGCATGGAGAATAATGCGACAACGACCTGACATTGTTTTCAGATTGCTCACAAAAAGAGCAAACCGAATCAAAGAATGCCTGCCAAAGGATTGGGGTGACGGCTACGAGAATGTGTTGCTACAGGTTACAACCGAGAATCAGCAGCGTGCTGATGAACGACTGCCTATCCTCCTTGACCTCCCTGCCAAACACAAGGGTTTCATGGCAGCGCCTTTCATCGGTGAAGTTGATGCAGAGAAATACCTTGCCACAGGCCAGATAGAGGAAGTGCTGTGCGGAGGTGAAAACTACGATGGCGCACGCCCCTGCCACTATGAATGGGTGAAGAAACTGAGTGACCAATGCCGCAAGCATGATGTGACATTCGACTTCATCGAGACAGGAACGATATTCGTTAAGGACGGCAAGACCTATCGCATTCCCGACAAACGTACTCAGTCACTCCAAGCCTTCAAGTCGGGATTGAGCTACAAGGGAAAGGCCATTGACTTCAAACTCACAAACCCTGAACCAAGATTCTTTGAGTTGGAAGCCTACACCCCTTTCTTCAGAGAACATTGTAAAACATGCGGCAGCAGAATGACCTGCAACGGTTGTTCTGACTGCGGCAACTGCGAATAAAGAACAAGAATAATATCATAAATTTTTATCTCCGAAGCAATGTGTTTTTGGATTTATTTATTAATTTTGCATATTGACAAAATACAAGATATGAAATACTTACTCAAAACCACAATGGTGATGTTCCTGCTACTGGCAACGTCACTCACCTCTCAGGCTCAGAATCAGCGCCTGATGCAATTGCAGGAGACATCCGAACGACTCTACGGTCAGTTTCGCGAACACGTTAACAGCAAGAACTACAACGATGCCATAGCGCCGCTCAAGGAACTCATCAACTTCTTTGACACTACTACCGTCCACCTGGATCCTACGGTAGAAATCCCGAAAGAGGCTTTAGATAACCAGAAGGCTATCTACCAGTATGACCTTGCATGCTGCTATGCCATCCTGGGCAAGAAGAAGATGGCCCTGGAGACACTCACTGCCAGTGTTGACAACGGCTATGCCAACTATAACAACATGTTGTGGGACAAGGACTTCACTTCAATCAAAAAAGACAAGAAATTCCAGGCCCTGCTCGACATTGTGAAGGGTCGTCAGCCTCTTGAGAAACTGAAAAAATCAAATGCCTACAAGGCCGAAGCCGAGGATGTCATCCCTAAGTTTGAATATCAGCCCAAAGAGCATCCCAACCTCCAGCTTGTGCGCGAATATTTCCAACTAGACACCATCCCGGGCAAAGACAACGAGCTGGAACACATCAAGAACCTGCTCCACTTTGTTCACGACAACATCCGTCATGACGGCAGTAGCAAGACCATCTGCGAGTATAACGCTATCGACCTCTACAACTATGCCAAGGCTACCGGCAATGGCATAAACTGCCGCATGCTTGCCATCGCCCTGTGTGACGTTTATCTCGCCATGGGTTACAAGGCGCGCGTGGTGACTTGTCTGGCTGCCGACCCCAACGACCCCGATTGCCATGTCATCAACACAGTATGGTCATCCTCGTTACACAAATGGCTCTACATCGATCCCACAATGGACGCATGGGTGATGGACGAGAACGGCCTGATGCTCAGCATTGCCGAGGTGCGCGAGCGTCTCATCGACGGGCGCGAACTCGTACTGTGCCCCACTGCCAACTGGAACCACGAGACCATGCAGACCAAGGAATACTATCTGGAGACCTACATGGCTAAGAACCTTTACTATCAGGTTTGCAAGAAGAGAAGTTTCTTCAACCAGGAGAGCATCTACCGCAGCACCAACAACGAAGACATCCGCCTGATTCCCGCCGGATTTGAGAACAACAACTACCAGAGCGCCGCAACAACTACCGACCCCGAACGCTTCTGGGCAACCCCAGAGTAAAATACACTTGAATAGAATGCTATAAATTCTGACACAAGTTTATTTAAATACATCTAAATTATGATTAGACTTAACTGTTTTTTCCAGGCCAAAGAGGGCATGTATGCCCAGGCTCTTGAGGCGACTCTGAAACTCGTTGCTGCGTCACAGAAACAAGAGGGATGCATCGCCTATGACGTGTTTGAGAGCGCTACACGCGACGATGTGTTCATGATATGCGAGACATGGGCCAGCGAGGAAACTCTGGCAGCCCACTCGGCATCAGAGCCTTTCACCACACTCGTGCCCCAAATCCACGCTTGCGGCGACATGAAGCTCGAGAAGTTTGAGTTCTAAGGCTAGTTTCATCATTCTATACCCCCTCGTCAAGTACAACGTCTTATTAGCAAACACACATGAGCATCTTAGCACACATCACTTTTCCTATGGTCAATATTACTGTTATCATTTTGTCGGTCTTTATAGCCATCATTGTGATAAAAATCATCTGCGTTATGTGGATGTGCAGGAATCATGGCAATTTTGACAAAGAAAGGGGCGAGCTGTTGCAACGTCGCGACTATCTCACCCTCAAGCTCACTACTTCACCCGATACTGTAATCAATTTACAGCCGTCAGCAATAGGCGCACAGTTCCAGGGCGAGGAGGCGCTATATTCTTGCTCAATGCTTGCGGCGGCGCTGACTAACTTGTCCCATATTTACCCTGACACAAAACAGGAAAACCTGGTATATCTGGACAAGCTCATCCAGATTGTGAATACTCCCCAATTGCGCAAGTATGACACGATGAGGTGGGGAGAAGACGCAATGGAAACTCTAGATTCAAGCAACAGCCACGTCACTTACATCAGCCATCTGGCATGGATGATGTGCAATTACAAGACCCTCGGGGGAGATTCCAGGTATGACAACCTGTGTGCTCGGTTGTGCGAAGCAATGAACCGTCGCATTACCGAAAGCGAGGGCTTCAATCTCCTTTCTTACCCGGGCGAAAACATCTATATCCCCGATATGCTGGTTGCAATCGTAGCTCTTAACGAGTACTCCAAGCTTAACAACGGCATCTACTCCTCCACCGTCAGCACCTGGATAAGCAAGGCTAGGCAGCAGTGGTGCGATGGCAACACCGGGCTGCTTGTTTCATACCTTTGCGAATCAGGCAAGCAACTAGATTACGCGTCAGTAAGAGGCTCATTCTCAACCCTCAACTGCTACTATTTGTCGCTAATCGACGAGAATTTTGCGCGCGAGCAATACAATCTCACGAAACAACATTTCTGGAATAAAGGCATGCTGGCTGGATTCAACGAATTTCACGACAGAAAGCCCAAATTGGAATTTGACATTGATTCCGGTCCCATTATTTTCGGTTTGAGTCCTTCAGGAACTGCTTTCGGTGCAGGAGCCGCGACTTTCTTTGATGACACCGCAGTGCGCAACAAGATTCTTCGCACTGCCGAGGTCGCCGGCACCACCATCACTTGGAACAACAAGAAGCATTATGCACTTGCTAATGTGGTCATCGTGGGTGAAGCCATCATGCTGGCTATGCGAACCAACACCAACCCCAACCGACATTAATCGGTTAGTGAAACCCTGCTTTTACATTTGAAATAAAAACAAACGACTTAGCATCAACATGAACGTAGAACAAGTTAGAGACTACGCCCTGTCGCTCCCGGGAGTGACCGAGGATCAACCCTTTGGCGACGACATCGTCACCTTCCGCATCGAGGGCAAGATTTTCCTGTGCCTGTGGCTGGGCGGCAGCAAGTATGACATGAAGGACGGGCAGCCGCGCTTTGCCATCAAGCTCACGCCCGACCGCAACGAGCAGCTGCGCGACCAACATGCATGCGTCACCCCGGCCTATCACTGGAACAAGAAGCACTGGAGCGACGTCTACTACGAGGAGCTGGATGAGCACACCGTGTGCGAGTGGATCAAGGAATCCTACCTCCTCGTCCTCTCCAAGCTCCCCAAAGCCGTCAGACTTAAGCTACTGCAACCGGCAGCAAGAACTACCTTGGAGGGCGATTGTTGTTGAGGATTCAAAAAAAAATGATTAACTTTGTGGTCTATTAGGAAAGGTGCGCTGGCGCGGGGTGGTTGTCACCCTTGTTGCGGCATCCCTTTTGTCACAATATTAAACGTTTAAATTGGATATGAAATCTTTAGGTTCTAAACCGTGGCTGCTGCCACAACCGGTGCTCATCATTGGCACTTATAACGAGAATGGTGTTGCTAATGCCATGAATGCCGCGTGGGGCGGTCAGTGGGACATGCACGAGATCATGATCAGCATGGGCAGCCATGCCACTACCCACAACCTTGCTCTCAATGGCGGTGAGTTCACCGTAGCATTTGCCACCGTCGGCACTATGGTTGCCAGCGACTTTGTGGGCATCGTGAGTGCTAAGAATGACCCCGACAAGATGGCCAAGACCGGGTGGACCGTTGAGAAGGCTCCTAATGTCAACGCACCTGTTTTCAAGCAGTTCCCCATCACGCTGGAGTGCCGCATCAAGGAGAAGATCGACGAGAGCGAGACCGGATACTACATCGTTGCCGAGGTGGTGAACGTGCTGTGCGACGAGGCTTATCTCAACGAGGACGGCAAGCCTGATGTTGAGAAGATGAACCTCATCGCCTTTGAGCCCGTCAACCACAAGTACATGGCTCTGGGCAAGGTCGTGGGCGACGCATTTGCCTGTGGCGCTGCGCTCAAATAACGTGAGTAAAAGAGGGTTGTAACTATACTCCCATGGGGTCCAACGGGCAGAAACAGGCTTAAGACTGAAAGTAATTAACTATTCAGCAATGGTAAGATCCCGCGCAGAACTCGCAGAACTCGCGGAATAACTGGAAGAAATTTCTCAAAATCAGAAGAAATTATTTCACTACGTAATATTATGCAAATAAATTATCCCGCTTTTATCTGCGTTATCTGCGAGTTCTGTGCGAGACAGCCCCATTGGTAAATAGTTACTATTAATTCTGATAAAAGTTAATTAATTATTACATCGATGAGACAATTAATCGCATTTTTATTTCTAGCATGCACGGTTTACCTTGCTTACCCGTGTTTTTCTCAACTCGGTGGTCAGGCAGATAAATCTCATGCCAGCAAAAGCCACTCGGCCAAAGCCCGCAAATCGGCCTCGGCCAGCAGTAAAACCTTTGCTAAGGTCACTGTTTGGGATATCCAACTGGTATCATTCACGACCCTTTTCGGCTATTGTAGCGAGGAAGAAGCACGCGAGATTGAAGCCCGTGGCGACGACGAGTGTTGGGTAAGCTATGACGAGACAACAGGCGAGTGGACAAAGCACGGCTATGCGTCCATTCCCACCCACCACACAATCATCACAAATGCCTCAATGGTAAAGAAGCTTAATGAGATGATGAATGATCCCAAATATAGCGATTACCGCAATAACGTGAAAGTCAAGGGCAACAAGGCCACAGCACGATGGTATGACGGCAATCGCGGTGGAGGAATTCCCGATGATTTCCCCGCTGATGTTTACAAGTTCATTATGAAGTAATGACACAAGTGTGGATTAGTGCCGCCGGCCTGTGCGGAGCAACGATAATAGGCAGTATCCTAGGGTTCATCATCAAGGAGCTGCCCCACAAGTGGAACGATACCGTCCTGGGCTATTGCGCCGGCATCATGCTGGCAGCATCTACGCTGGGGCTCATCGTTCCCGCCTTTGACATGACCACACAATGGTGGTTTGTTGCCATAGGCGTCATGGCCGGAGCGCTGTTTCTCAACGTTCTCGACTTTGTCACCCCTCACCTGCACCACATCACCGGCCTGGATGCCGAGGAGCACCACAACAATGCCACGCTCAACAAGGTGCTGCTATTTGTCATGGCCATAGCGCTGCACAAGCTGCCCGAGGGCATGGCGGCCGGTGTGAGCATGAGCGACACGGCTAATGCCTCGTGGGCGGTGAGCCTGGGCATTGCCCTGCAAAACGTGCCCGAGGGCATGGTCATCATTGCCCCGCTGTTGCTTGCCGGCGTCAAGCCCTTGCGCACCTTAGTCATCTCCATTGCCATAGGTGTGCTCGAGATCGTGGGCGTGTGGCTGGGCTTCGGCCTGGGCACAGCATCGCAAGCATTGTTGCCCGTGATGCTGGGATTTGCCGGCGGAGCCATGCTTTATGTCACCAGCGACGAGATGATCCCCGAGACCCACGCCCACGGCTATGAGAAACAAGCCACCTATGCCCTGTTGCTGGGTTTCATGACTCTACTTCTGATAGAAAAATTTTTTGAATAAAGGACTAAACAATGTTTTTTGAAGGTATAATAATAGCAGTTGCCACATTCCTCATCATCGGTATTTTCCACCCCATCGTCATCAAGAGCGAGTATTACTGGGGCGTGAAGTGCTGGCCATGGTTTGCCATACTGGGAGTGGCGCTGCTCATAGGCTCTATGTTCATCTCTAACGTGCTTGTGGCATCGGTAATAGGCGTCACCGGATGCTCGGCACTGTGGAGCATCCTCGAGATTTTTGAACAACGAGAGCGCGTGAGAAAAGGATGGTTCCCCATGAATCCCAAGCGCAAGGAGGACTACAAACCCCTGGAGTCAGACTCATCACCTCACCACAAATCATCTACAAACGACTAAATGACGATGAAAGAATTACTCGACTTCTACCTGCGACTCTCGCTCAACAACAATAAGGCATGGCTCGATGCTCACCGCGATGAGTATGAAGAGTCTAAGAAGAAACTGGCGGCCATTGCACAGGAGTTTATTGCAGGCGTGGAGTCATTTGACACACGCTGCAACAACCTGCAGGTCAAAGACTGCACTTATCGCATCAACCGCGACATCCGCTTCTCGGCCGACAAGCGTCCTTACAAGGACTGGCACGGCGTGTATGTGTGCCCCGGCGGCAAGAAGTCGGGCATGGCAGGCTACTACTTCCACCTGGAGCCAGTCAATGAGCTCTTCTTCCTGAGCGGTGGCCTCTACAACCCCACCAGGGAGGTGCTGCAGAGCGTGCGCGAGCACATCATGCTCGAGCCCCAGGAGTTTCACGAGGCAGTGCTCTCGTGCGGCAGCGACTTCACCCTCAACTGGGACGGAGCACTCAAGCGCATGCCCCGAGGCTACAACGAGAACGACCCTCACAGCGAGTACTACCGCCTTAAGAGCTTTGAGGTGTACAAGCCGCTCACTGTGGATGATGTCCTCGACAAGGACTTCATCAAGAATGCCGTGGCTCATCTCAAGCGCTGTCTACAGTTCAACGAGCTGCTCAACAACTGTGCCGAGTATGCTCAGGATATCGACTAATACACCACCGCTACAACTATGAATTTCAAGGACAAAGTCATCATCGTCACCGGCGGTGCACAGGGCATAGGCCGCTGCATCGCACAGGAGTTTGAAAAACAAGGCGCCACAGTGTGCGTCATCGACAAGCAGCCCGGCGACCACTATGTGGGCGACCTGGCCAGCAAAGAGGTCATCGAGGAGTTTTGCCGTCAAGTCATCGACCGCCATGGCCACGTCGACGTCATTGTCAACAACGCCCTGCCCGTGATGCGCGGCATCGACGAGTGCACATACGAGGACTTCCAGTATGCCCTCAGCGTGGGCGTCACAGCGCCGTTCTACATGGTCAAGCTTCTCAAGGAGCATCTCGCTCCCGGAGCGTCTGTCATCAATATCTCGTCGTCGCGCGACCGCATGAGCCAGCCACAAACCGAGAGCTACACCGCCGCCAAGGGAGGCATCGCCGCCCTCACCCATGCCCTGGCGGTGAGCCTGGCAGGCAAGGCACGCGTCAACTCCATTTCACCGGGATGGATCGACACCGCTTACACCGTCTATGACGGCCCCGACGCCACCCAGCAGCCAGCAGGTCGCGTGGGCAATCCGCTCGACATAGCCCACATGGTGCTATTCCTGTGCTCAGACAAAGCCGGCTTCATCACAGGCGAGAACATCTGCATCGACGGTGGCATGACCCGCCAGATGATTTACCACGGCGACCACGGCTGGAAACTAGAACATCCCGAGGACGTAACTATACAGCAATAGGACTATCTCGTGCAAATCTCGCTCTAACTGACAGAAATTAAAAGAAATTTGAAGAAATTTTTTTACTTCGTATTCTTATTCAGACTAAAAGAACATAAAAGACACGAATTTTAATTTTAATTTCTTTAAATTTCTGTAAGTTTTAAGCCTGGTTTTGCCCATTGGAACCCACTGGTGTATAGTTACCCCGAGGACTGAAAGAAATTAAAATAATTAAAAATTTCTTTTGTTCTTCTATCTAAAAATCATATCTGAATGGGGGATTTAGAATTATAACAAGAACAGAAAAAATATGTCTTTTTTGTTCTTTTAGTCAAAAACACAGATTTGCGAGTTAATACAAAATGAATTTTATAGGAACATACTGGTCACTGTTGCCGCCGCTTGTGGCGATGGTGCTATCTCTAATCACTAAGGAGGTTTATTCTTCACTGTTTGTGGGCATTGTGCTGGGCGCAATCTTCTATTGCATCTCGGCAGGCACAGGCTTTGAGGGGTTTATCACACACCTGTTTGACAACACCGTGGGCACAGGCGATGACGCGCAGGCCTACGGACTCTTCAACTGCCTGGCCGACAAGTGGAACGTGGGCATCCTGGTCTTCATGGTCATCCTGGGCACCATGGTGGCCCTCACTAACAAGGCCGGAGGCTCGGCGGCGTTCGGCCGATGGGCCAGCAAACGTGTCAAGTCGGCCGTAGGAGCACAGATAGCCACCCTGGTGCTGGGACTGCTCATCTTCATCGACGACTATTTCAACTGCCTCACCGTGGGCTCGGTGATGCGCCCCATCACTAAGCGACACAACGTCTCGCGCGAGAAGCTGGCCTATCTCATCGACTCCACCGCAGCACCGGTGTGCGTTATCGCACCCATCTCGAGCTGGGCGGCTGCCATAGCAGGTTTCTGCGCCACAGGTGAGAACGGGCTGGCATTGTTCTGCCAGGCAATCCCGTTCAACTTCTATGCATTCTTCTCCATCTTCTTCATCCTCGTGATTGTACTATCCAAGCACGACTTTGCGGCAATGCACAAGTTCAACGTCACCCCGGCCACCGACGAGGCCGAGACCGACCACGTGGGTGAGGTTGCCGATGCCAAAATGGAAGCCACCTCAAGCGGTATCTCCTTGAAGAAACTGGGCAAGAACGGCACAGTCCTCGACCTGGTCATGCCCATACTGCTGCTCATAGGATGCTGCGTGCTGGGCATGATTTACTCTGGCGGATTCTTCTCGCCAGGCGAGACCCACATGCACTTTATCGACGCCTTTGCCGCCAGCAACGCCTCTACGGGCCTGGTGATAGGCGCCCTGTCGGCACTCATTCTCACCATTGCCTGGCTCGTGACACGGCGCGTCATCAACTTTGAAGACGCCATGAGCTGCCTCATCAAGGGTTTCGAGGCCATGGTGCCTGCCATGCTCATCCTGGTGCTTGCCTGGACGCTCAAGTCAATGACCGACTCGCTGGGCGCCGCCACCTATGTAGCCCAGCTAATGCAAGGCACCAGCCTGCAGACGCTGCTGCCCGCTGTCATCTTTGTCGTGGCATTGTTCCTGGCACTCGCAACAGGCACATCGTGGGGCACATTTGGCATCCTCATCCCCATCTGCGTGGCAGTGTTCCCCGTGGGCGCACCGTTGCGCATCATCTCCATCTCGGCATGCATGGCAGGTGCAGTGTGCGGCGACCACATCTCGCCCATCTCTGACACCACCATCATGGCCAGTGCCGGCTCAGGGTGCAAGCACGTCAACCACGTGTCGTCACAGCTGCCTTATGCCGTCACCGTGGCATCGATAGCCTTCGTGTCATATATCGTCGCCGGCATCTCACAGCAGTGGGGCATGGTCACCAGCGGCATCGTCTCGTGGACGTTTGGCCTGTGTGCCATGGCGGTCACCTTCTTCGTTCTCAAGAAGACCGGCAAGCTCACCCGTGCCGCCAGTGCATGACAAAAACACGATTCATTGCCTTGCCATTTAGGAAATTATTACTACCTTTGCAGTGATTATTGAATTAATATAGCTACAAATGGTGCTTATACACAGCACCCAACTCTTTGAGGGATAATGCATCGCACGATGCCTTGCGACATGCAGGCTGCCCACACGGCGGCCCACTGCCGGCATTATATACATAACCTGCAGCCACGGCGGCAGATTATATATACCATACCCAGTGACAATTTAAAGCAAGGAATCTTGTAGGGTGCTTTGTTCCAGAGGGTTGAAACACAAAAAAACACAACTACTATGAACAAAATGATTGACCACATCATCTCACGCCGCAGCGTGAAGAAGTATCTCGACAAACCGGTTGCCACCGAGCTAATCGAGGAAATCGTCAAGGCGGGAACCTATGCCCCCACCGGCATGAACCGCCAGTCACCCATCATCCTGGCCGTCACCGACAAGGAACTGCGCGACCGACTGAGCCGCATCAACGCCAAGATTCTGGGCGTGGACAGCGACCCTTTCTATGGCGCTCCCGTGGTGCTCGTGGTGCTGGCACGCAAAGACATCAGCACACGCGTTTATGACGGCTCGCTCGTCATGGGCAACATGATGATTGCCACCCACAGCATAGGCCTGGGACTGGGGTCGTGCTGGATACACCGCGCCAAGGAAACCTTTGAGAGCGAAGAGGGCAAAGAGATTCTGCGCCAGATGGGCGTGAGCGACGAGTATGAGTATGAGGGCATAGGCAACTGCATCGTGGGCTACATCGACCCCACAGGCATCAAGCCGCAGTCGCCCCGCAAAGACGGCTACGTCATCTGGTCCAAGTAACATCCATTCACCCCAACACAACACAGGAGTGCAGTCCTCTGCACTCCTGTGTTGTGTTCAACTGTCTTCTAGTCGCAAACCATCTCTGCCAAGAAGTGTTACAGAGAGAGGGCAAGGCGCAAGCCGAGGCTGGGGCTGTAAACATTAGGCTCACAGGCATTGCGAAAAGACAAGTGACAGAAATCCGTTTTAGAGTACCAACAACCACCGCGATACACACGTGAAGATCCTGTGGCAGGCCCTGTGGGGTTGGACTGTGACTTATCGCTATACTTACCATACCTGTCCTGGCACCACTCATACACGTTTCCGCTCATATCATACAGGCCCAGTTCATTAGGCTTCTTGGTAGCAACGGGCTGAGTCTGCCTTGTATCTTTAAATCCCAGCCACTTGAACTCTCCGCTGTTGTCATCGTACCAGGCAACTTCATCGAGGTTGTTGCTGCCGCTGTACCGGTACCCCTGGCTCTTGATGCCACCGCGGGCGGCAAATTCCCACTCAGCCTCGGTGGGCAGACGGAACTTTTCACCTGTCATCTCATTCAATTTCTTGACGAACTCTTGGCATTTGTTCCATGACACACCTTCCACAGGAAGGTTCTCGCCCTCAAACACTGACGGGTTGCTGCCCATCACTGCCTTCCACAGCTTTTGCGTCACCTGAGTCTCACCAATATAATAATCGCTTAAAGTAACCTGATGCGCAGGTTTCTCGTCTTGGAAAGGGTTCTGTTGCTCGGGGGTAGTGCCCATAGTGAACGTGCCACCCTGCACCCCTATCATTGCAAACGACACGCCGTTCACCGTGAACGAGCGTTTTGTCTCAAGCAAGCTTTCTGGTTTCTTAATGATTGTAGTCGCACCGCCATCAATCTTAGTTGTCGTGGAAGCATCACTTCCCATCGTTTTAGTTTCTCCTTCGCTCACACGCACCTTGCCGGACTTGAGATTAGCCATGAACCCTTCTATTGACCCGGTGCGCAGGTCCTCGGAGCGCATTGCCTCATCTATAGCTTCTATCACGGCGTGCGACGTGCCTTTTTCAAGCAGTTTTTCTTGCGGCACACCTTCTTTCTCCACTTCATAGGCATGAGGAGGTGTTTCGCCTGTCAGGAGTTTGTAGAGCGTTGCAGCCAGTGAGTACACGTCGATCTTAGGGGCAAAAGACTTGACCGGTCGATACTGCTCGTTTGGCGAATAGCCGTTGCTCACGCACACGTTGGTTGTCGTGAAGCCGTTGCCCGACTCGATGTCATACTGCTTGGAGATGCCAAAATCGATAATCAGAGTCCTCCCGTCTTCACGGCGCTTCATCAGGTTTGACGGCTTGATGTCAAGGTGGTTGATCTTCTTGCTATGGATATAAGACAGCGCACCGGCAACTTCCATGATATAGCCCACTGCCTCGGCCTCGGGGATTGCGCCACGCCTTTTCACCATGTCGTCGAGCGAACCGCCGTCTATATAGTCCATCACATAGTATAACGTGCCGTTCTCCTCAAAGGCATCGTGCACACGCACAATACCGGGATGATTGAGTCCAAACAGTGTCTTAGCCTCTGAGAGGAATTTCTTCTTGGCATGCTCCACAGTTTTGAGATTGGCCGCAACCGGGACATTCACATAGTTAGTGGCTTCATCGCGATTAAAAAAGCTATCCAGGAACAACTCTTTGATGGCAACTTTATGATTAAGCGTAGTGTTCTCGGCCAGATAGGTAATGCCGAAGCCTCCTTTACCCAGCGAATTGAGTATCTTATATTTGCCACCCTGCAGCAGGGTGCCGTTTTTAAGGTTTACATCCATCGTTGTATATGATTTTCCTATTCACACGGTTATCATCCACAAAATTAATAATTTCTTCTGATTTTGAGAAATTTCTTCCAGTTATTCCGCGAGTTCTGCGCGAGATACTCCTGGTGCTGCATAGGGCTAGAACAGCCAGGCGAGGGCAGCTAGCGGTAGGGCTGCAAGCACACTGCGCACATAGGTCCATGCCAGGCGCTCTACCGGTATCGACGTGACACGCGATGCCGCCACCATATACACGCACAACATCACTGCCGATATTGCAGCCGCTGTCACCATCACCACCTCGATGCCCATCGAGTGGAGCGAAAGGGCCGCGATGACGATGAGCAGCTTCTCGGCTATGATGACATTGCGTATCACCGACGTGCGGTCATACAACTTGAAGATGATGCCCATGAAGTTATTGATGGGATAAAACAGTCCCCACATCGCCATGAGCTGCATGTAAGGCACCACCGGCAGCCAGCGCTCGGGAAATATGATTGACACGATGGGATGACCCAGGCCTATGAGCGTGCCGCACATCAGCGCTATCACCAGTGTGATGATGCCCAGCATGCGCACTATCACGGCACGACGGCGCTCGGGGTCTTCCTCCTTGGCTATGAGCACAAACGAGGTCGAGGATATCGAGGCTTCCACTGAGTTGGTGGGTGTTTGCTGCAGTTTCTGGGCCTGACCCATATAGCCGGCCTGCACGGGGTTGTAATACTTGCCCAGCACAAAGGCAAAGATGTTTTGCGACAGCTGCACGCACACTGTGGAGATGAGCAGGTTAACGCCAAACTTCCACAGCTGCTTGAAGCGCGCCACGTCAAACTCCCACCGCAGGCGCCACCGGCTCAGCAACACCAGCAGCAACGACATTGTGGCAGGATAAACCAGCTGCAACGCCACCAGCGACCAGTAACTGCAGCCGCAGCGGGCCATCACTATCGCCACCGTCACTGCGGTGCATATCGACGCAAGGTTGATGACAGCCAGCAGCCTGAACTTGAGCTGAGAGCGCAGGCGGGTGAGCTGTGCTATGGGCAGCGCACTCAGCACCGCACCCAGGCTCAGCAGCGCCATCACGGGCTGCAGCTCGGGGCGGTTCATGTACCACGCCACCACGGGCGACAGCGCCACATAAAGCAGGCACAGCGCCGTGCCTGTGGCAAGGTTGAAGTAGAACAGGGTGTTGAAGTCGCGGTCGCTGGGATTGCTCTCGCGCAGCAGGCCGTCGCTCAGCCCGCAGTCCACCAGCGTGAAGATGAGCGAGGTGAACACGCCCAGCATTGCCACAAGCCCGAAGTCACCGGGTGTGAGCATATAGGCCAGCACCAGGTTGCCCACAAAGGAAACCGCACTGGTGCCAAACCGCTCCACAAACGACCATATGTAATACAGCAGCTTCATTGGGTTGATAATGATGTGGCAGCATCGTCTTGGCCCGAACCCTCGGGCATGCTGCCGTCTACAGTCCAGCTGGATGCCAGCAGCAAGAACAGGAACGAGCACATCCACTGGTCGCGCAGCGAGTCGTTATACAGCAGGATGATGATTACCATAAACAGGGCCAGCAACTGCATGTTGAGGTCACGGTCGCGCGCCCACGACGGCTTGATGACAAATAGCAGCAACAGCCACGCAGCCATGAACACCAGCCCCACCTGTCCCATCTGGATGTGAACATGGAAGGCATAGGGGATGGAACCCGACAGCAGCCAGTCATAGCGGTCGGCAAACTCCGACACCTGCATGCCCTGGCCGCCCTTAAACTGCCCCACGCCCCAGCCCGTGAGCTCATGGCCGGGCTCCTGCTCGTGCAGCAGCGGCAAGTACATCAGCTTGGTGAGACGGGGCACATCGGCCGCGTTGCCCTCGGCTATGTCCCACAGGGCGCCACCCTCGGCCTCGTCCACGTCGTCTATCATTATATACTCTGTGACATAGTCCATCGAGAAGATGTCGTCGCTGTCCTTCACTATCGACGTGTAGACCAGCACGGCCACCCATCCCAGCAGCAGCGCCACCGGTGCCAGCCACATGGCACGCACCAGATACCGGCGGTCGAGCGGCATGAGCAGCACAAAGTACAGCACGATGAGCACAAAGCTTATCTTAGTCTCGTTGAGAAACGACGGAAACAGCAATATCACGGGCAATTTGTTGTCCTTAAGGCTATTTATCAGATTATTAGTGTCGACATGGCGATGCACCAGGAAGAACGATGCCGCATAGATGCACATCGACACCTGGCCCGAGTACCAGTTGCCAAACGAGCCGCCGCAGTGGTCGCCCGCACCATATCTCAGGAACTGATAGGTGACGCAAAATGCCTGCACCATGAGCCACACCAGCAAATGGCGGTCGAGAGTGTCCAGAAAACGCTCGCGGCGACCGGGCTCGGCCATGAAGTAGCACAGCACGGGATAGGCCAGCATGACGCCCAGGAAGTCGCGCACGCCGTTGCCCCAAAACATCATCGACTCGCCGGCAGCCACACATGTGGCAAACCACGACAGCGCCAGCAGCAATGCCATGCCCAGCATGTGCAGGCGGTTGCGCACAGTGCAGCACGCCAGCACCACCAGCAGGCCGTCAAGCCCCAGGAACAGCATCGAGCGCCACTGTGCCATATCGGTAAGCACCTCGTCGCACACAAAGCCGAAGCACGATCCCACCCACAAGATGAACAGGAACAGTCGCTGATATATTGCAGAGTAATCTTTCACCAGTCTCTATAGATAAAACAATCAACCCAGAACCAAACTCCCAGCCAAACGGTTAATCAGTTAACCCCTTAACCAGTTAACCCTTTAAACGATTAAACTCTTAAACGATTAAACCTTTAAACTCTTAAACGATTAAACCTTTAAACCCTTAAACGATTAAACCTTTAAACCCTTAAACCTTTAAACGATTAAACCTTTAAACCCTTAAACGATTAAACCTTTAAACCCTTAACCCATTACTTCTTCTCGCCATATCCATAGCCGTAGCCATTGTCGGCACTGGGTTTAGTGTCATTGATGAGCACGCCGGCATTGTTGAGGCGGCCCTCAGCCACGAGGCGGTTAAGCAGCTTCACCTGGGCGCGCTTGGTCTTGTTAGCGCGGGTCACCAGTACGGTCATGTCGGCCCACTTGGCCACTGAGAACGTGTCGCTCACCATAGCCACGGGCGCCGAGTCGACCACAATGATGTCATATTGCTCACGCAGCTCGGCAAATAGTTGCTCGGTGCGGTTGCCCAGCAACAGCTCCGAGGGGTTGGGAGGCACGGCACCGCCCACCAGCACGTCCAGGCCCTTCACGGCATCAAGCGGCTGTGCAATGTCGGCCACGGTCATCGATGCCTGCGACAGATAAGCCGTCACGCCGGGCATCTCCTTGAGTTCCTTGAGCATTGCGGCCAGGCGGGGCTTGCGTATGTCCATGCCCACCAGTGCCACGCGCTTGCCCAGCAGGGCAAATGCCGCCGCCACGTTGAGGCTCACAAACGACTTGCCCTCGCCGCTCACGCTCGACGTTATCAGCACCACCTTGTCGTGCTCGCCGGTGAGCATAAACTGGATGTTGTTGCGCACATAGCGGAACAGCTCCACTATCACCCTCGTGCTGCCTTCCTTCACCACTAGCACTTCCTTGTGCCTGTTGTGGTGCACATGGCCTATCACGGGCATCTGCGCTATGTCTTCAAGCTCGGCCTCGGTCGAGAACTTAGTGTAGAACAGGTTCTTGATATACAGCAGCACCATGGGCAGCAGCAGCGACGCTATCAGCGCCAGAAACGCTACCATACCCTTCTTGGGAGCCACCGGCTCACTCTTGGCATAGGCGTGGTCCACCACCTTGCCCTTGGGCGTGTGGGCTGCCAGCAGCAGCGCGTTCTCCTCACGTTTTTGCAGCAAGAAGGTGTATAGCGTGTTCTGTATGCCCTGTTGGCGATACAGCGCACGTGTCTCGCGCTCCTGGGTGGGGAACGAACTCATCTCGGCACCCGACTCTGAGCTCTGTGCCGTAGCGCCCGCAATCTGTATCTTCAATGCCGCCAGCGTGTTGTTGACGCCGCGCACCACGTTAGCGCGCATCGTCTCGATCTGCGCGTCGAGCTGTTGCATCGCCTGGTTGTCGTCGGTAGCGCTCGCACTCAGGTTCATGCGCTCGCTCACCAGCTGGTTGTAGGCCTTGATCGACGCCGTTGCGGCAGTAGAGTCACTGCTGAAGGGGATATAAGAGTGGCGGTTTGACGGATCGCTCACAAAGTCCTTGATCATCGACGCAATGCGGTACTTGGTCTCAAGTGCCACGATGGCTTTGTCGGCCACCTCCTGCTTGCCTATCAGACTCTTGGTCTGCAGTCCCACGTCTATCATGTTGTGGGCACGCTTGTAGGCCTCAATCTCGGCCTCGCTGCCCGTGAGGTCTTTATAAATCAGTCCCAGACGCTCCTCGATGAACTTGCCCGTGTTCACGGCCTGCTCATCCTTCTCACGCTGTCCGCGTTCGTTATAGAGCGAGATGATGGTGTTGAGGATGTCGCGGCCACGGGCCACGTTAGTGTCGGTCACGTCCATATAGATGGCATTAGACTTCTTGCTCAGCACCCTCACCGCCATGTGGCGCATCAGCTCCTCGGCAGCAGGGATATTGCCGGCCACCGTGGCAGTAATGTTATAGGGCTTGTGGGGCACATAGTTGTGGGTAGTCCTCACCGCAAACATGCCATAGGGAGTCTTCACCGTGGCTGGCAGCGTAGTGCCCTTCACGTCGGCAAGCGTCTTCCACATGCCCTTCTTCACCATGATGTCGGCCTTGCCACTGGCATCCACCTTAATCTTGAACACCATCGATGTGGCGAGCGTGTCAAACAGCTCAGTGGGAGCGTCCACCTCGATGGGAGTGTCGCCATAGCGGTCCTCGCGCTCCAGGAAACTCTTGCGCTCCACATAGCGGCGGTTGAGGCCCAGCTGCCCTATCATCTTGCAGCACAGCTCCTGCGAACCCATCACCACCACCTCATCGTCAACGCGAGAGCCACCGCCACCCAGCGACAGACTCTTGATCAACGACGCGCCGGCGCCACCCGAGCTCTCCTCCTGGTTAACCATCACAGTCGACACCACCAGATACACCGGGTTCTTGATTTGCAGATACAGCCACGCGCAACCCAGGCACCCGGCCATAGACAGCAACAGCAGCCACCAGTAGCGCTTGTAGCGAGCCACTATCGACTGGAAGTCGATGGCCACAGCCTGTTTCTTAGCTGCGCCACCGCCATTGTTACCGTTATTACCATTATCGTTCATAAAATATCTTCAAAAAAATAAAAATCCCAACAAAATCCCTTTTTTGCCCCCCCCTGAAAAGCAACGCACTCTGAAAAGGTCGCAAATGCAACGCGCTCCGAAAAGCAACGCGCTCCGAAAAGGTCGCGACAGCGACCGCTCTGAAAAGGGAGCGACAGCGACCGCTCCGAAAAGCGCAGCGCTCTGAAAAGGGAGCGACAGCGACCGCTCTGAAAAGCAACGCGCTCCGAAAAGGGAGCCAAAGGCGACCGCTCCGAAAAGCGAGCAAAGCGAGCGCTCTGAAAAGCAACGCGCTCTGAAAACACCTACTTCACCGTCAGCGCAATCACCAGCGACGCAATCACACTCGCTGCGCTCACAACGGTCGAAATCACCGACAGCTTAAAGGCATTATTAGTGTTATACTTAGAGTTATCAATCTTGATAGTGT
Source organism: Muribaculaceae bacterium (assembly GCA_024400935.1). GTDB lineage: Bacteria > Bacteroidota > Bacteroidia > Bacteroidales > Muribaculaceae > Sodaliphilus. The sequence goes on along the minus strand of JAKSLZ010000031.1, from coordinate 7,390 downwards.
TAGGCTCCACATACACCACGTCGTTTTGCTGCAGGTAGTAGCATGGTGACGCAAAGAGCGATGTGTCAGCCATATTGATGCGGTAGAAATTCTTCTGGCCGTTCTCCTCGCGTATCACCATCACCGCGCCGCGGTCGGCATACTCGGTCAGGTCACCGCATGCAGCCAGAGCGTCGAGCAGCGTGAATCGCTCGCCGGGCACCTTGACGCGGCCCGGAGTCTTCACCTCGCCCACCACGTTCACATAGTAGCCCATCATCCTCACCGTCACAAACGGGTCCTTAACCACGTGCGACACGCTCTGCTTCACCATCTGTTCCACCTCGCGCACCGTCTTGCCCTTGACATTGAGCTTGCCTATCACCGGCATCGTCACGCAGCCCTCGCTGTCCACCACATAGGTCGTGAGGCGGCTATTAGAGCGAGTCTCCATTTCGCCGCGTTGGGCGCTGTTAGACAGCGGAGCGTTAAACATAGCCGTAGCCTCAGGAGCCATCGACGACACCACGATCGAGATCTCGTCGTCAGTCTCCAGCTTGATGCCATAGTCCACATTGCCGGGCATAGTGCCCTGCACCGTAGCGGGAGCATTCTTAAAGTAAGACAGATTATTTTCGCGAGTCGTCGTGCACGAAGCCATCAGCCCCACAATTGCAGCGACCACAAGAATTTTAACCAGATTCATAAACCTTAAATTATATAATTTACCTTTCTATAAACGCACCCCCACCCCCATTTATTGCCCACCCCGCCCCAAAACGCCCCAAATTCCCCCTCCACCCCACCTTTCGCCCCCACTTCACCACGTCCTCCCCCTGGCATCACACCTCACCTCCCTCAGTCACCACACCTCCCCTTCTCTCCCTCCCCACGTGCGCCGTCCTTGTGGGGCACAGCTCCGTCGTGCCCGCTCTCCCCAGCCCTCAGCCACCATAGAAAGCCACTACACAGGGCTTAGTCAATGAGAATTTATCTTAATTTGTTTTAATTTCTTTCTGTTTATAAAGATAATGTATTACCTTTGTAGGTTGAAAAAGAATATAAACTAAAAAAACAGCATATTATGGCACAGAAACAAGACGACGTTTTCAAGAAAATTGTATCGCACTGCAAAGAGTATGGCTTTGTATTCCCCTCTAGTGAACTCTATGACGGACTGGGCGCTGTGTATGACTATGGTCAGAACGGTGTTGAGCTCAAGAACAACATCAAGCGCTACTGGTGGGAGGCAATGACCCTGCTGCACACTAACATCGTGGGCATCGACTCGGCAGTGTTCATGCACCCCACTATCTGGAAGGCGTCGGGTCACGTTGATGCATTCAACGACCCCTTGATTGACAACAAGGACAGCAAGAAGCGCTACCGCGCCGACGTGCTCATCGAGGACGAGATTGCCAAGATCGACGATAAGATCAACGCTGACGTGGCTAAGGCTGCCAAGCGTTTTGGCGACTCATTTGACGAGGCTATGTTCCGCCAGACCAATCCCCGCGTGCTCGAGCGCCAGGCTAAGCGCGACGAGCTGCACGCACGCTTTGAGAAGGCAATGAACGACAACGATCTGGACGGACTCAAGCAGATCATCCTGGACTACGAAATCGTGGACCCCATCAGCGGCACTAAGAACTGGACCGACGTGCGTCAGTTCAACCTCATGTTCAAGACCCAGATGGGCTCAAGCAGCGACTCAACCATGGACGTTTATCTGCGTCCCGAGACTGCACAGGGCATCTTTGTTAACTTCCTCAATGTGCAGAAGACCGGCCGCATGCGCATCCCCTTCGGTATCGCTCAGATAGGCAAGGCATTCCGCAACGAGATCGTAGCACGCCAGTTCATCTTCCGCATGCGCGAGTTTGAGCAGATGGAGATGCAGTTCTTCGTTCGTCCCGGCGAGGAGCTCACATGGTTCAACAAGTGGAAAGAGACCCGCCTGGCATGGCACAAGGCTCTGGGCATGGGCGACGAGAAGTATCGCTTCCACGACCACGAGAAGCTGGCCCACTATGCCAACGCTGCCACCGACATCGAGTTCCGCATGCCCTTCGGCTTCAAGGAGGTTGAGGGTATCCACAGCCGCACCAACTTTGACCTGTCTCAGCACGAGAAGTTCTCGGGCAAGAAGGTACAGTACTTTGACCCCGAGCTCAACCAGAGCTACACTCCCTACGTCATCGAGACATCTATCGGCGTTGACCGCATGTTCCTGAGCGTGCTGTGTTCATCTTATGAGGAGCAGCAGGTGGGCAAGGACACCCGCGTGGTGCTGCACCTGCCCAAGGCTCTGGCTCCCGTCAAGTGTGCCATCCTGCCTCTGGTCAAGAAGGACGGCATGCCCGAGAAGGCACAGGAGATCATGAAGGCGCTCAAGTATGACTTCGCATGCCAGTATGACGAAAAGGACTCAGTGGGCAAGCGCTACCGTCGACAGGACGCAGTGGGCACACCCTACTGTATCACCGTGGACGGCGACACCGTGAACCCCGACAGCGAGCTCTACAACACCGTCACCCTGCGCGACCGCGACACCATGGAGCAGCAGCGCGTCAAGATCAACGAGCTGGCAAGCATCATAGGCCAGGAATGCTCGCTCAACGCCCTGCTCAAGAAGCTTGAGGCTTAATTATAGCAACTGATATATATATGAAAAAGATATTATATGCAATCACAATGTGTGCCGCAGGCATGATGTCGATGACTTCATGCCTGGGCAACGGCATTGAGGACCAGTACAAGGACTGGCACGACGCTAACCAGCAGTGGCTCAAGACACAGCAGGTGCGCGTGGGCACTGACGGCAAGCTCTACTACGAGGCCGTTACAGCTCCATGGGACCCCAATGCACGCGTCCTGATGCACTGGCACAACGACCGCAGCCTCACCGAGGGCAACCTGAAGCCGCTCTACACCTCCACTGTAGACGTGAAATACATAGGCCGCCTCTACAACGGCACGCCCTTTGACTCGTCATACTTGAGCACATCACCGCGCGACAGCATCTCACGCTTCAGCATCGGTCCCAGCAGCTCAAGCAACAACGGCCTCATCGAGGGCTGGGCAGTGGCGCTGATGAACATGCACGTGGGCGACAGCTGCACCGTCGTCATTGACTACCAGCAGGGCTATGGCATTTATCAGGTAAACAACCTCATCAAGCCCTACAGCGTGCTGCAGTTTGACTTGAAGCTTGACGACATCTACAAGTACGAGACCAAGCCTTGACGGCTCTCACACTACTGTGCTTGGGCGACAAAAATAGCCCCAAATGGGGCTCAAGTGCATTTTTTTGAAAAAAAACTTGCAAAATATTTGGAAGTATGGCACAAAAAGTGCTAACTTTGCATCGCTAAAAGCAACTGGTGCGTTAGTTCAGTTGGTTAGAATGCCTGCCTGTCACGCAGGAGGTCGCTGGTTCGAGTCCTGTACGCACCGCCTTAAAAGTCCTGGAGACCAAGTCTTTCAGGACTTCTAGTTTTTTATGACAGTTAATCTTATAAAATACTCTATTTATGAAGAAATTTTACACTATCCTTTGCGGTCTGGCACTCGCTTGTGGCATGACTGCCAATGCTTATGATTTAGTCACTTTTGAGGACTTTGACATGTGCGCCGACGGCCATGCTTTTATACCCTATGAATATCCCATGGTGTATTCTGGTGACTTCTTATTCTCTTGTTATAGTAATAATGGTTACTGGAACGGCGTTACAGTGTCAAGGACAACCAGCAACACCTTTGCAGGGCTTGATGATCAGTACAACTCAATCACCGGTGGCGGTTGCGATGGCTCAAATGCCTTCGCGATTGCTTACTACAGCGAGTATGACGCTAACAACAGCGAGCAGTATCCCGAAATAAATGAATTGTCTGAATGCGCTCCATTCTATCCCGAGTATGTTTATGTCACTAACACTGCCTACGCAGTAAATTCAATGGAGAACGGTGACGCGTATGCCAAGAAGTTCGACGAGAACGACTACCTCAAGGTCATCTTCAAGGGCATGGCTATTGATTGGGATAAGGAGCCAGTGGAATTGGTTGAGACCGGAACTCAGGTAGAGTTCTACCTCGCCAAGGACGGCAAGATCGTCAAGGACTGGCAGAAGGTTGACCTCAGCGCGCTTGGAGAGGTTGATTTAATCCGCATGGTGATGGACTCAAGCGACAAGGGCACATGGGGCATCAACACTCCCACTTACTTCGCATTCGACAACTTCAAGGCAAGCAAGACCCCCGTTGACCCCTCAACAGGCATCAGTGACGTGAAGGTTAGCGGCAGCAAGGCAGTGAAGACCATCGAGAACGGCCAGGTTGTCATCACCAAGGACGGCAAGCGCTACAACGTAGCAGGCCAGATGATCAAGTAACATCAGCTTAAAGCATAAGCCCCAAGGCTTTACACCACAAATGCCTGGATTTTCTAGTAGTTGCTAGAATCTCCAGGCATTAATTATATATACCATAGAGAAACCAACACCGCCACAATTCGGCTCAGCAAATAATCCTGGTTGGTAACATGACGACGGAGTCGTCACATTGCATCGTAACCGATGGCCGCAGGCCGTCGGAGACAATGAGCACCCCACGACCCGACCTCGAAGGGGTCGCACTTCACCACACGTGATTTATCCCATACCTAAAGGCATGGTCTGTTTATGTTACCTTTCTTCCAGCCATATCGTCCTGCATTTGCAGGCCTTCATGGCTGGCTACCGTATTCCATCCCGATGGGATGGTCACGACGTGACACCAACCAGAATTATCCGCTGATCCCATAATTCGGCTCAGCAAATAATCCTGGTTGGCGATAATCAAAGCACAGTCTATCAATGCAGAGGACACCTGCTGTCTGCTGGTGAAAACTTTACAAAAACAATAAAACCTTTCGATGTCACAATAATGGAATATTCATGTTCCCAGAGACTGTTTTTTCGGTTTATCGCCTTGTGTATGTGAAGGGTGGCATAGCCACTGATGACTGCGTTGTGTGTTTGAGATGTGAGCTTGCTCAATAGCTCAAACATGCAACGCCGGCATCGGGACTCGAGAAACGAGGGCCTTCACATACACAAGGGGTTGATTTCTGTTTTTGTTAGAACACCACCACAAAGCGCCAACCTGCTTATCCGCTAATCCAAAATCGCCTGCGGTGTAGCGTCTTTCAGACGCATAGTTTCTGCTTACCATTTCCCCGGCACACCTTCGCTACGCTTCGGTGTACCGGGTTATCCAAGTAATGTCCTGCGGACATCGGAGTGCCACCCTCATCATATGCCACACTAAAGCACAAACTTAGAGGAAAAATCCAGATCCATATTTTTTGTATTTTATTAGGCGTAGCCGCATTTTCATCATAGTGGATAACAGTGGTGGTTAAGTCACAATGTGTGTCATGGCATGGGTGCAGACCGAAGCACGCTTCGAGACGGCATCCCATGCCATGGCACACACTCAGGATCCAACTGAGCGTTATCTACTACGACATTTTCCTTTTAATATACCATATAAAGGCACGGCCTGCTTATGGCACCTTTATTCCAGCCATATCGTCTTGCATTTACAGGCCTTCAGGGCTGATGTGGCTTGGTAATGTCCGTGCGCAGAACTCGCAAAACAACTGACAGAACCGGGCGAAATCTGCGCAAGATAATCCCCATTGGTGTATAGTTACTAATTAATAGAACCCACCTTAATTATTTCTCACTATTAATAGAACCTACTTCAACTTTTTTGAGTATATTTGCACCATAAAACAAACAAACTATTATGAAGAAATATCTCATCATCGCACTTGCTGCAATTGCGTTCACCGCAACGTTTACATCTTGTCTCAAGAAGCCCCAAAAAAACACCGATGCCACCGCGACCGAAACATCAGCCGAAAAGAAGGTAAAAGTGTCGCTCACACCGGTAGAATACAAGGCTCCCACTTATCTCACTAAGGACCTTGCAATGCAAGACCTGGGCGGACAGGTGAAGCGCATGGAATACACTGCGCTGGAATGTGACAAAGACGGCAACATGACCGACGATCCTAATGGTGAACCCATCACCGTGCTCTTCATCTATGACATCAACGGCATCATGACCAAGGGCTATGCGCAGAGCGAGCAGGACAAGGGAGTGAAACTGGTGCGCGACAAGGCCACAGGATTAATTTCCCAGACCGAGCGCATGGTTATAGAGCTCGACTTCACCTATATCAACAAGTTTGAGTACAACCCCGACGGCACCATTGCACGCGAGGAAATCATAGGCAAGGAATTTAGCGGCACCACCACTAACACCTACAAGGACGGCGTACAGGTTGAGGCTACCGCTGTTGAGACCGGCGACGGAGTCACAAACAGCGTTCACACCACATTCACCGTCATCGAGGTGGACCGCAAGGGCAACTGGACCAAGCGCCTGTGCACCAGCGAGTACAAGAGCGTTCCCGACGACGGTTCGGCCGAAGGCACCGACTCTGGAACCGCCTATGGCATCGAATGCCGCAAGATTGAATATTACAAATAATTACACTTCCTGATGAAAAGATTCTTATTCATATCACTGACGGCTCTGGCTCTGAACGCCTGCACTCTGTCAAGCGGTGACGGCTCACAGGCCGACACTGCTCCCAACGTGGCACAAGCCGACTATGATGCTCCCAAATATCTCTCTAAGGACCTTGCAATGCAAGACCTGGGAGGGCAAGTCAAGAGCATGGCCCTGACCGAATATGACGGCGACCAGGATGGCAACATCGTCAAGGACAGCGAGATGGACGACGTAGAAGCGACACAGTACTTTGACTTTGACGCTAACGGCACGATGACACGCGGCTTTGCCTTCGGCACCGAGGACAAGGGAGTTACATTTGTGCGAAATGCCGCAGGAGAGATTGAGCGCACCGAAGCTAATTTTGCCGATATAGGCTTCACTAAGGTCAACACTTACACCTATAACGAAGACGGCACTGTGGCCACGCTTAAGATCTCTGGATATGAGTTTGAGGGCACCTATAACTACACCTACAAGGACGGTACTCTCACTGCAGCCTCGATCACCGAAGCCGGCGAAGGCACCGTATATAACATCAGCAACACCTACAAGATTATGGAAACCGACGGGCACGGCAACTGGACCAAGCGATTCAGTACAAACGAGGTGAAGAGCATGCCCGACGACGGCTCAGGCAACATCCAGGGCACCGAGACAATCTACCGCATCGAAGTGCGCAATATCGAATACTACAAATAAATTCTATCAGGGGGAATATTCAAAATTGCTGCATTAGTAACTATTCAGCAATGGTAAGATCTCGTGCAGAACTCGCGGATTTTTTTTAAATGAAAATACATTAACAAAGAGAGGCTGAAAGCCGACACGCACAAAGCTATGCTTT
>JAKSLZ010000030.1 GCA_024400935.1 Muribaculaceae bacterium | reverse complement strand
ACTGCGCGGTCGAGATAAGCGCCACGAGCGATGTAAGCACCCTCGAAACGGAGACCCTTGTAGAGACCTGCGAGCTCGGCAGTCCATGCGAGTTCGTGATCAACGCCTGTGATTACGTCAGTGTCAACATATTTCTTGCGGTTGATGCTAGTAGAGTTGCGAGTGCTGTAGCGCACGCAGCGGTAACCTTCTTCAGCAGTTGTCTTGGGCATGCGGTAAGATACAGCAGCACCAGCGTGCAGCATGAAGTCACCCTTGCCACCGAAGGGACGAAGAACGAGCTTACCAGTGTAAGAGAGACCTTCGTTCTGACCAGCCTTGTTGTTGTCCTCTGAGAGAGTCTGGAGAGCTTCGCCCTCAACTTCGGGACCAAATACACCAAATGCACCCCAAACGTAGGGATTATCATAAGTAGCATTGATACCAAGGTGACGAGAGGGAGCCAGGTAAGTTGCCATGGGTCGCTCCATGAACAGGAGGTAACGAGAAGTACTGTTACGGTTCATTGAGAAGTTCTCCTTGAAGTTACCGGCCTTGATTTCGAGACCTTCAACACCTGTGAAACCTACGATCGCGTCTTTGAGCTCGAATGTACCGCGTGTGAAGTCGGCATCGATCTCACCATACCAGTTCTTACCGAGCTGAGCCTTAACAGCGAAGCGTGTGCGGCGCAGTGTAGCACCGTTACCGATGTGGTCAGGATTGAGCTTGCCGTCGATCTTCTCGTCCTTGGTCCACTCGGGGCCGCCGAAGAAGACACCTGCATCGGCTTGTACACGGGTGTCAAACCACATCTTGAAACCATGCTCCTTGTTCTGGAATACCATAACACCATCCTGGAATGATGCCTGAGCGGGAAGTGCTTCAACCTTCTGGCCGTACTGGTTGTACTCGACCTCTTCGTTCTCTGGAGTCTGTGCATTAGCGCAAAGTGCCATTGCAGCAACAGAAATACCTAAAATTCCTTTTTTCATTGTTTTGTGATTATTAGTTAAACTTTAAATTTACAATTTGCTACTATTTTGGTTTTCGTTTTTTAAGCACGCAATTTTTATTACTGTTGCAAAAGTATCTTATAAATTCTATATGACAAAATAATTTCAATTGATTTTATCTATAATTATGCCTCGTGTGATACAACATGCTCCCAAATAACCACAAAAAACACGCTAAATACCACGTAAAGTGGTATATAAAGATGGCAAAAAGTAATAATTTCTATACTTAAATTATGTTGTAAAACATATATTTATGTCGTGTTTTTGTAACAAGAATTTAATATTAACTATTGATTTTTACAATAAGTCCAAAGTGGTGGTTTAATAAAAAAACCGGCATTCTGTTATTGCTACCCTACTGAAACAAAAAGCAATAAAAAAGGCACCGGCAGGTAATGCCGATGCCTTGATTGGACGTTTTCTCCCCCGTAAAGGGAAGAAGGTATGTGTGTGCTTTATTTGCCCAGCACGATGTTGAGAGCTTTGTTCACGTCGCTGATGTCTACGCCGCCATTGCCGTCAACGTCGGCACGGCCATTATACTTGCTTGCGCTGTCCTTGCCCAGGACGATGTTGAGCAGGATGTTGACGTCGCTGATGTCGACCACGCCGTTGTTGTCCACGTCACCTGTAACGCCCACTACGCCGCCTATGGGAACAATCTTGAAGAAATTCTTCCAGTAAGCAGCGGCTTTGTACTTGCTCACGCTCTCGGCAGGAACCTGGAGCGTTGCGTTCTGGAAGGTGTTGTCATCAAATGTGCCTTCATCGATTGTGGGAGGTACGGTATTGTTAGAGATAATCGATGTGAGAGGTGTGAGATAGAATGCACCAGGAGCAATCCAGGTTACTGTTTTGGGCAAATCTATCTCGGTCAAGCTTGTACTGCCAAACGATGACCCGATCTTCTCAAGATATTTGGGGAAAGTCACGTTCTTGACGTTTTTCTGTCGTGAGCACAAACCGTTTGCCATCTCGGTCATGAGGTATTTCTTGCTGCTGCCGTTGGTAACGTCTTCCTCACTGTTAGCTCCCTCAAAGGTTACCAACTGTGATACGTTCATACGTTGTGAAAAAACATACTTAGCTTTTCCGGCGTAGGTCACGCCATCAACAGTAACGGGATATGAGGTCAAGACGGTCATGTGGTAACTTGTGTTGTCCTTTCCGTCGCGATAAGAGAAGTCATAAGCGTCACCCCAGATTGAAGCAAATGAGCTCTTGCAAACAGCGTTGTCACGGTAGTCAGATACATGGTCTCTGGCCACATGCAACTCAGCGTTACTATTTACATTGTGAAAGCCCCACTGGTAATTTGAGGGGTAACCATAGTTGATGTAGAGCTTTTCGAGGCTCTGTGTGCCTGCAATGAAGTAGTAGTGCAGTGACCTGCATGACGAGGGGATAAAGACAATCTTGATGGGAGTGCCGCTGAACGCGTAAGCACCCACATACTTCAATCCGTAAGAGAAATAGAGGTCGCTCGCAAGCGCAGTGTTGGCAAACGCATAGTTGCCCACATAAGTAACATTAGGACCAAGGGTGAGGGCGTTCATCTGCTTCTCGCCATAGAATGCGTATGTACTGATGGTGTCGACATTCGCGCCCAGGGTTATAAATTTATTTCTGCGAGATCCGCGGGTTCTGCGAGAGGCAAAAATAAACCACAGATTAAACAGAAAAAGAGTTGCTTTAGGGAATTATTGACAAGATTAAACAGATTTCACCAAAAAGAAACAAAATCAATCTGCTTAATCTGAAATGAAATTCCCTTTATTTCTGTTTAATCTGTGGTTTGTTACAACACAGATTAAACTGGATTGTCGCACTTCGTTTTTGAATGTGTGGTTTATCAATAAACAAATACAGAAACAGCGACCGTAATTGCAGTCGCTGTTTCTGTAACGTCATGGCCGTTGCCACGACAACCATAGTTAAGAGTGATAGAAATTTCTTCATGATCGTATGTATTTATTAATATTTTGTCAAGAGATTTGCTTTCGCATTTATCTACAGCAAAAAGTTCTAATCCACAAAGATAGCAATTTTTATATAAAGTAAAAAACACGCCTCATTTTTTTGACTTTCTTGAAAATAACCTCATGCTCGCATAAAAAAACGCCACAATGGGGACGACCCTTATTGTAGCGTTTATTAGAATGGTAAAGCGACTGTTTTTATTGCAGTGCCCTAGTTTTTGTTCTTTACTTTACCTGTACTTTGGCTGCAGTACCGTCGGTGTAACGGACAACATAGATGCCTGATTGCTGGGGAACAGTGTTGCCCACGAGAGAACCGTTGATGCTGTAAACCTGTGAAACGGCCTTCACGCCTTCCACGTTGACGTCATCGACTGCGGTATAGTTGTAGACATAGGTCTGGCCTGAACCCACCATTGTGAGCTGACCATCGGGCTTGCATGTGCCGGCATACTGCTCCAGGTCGAAGTTATAGTCGGTGAGAAAGGCTGCAGCCATGTGGTCGATGAGCTGGAGCTTCTTAGATGCTGCGTCAAACGAGAAGCGCACGAAGTCCTGCTTCTTGATGAGGTTGTTGTAAGCAACGAGGGGGAGGTCATAGTACTCGTCCTCGGGGTCATCGCTCAGGCCTGATGTGTAGAGCAGATAGTCACCAATGTTCTGGCCGCTGGGGAATGAAACCACACCGTCGGCGTCCAGCGTGCCGTGAATCCACTTTGCGTTGCTGAAGTTAGCAAACACGTTTCTCATGTAAACGTCAGTGCCGTCAATTGCTACCTCTGACTGCCACTCGTTTGTCTCGTAGAAGAGATAGGCAAATCCTTTGCAGTTATAATACTCAACGGTTGAACCTGCGGGGGGAACTGTCTCGGCATTAGCCGCCATGCAGCCCATCAAAACTGCAACAATAAGTAAAAACTTTTTCATAATAAAACTGTATTAAATAAAACAAAAATTGTGTTGTAAAAATGCATTAATCAGTTATTTGCCCAAAATGATGTTGATGATGATGTTTGCATCAGAGATGTCAACAATACCGTCACCATTGACGTCGGCTGCCTGATATTTGTCGAAGTCTCCGGTCAAGACTGCATCAAGGGCAATGTTGAGGTCGGCCACGTCGACCACGCTGTCACCGTTCACGTCACCCTTGAGTCCACTGCCATCGGTGCTGGTGATGTTGACGGCGGGCGAGAGTGTCTGTGTGTGGGTGTTGCCTGTGAGGTCGGCAAGTTCCAGCTTGAGGTCATACCAACCTGCCTCGGGCGCTTTGTCGAGCGATGCCTTGTAGAAGTAGCCGAATCCTGGCATGAAGTAATACTCGGGCACTTCGGTCACATCGAGTTCAGTCCACTGCTCCTCGCCATGCTTGGAGATAAATGCCTTGCAGCTGGCCAGTGGCTGGCAATCGAAGTAACGGTTGGCTGCCACGGTGGCGTCGTGATGATAAGCAAGGTCGCCTGCAGTGAACTCGAGCACGAGCGAGTGTGAATTCCCGCGGTCGGTGATAAACACATCACTGCGCACTGCCGGTGTTTTAGCTATGCCACAGGGCTGAGGAAGCGATACAAAGCGCAGCATCTGCACCGTGGGAGCCGAGTGGTCCTCGGCCTTGGTGAGATAACGCAGTTTGGTCACGTTCTGGGCAGGCATGCCATCGACGGCTGCGTTGGTCATCGTGTAAGTGAAGTTGGTATAGTCGCCGTCAATACTTTTCTTGCCGTTAAAGGCCACACCGTCGGCCTCATAAACCTCGCCATATCGGCCCAAATAAGTGAGGAGCTTGCTCGAGGTGTCGCCATAGTCCTTGCACTTGACCGAGAGCAGCGGGCATGAGTTGCCATAAATGTAAGAGCTGTCTCCGTCTCCTTGCCACCACGACAGAGCCATGTTGCCTGGATGAACGAGGCCAGTGCCGCCGCCCACGGGAACGATGAGTCCGTCAAAGTTGGTTTCGTAGCCGTAGTCTACCGAGCGGATGCCGGTGGCATTGTTGCCGCACATGGGAAGACCGGTGATAAACTTCACGGTGCCCGAGCTCTGGATGATGTCGCCCATCATGGGACTCACGCTCACGTTGAAACCACTGTCGGTCTCGGGAATGTCGAGGAAGAGGCGGTTCTCATAGTTGGGCAGCACGATGTTCTTGTTCTCGTCCTTGCCGCTCAGCAGAATCTTGCCGTTAAACGAGCACCACACGCGCTTAGCATACACATGAGAAAGAGGCTCCTGTTCGCCCAGAGGCGTGGGAGTGAACCGCTGGGTGTAGTCATACAAGTTCTCGGGCTTGTTTTCATATACACCAGGCTGGCTCATGGGAGTCTCAAATTTATAGACGTAGACGGCATTGTTGTAGGTAGACCGCATGTTGCAAGTGTGGCACAAGGTGTAGCGGTCGCTCACAGCGTTAGTATAATAGTCCACATCATAACCCTGCACACGGTAGTCACCGCCCACGATAGTGTGCACGATGCCCATGCCCTCGAGGGCAAAGAATGTGTAGCTGCGATAAGAATTGGTGTTGCCGGGTTCGACAATCTCGCTGCCGCTATACTGGTTCAGGAAAAGCTTGCGTCCCTTCTCGTCCTTAGTGACAAACTGGAACGGGTTGACGGCCTCATCGGCATTAAAGGTCAGCGTGGTGTCTTTGTCGATTACTACTTGCTCCTTGAACACTGCATATGTGCCAGTGGGCTTGCCCTTGAACATGGCATGCATGTCGTAGGTGCCCAGGGGAATGCGGAAAGTGTAGGTCTTGTTTGCTCCGCTGTTGTCGATAGTCTGCACTCCCACTGCGGGGTTGTAAACCGTGATGCTCATGGGTGCGTGACTCGAGGTCTTAAACGAGTACTTGAACGACACCACGGCAGTCTCACCTTCCATGGGGGCAACCTGCTGGGGAGTGTAGACGACGTTGCCCAGTGCATTTACTGTCTTGCTATAGTTCATCTGGGCGGGTAGAGACAATGCGCCTTCCTCGCCAGTCATGTCCACTACCAGCTGCGCGCTGGCACATAGCGGCAAAACAATTGCCGCGGCTGCTGCAAGATGTTTCAATGTTTCCATAAAGATTGTATTTAAAAATAGGAAGATGGGCAAACATATACACAATGCTTGCCCATCAGTGAGTTAGCGTGTTATGTTAGAGAGCTACCTTGGCGGTTTCCTTGCCGTTGACGCGAACGACATAGATGCCATGGCCGAGGTTGCTTGAGTCAACGCGACGACCGTCCATGGTGAACACCTCAACTGCTCCGTCGGCAACGATAGAACCGTCAACAACCTTAACGGTTGTGTTGCCCACCTTGACGCTATTGATAGCAGTGTAGTTGTTCTTGACATAGAATGCGGGGCTGATGACCTGCTCCTGTGTGTTGCCTGCCTGGTCGGTGAGGGTGATCTTCACGTCAAACCACTCGTCCTCGCCTTCAACATCGCCAAGCGATGCGCTGAAGTACTGGCCGAAACCGGGCATGTAGAACTTGCTCTGGTCTTCAACTACCTCAAGGTCGGTCCAGCTGTCGGTGCCGGTGGGGGCATAAGCGGCAGTGGCGGTAGCGGGTTGCCAGGTGAGGTAACCCGACCAGTTCCAAGAATCAAAGTGGCTGACGAAGTCACCGCCTGCAAAGTTCATGACTGCACCCTTGGGAGTCTCCATACGGTCGGTCACCTTGCCGTCGCGACGGAACTCGAGCATCTGCAGCGTGGGAGCAATGTGGTCAGCAGCATCCTGATGGAAGCGGATTGTGGTCACGTTCTTGCCCTCGATGCCGTCAACGAGCACGTTCTCGTTGTTGAACACCATTTCATATAAATCGCCGTCGAGTGCCTGCTCGTCGACCCACACGTTGTAAGAGTAGTAGTCGGCATCACGGAGTTCGCCGTAGCGGCCCACATAGTTATAATAGAGGTCAACATACTCATAGCCGCCGTCCTCGTAGGCATCGGCGCGCAGCGAGTTGATGGGGCACGCAGCACCCATGACGATGTCGCCCTCGGTCTCGTCGAGGCCGTAAGAGAATGCGGGGTTGCCGGGATAGAACTGTGAGCGGTATTCGCCCTCGGGAGCATTGAAGTTGCCATACTCGTCGTAACCGGCTGCAACAAACTTGACACCGTCGGCATCACCCATCACCTGCTGGCCGCGTGTGAATGTGTAGTAATACTCGGTGTATCCGTCCCAAGTGTCTTCCTCCATGTACTCACCCATGAGGGGCTTAACTGTCATGTTGAAGGTGTTGTCGCCGTCGGCTTCCTCGGGCATGTCGATATAGAACTTAGTGGTGAAGTCCTCAGTGGGCATCCAGGGGATGTAAGACTGCTGGCCCATGAGGCAATAGTTGTTGTACATGGCGCTCATGTAGTAGCCGGGCACGTGGTTCTCAGGATAGTCAACCCACTCGGGAGTCTGTTCAAACTTCTGGTTGTACTGGGCGAAACGTGAAGGGTCGTTAGTCACGGTTGTGGGCTTGCTCAGGTCTTCAACCACATACTTGTTGAACCAGTAAACCTCACCAATGCCGATCTCGCGCATCTCGCACAGCTTGTAGCGGCTGCTCACGTTGTTCACGAAGAAGTCAGTGTCGTGGCCCTGGTACTTGTAACCGCCACCCAGCACTGTGGTGACACTGCCGTAGCCATTGAGGATAAAGAACGATGCCGAAGAGAAGTCCTCGGCGGTACCCTCGTCAACCATCTGGTATTGTGCGTTGTAAACAGGCATGTACAGCGGCTTGCCCTCGTGGTCAACGGTGCGGATGTTGATGGGAGTTGTAGCCTCGCTCTGTGCCAGAGTGATAGTGGTGTCGGCTGTGATTTCCACTTCCTCGCGGAACACGTAGTAAACCTCGCTGTAGTCAGAGATGTAAGACGCAAACATGTCGTAGGTGCCTGCAGGTACCTTCATTGTGACTGTGCTGGCCCCGGTGTTGTCCTTGTGGAACATGCCGCTCTCCTTGTTGTAGATGGATGATCCCAATATATAGCTGCCTTGGTCTGCTACATAGGCGATGGTAACATTGATATCGGCCTTGGGAGCAACGCTCGACTTGGGTGACAGAACGGTAACCTTGCCGGCTTCCATTTTGTCCTGACCGGGAGCTTCGACCATTGCCCGTCCCATCTTGAATGTGTTTTTAGCGTGGTTGGGTGCAACGTGCTTAACCTTGACTGGAGCCGCTCCACACACGGCACCTGCCATCAGGGCAACTGCCAGACTGAGAGTAAACTTGTGATTCATTTGCAAAAAAGAGGAAGTCTTTGATTATAGAAAACACTCTGGTGCTTCCCCGTTATCCAGAGGTTCTATTTTGTGTAAATTAGTCTAAAATTATGAAATATTCACATCGTAATAATTGTTTTTGTGATATTTCGATGCAAAGTTAGTTAATTTTTGTGACATATCATAAATTTAAGGTCACTTAAAGACAAAATATAATTGATTCTGTGTGGACAGTTGTGCACCATTATGATTATCTTTTTGTCCTTTTTATAACTGATAAATTTAAAATTTTGTAGCTCGGAGAAGAGTGTAAGCACGTGAAAACGTGCATTTCATCACCGTCGTGGGGTGTTGTGGGCAGCAAAACGTCGCTACATTCTGTTTTGTCTTGGTTGGCTAATTTACTCCTGCTGGCTGTAACCGTTGTGGCATTAAGTTGTTTATAGTTTATGTACATTTTAGTTTAGTTCAATTGCAGATGAATAATTTTGTTGTTTTGTTTTTTTTAGTTAATTTTGTATTGACATAATCAACTTAAACTTAAACTAATTGACAGGTATATGATGAATCGTGTGACAATGATTATGGCCGTTTGTGCCATGATGATGGGCTTTGCCGCCTGTGACAACGCTAGTTATCTCTCTGCAAACATGCAGGAAATAGAATCTAACCAAGAAGCCAGTGAGGGTGTTTTGACCCTGTCGAGCGATGGTAAGAAGTTTGAAATCGCACATTCTCCTGAGTGGATTACAGTGAATCTGGCTGACAGTGTTTTGTCTTACAACATTGTCGCTAACGATACCCATGAAGTGCGCTCTGACTCTATCGTGGTTACCTGTGGTGGCATGTCGTTGTGCATCCCTGTTACCCAGAATGTCAAGGCCACATATCTGAAGGTGGACCAGGAGAGTGTGTCGTTTGAGAAAGAAGGTGGCTCGCAGACAGTTGCTATTGACACTGACGGTGGCAACATCACTACCGAGGTCACCGGTGACATCACTGCCAGTGTAGAAGGCAAGACTCTTTCCATCAGCGCAGCTGCCAACGATGGCGGAAGCAAGAGCGGTGAAGTAACGGTTAAGTGCGATGAGTTCAGTGCCAAGGTGAAAGTTACCGTTAAGGGCAGCATGTGTGCCCGTTGCAAGGGAACAGGTAAGATTAAATGTCCCGCATGTGGTGGCAGTGGATCTCAATTTGTATCTTCGGGCGGTGAATGTGGCCCCATTGGTTGCAACCGTTGCGGTGGAAGATTGGTAATGAGAGGTGGCGGTCCCCGTGGTGTTGACTTGTATTCAGATGGTACCGGCAGGATCAACTGTCCCGATTGTAAGGGCGCAGGCCGTTAATCGCGCACCTTGAACTTATAATCCCGTGGAGTCAGGTAAACAAAGACTTCACGGGATTTTTTTGTAGATACAAGCCGCATTTTCATGTGGTTTTCTTGTTAATGGAGCCCTTCTTGCTATTTTTTGGTGTTATTATACCTATAAATAAAGGAGAAATTAGTAACTTTGAAAAATTTTTGTTTTATGAAAAGATTATATTGTTTATTGGTAGCTATTGCCGCACTGGCAATGTGCTTGCAGGCTAAAGATTATCAGTTCACTACAGTGGAGGGCGACCTCATGGGTACCCGCATCTACACCCTTGACAACGGTCTCAAGGTCTACCTGAGCGTCAACAAGGAGAAACCACGCATCTCGTCGCTCATCGCCGTGGGCACTGGCTCGCGCAACGATCCTGCCGAGACTACAGGTCTGGCCCATTATCTGGAGCACCTGATGTTTAAGGGCACCAATGCATTTGGCTCTACAAACCATGCCCGTGAGAAAGCTCTGCTCGACACCATCGAGGCACGCTATGAGCACTACCGCAAGGTGACTGACCGTGCCGAGCGCGCTCGTCTCTATCACGAGATAGACAGCATCTCGCAGCTGGCTGCCAAGTTCAATATCCCCAATGAATATGACAAGCTCATGGCGGCCATTGGCGGCCAGGGCTCTAACGCTTACACCAGCAATGACGTGACCTGCTACACCGAGGATATTCCCAGCAATGAGGTCGAGAACTGGGCGCGCATCCAGAGCAACCGCTTCATGCACATGGTGATACGCGGTTTCCACACTGAGCTCGAGGCTGTGTATGAGGAGTACAACATTGGGCTGGGCAAAGACCAGTGGAAGATGTATGACGCGTTGTATGCCAAGTTGTTCCCTGGACATCCCTATGGCACACAGACTACCATAGGCACGCAGAACCATCTCAAGAACCCCTCGATCACTAACATCAAGAATTATTACAACAACTATTATTGTCCCAACAATGTGGCGATATGCCTTGCCGGCGACATGAATCCTGATGAGGTGATTGACATCATCGACCGCTACTTCGGCTCATGGAAGCCCAATCCCAACTTGTCTCGCCCCGAGTATCCCGCCCTCAAGCCTTTCACTGCTGTGAGCGACACCACTGTTGTGGGTCAGGAGGCTGAATACACCGTGCTGGGCTGGCGCTTTGAAGGAGCCAAGTCGCTGCAGTGCGACACCCTGGAGGTGATAGCCGACATGCTGGCTAACGGCACTGCCGGTCTGTTTGACCTCAACCTCAACCAGACGATGAAGGTGATGACCAGCGGAGCGTTCCCCGACAACCTCAACGACTACTCAAGCCTTGTGGTAATAGGCTATCCCAACGAGGGACAGAGCCTGCAGGAGGTGCGTGAGCTGCTGCTGGGCGAGATAGCAAATCTGCGCAACGGAAACTTTGACGACAAGTTGCTCACTGCAGTTGTCAACAATAAGAAACTCAACTTGTTCCGCAGCCTTGACAATAACCGCAACCGCACCAACATCATGGTTGATGCCTTTATCAACGGCAAGAAGTGGGAAGACGTAGTGGGCCAGCAGGCACGCTTTGAGGGCATGACCAAGCAGCAGATTGTGGACTTTGCCCGCCGTCACCTGAATGACAACAACTATGTGTGCGTCAACAAGGTCCAGGGCGAGGACACCACAGCCAAGAAGATTGACAAGCCCGCTATCACTCCCATCCCCTCTAACCGTGAATATGCCAGCGATTTCATGAACGAGATCTCTAGCAGCGAGGTTGAGCCTATCAAGGCCAACTTTGTCAACTATGCCACTGACATGAGCGTGACCAAGACCTCTAAGGGCCTTCCCGTGCTTTACAAGCAGAACACTCAGGACGGGCTGTTCACGCTGTGCTACAAGTATGACTTCGGCCAGTGTGCCGACCGCCGCTATGTCAATGCCTTTGACTATCTGGAGTATCTGGGCACCAAGTCGCTGAGCGTAGAGCAGTTCAAGAAGAAGATGTATGACCTGGCCTGTGACTATGATTTCACCTGCTATGAAGAAAACATCTATGTCACCATCTCGGGCCTAGGCCAGAACATGAAAGAGGCCATGAAGCTCGTTGAAGACCTCATGACAAACGCCCAGGTGGATACCGAGGCTTGGGAAAACAATGTGGCCATGACCCTCAAGTCGCGCGCCGATGCCAAGACTAACCAGGAGCAGTGCTCGGCACGCCTGCGCTCCTATGGCATCTTTGGCAGCCGCAACTCCTATACTGACGTGATGAGCGAAAAAGAATTGCTCGAGGTTAACCCGCTCACACTTGTGGGACTGGTGAAGAACCTTGCAGGCTACAAGCACACCATCATGTACTACGGCCCCATGAGCGAGAAGGAATTTACTAAGACAGTATCGGCACTGCACAAGACAGGCAAGAAGCTCACTGACGGTCCTGCCAACAATCCCTATGTGGCTACCACCACTACCGACACCGAGGTCATCATTGCTCCCTATGAGGCCAAGAACATCTATATGACCCAGTATAACAACAACGGCCGTATGTGGAAACCCGAGCACACTCCCATGATCAATCTCTTTAATGAGTACTTTGGTGCCGGCATGAACACCATCGTGTTCCAAGAGTTGCGCGAGGCACGTGGCCTTGCTTACCATGCATCGGCTTATTACCTGATGCCCAATGCCAAGGACCGCAACGAGTATGCTTACACCTATGTGATCACTCAGAACGACAAGATGATGGACTGCATCAACCAGTTCAAGTGCATCATCGACACCCTGCCCGCTGCACAAGGAGCGTTTGACCTGGCCAAGGATGCGCTCACCAAGCAGCTCGAGAGCCAGCGCACCACAAAGTTCAGCGTGCTCAACTCTTATGTTAACAGCCAGCGCATGGGCATAGATAAGAGCCTGGGCGAAATCAGTTACAACGCGCTTCCCGCCCTCACCATGCAGGATATGGTAAACTTTGAGGCCGAGAACCTTGCCCGCCGTCCGCTGCGTTTCCTCATTCTGGGCGATGAGAAGGAACTCGACATGGAGTCATTGGGCAAGATAGCTCCCATCAAGCGAGTTACTCTTGAGCAAATATTTGGGTATTAAACACCGGAGCCTCCAGCATGTCCGGCAAATCCGGGATTTCCGGGATTTCCGGGATTTCTGGGGATAACACTAGCAAACAATAACACAAAACTATATGAAGAAACAATTGACATTAGCCATTATGGCGGCAGCGGCACTCACAAGCGCTGCACAGGCCACACGTGACGTTTATTTGAATGACAACTGGCAGTTTACACGCGACGGCCAGGCATGGGAAACCGTCTCGGTACCTCACGACTGGGCCATCAGTGGACCATTTGACAAGAAATGGGATTTACAGGTTGTACAGATCAAGGAAAACGGAGAGGAGAAAGCCGATGAGCACTCAGGCCGTTCTGGCTCTCTGCCATGGATAGGCGAGGGTACTTACAAGCGCACCTTTACCGTGGATGCTCAATGCAAGCACGCCGAGCTCATCTTTGACGGCGCTATGGCCGATGCCCATGTCTATGTCAACGGCAAGCTTGCAGGCCACTGGCCCTATGGCTACAATGCATTTCGCGTTGACGCCACACCGTTCCTCAATGGTGGAGAGAATGAACTCGTGGTTAAGCTCAAGAACCTCGAGGAGAGCAACCGCTGGTATCCCGGTGCCGGCATTTACCGCCCTGTGAAGCTCCACATGACTGAGCAGAACACCGCTCTCGACACCTGGGGCGCATTCATCACCACCGCTTGCATCAAGGACGGCAAGGCTTGTGTGGACGTGAAGCACAAGATTGCGGCTCCCGTCAAGGGCAAGAACTACACACTGGCGGTGAGCCTCGTTGACGACAAGGGCAACGTGGTGGCAAGCAGCAACACTACTGCCGATGGTGCCGGCGACTTCCATGATGTGCTCAACGTTAACGCTCCGCGTCTGTGGTCGCCTGAGACTCCTAACCTGTACAAGGCCGTGTTCACTCTCAACGACGGCGGCAAGGCCATCGACAAGCAAGAGGTGAAGTTCGGTATACGCACCACCTCTTTCAGCAAGGAAAATGGTTTCCAACTCAATGGTGTGAGCCGCAAGTTCAAGGGCGTGTGCCTGCACCACGACCTTGGCCCGCTCGGTGCTGCCGTTAATAAGACTGCCCTTATCCGTCAGATCAAGGCCCTCAAGGAGATGGGTGCCGACGCTATACGCACCTCACACAACATGCCCTCGACCATGCAGATGGAAGTGTGCGACAGTCTGGGCATGATGGTGATGGCCGAGAGTTTTGATGCCTGGAGCGACGCTAAGGTGAAGAATGGTTACAACCGTCTGTGGGACGAGTGGTGGGAGAAAGACATCACTAATCTTGTGCTCAACCACCGCAATCATCCCTGCATCGTGATGTGGAGTGTGGGCAACGAGATTCCCGAGCAATGGAAGGCCGAAGGCGCCGAACGCTATAAGCACCTCATCGCACTGTGCCATAAGTTGGACCCCTCACGCAAGGTAACATGCGGCAGCGACCAGCCCGACGGCATCATTAACAGTGGCTTTGCCATGATTGCCGATATCCCCGGTTACAACTACCGCACTCCCAAATATGAGGAGACAATCAACCGCTTGCCCCAGGGATTCCTGCTGGGCAGTGAGACCTCCTCTACAGTGAGCAGCCGTGGTGTCTACAAGTTTCCCGACGAGCCTGCTTGGAACCGCGAGTACCCCGACGGTCAGTGCTCTGGTTATGACACCGAGTATTGCTGGTGGAGCAATCTGCCCGACGACGACTGGCGCCTTCAGGACGACTTCTCGTGGACCATTGGCGAGTTTGTCTGGACCGGTTATGACTATCTTGGCGAGCCCACTCCCTACGACAAATATTGGCCCTCACGCAGCAGTTACTTTGGCATCCTCGACCTCGCTGGTCTGCCCAAGGACCGCTACTACTTGTACCGCTCACACTGGAACAAGAACGAGCACACCATCCACCTGCTTCCCCACTGGACATGGCCCGGACGCGAAGGCCAGGTAACTCCCGTGTACTGCTATACCGACTATCCCAGCGCCGAGCTCTTTGTCAACGGCAAGAGCCAGGGACGCATCAGCAAGAACAAAGACAGCCGCCTCGACCGCTACCGTCTGCGCTGGCGAGAGGTTAAGTATGAGCCCGGTGAGGTGAAGGTCGTTGTATATGACGAGCAGGGCAACAAAGCCGGCGAGCAGGTGATGCGCACCGCAGGCAAGCCCGCCAAGCTGATGCTCTCGCCCGAGACCACTACTGTTAAGGCCGACGGCAACGACCTGGCTTATGTAACGGTGAGCCTCGTCGACAAGAACGGCACCCTGTGCCCCGATGCCGACAATCAGCTGACATTTGACGTCAAGGGCGCAGGCAAGTTCAAGGGCGTGTGCAACGGTGACGCTACATCGCTCGAGGTGTTCACCCAGCCCACCATGAAGCTCTTCCACGGCCAGCTCGTGGTAGTGCTCCAGGCAGGTACTCAGGCCGGTGACATCACCCTCACCGTCAAGGACAAGAAGACTGGCATCAAGCAGTCGGTTAAGATTGCAGCTAAATAAAACCCTATAACGGTTATCCACGGCTACACATGATTGAAATAGTAAAATACAACAGCACGATGCAGGCACAGTGGGACGAGACTGTAAAAGCCTCGCGCAACGGCACGTTCATGCACCAGCGCGGTTTCATGGACTACCATAGCGACCGCTTTGCCGACTACTCGCTCATGGCGATGGACAAGGGTAGGGTAGTGGCTGTGTTACCGGCCAACCGTCGTGACGACACTGTCTACTCCCACCAGGGCCTTACTTATGGAAGCTGGCTCGCTACGCCCAAGTGCGATGCTGTGATGATGATGCACATCATGGATGCCACGGTGGCATTCCTCAAGGAAGACGGTGTGGCCGAACTTGTCTACAAGCCTGTTCCCCACATCTACCACAGCTATCCCGGCGAGGACGACCTGTATGCGCTGTTTCGTCATGGAGCCACACTGAGCGAGTGCAGCCTTTCGACCACCATCGACCTCGATGCTCCCATACGCTTTGACCGTGGCAACCGCAGTGCCGTGAACCGTGCCTTGCGTGCCGGCGTCACCGTGGCAGTGAGCGACGACTATGAGGGCTACTGGAGGGTGCTGCAAGATGTGCTTGCAAGCCGCCACGATGCGCGTCCCGTGCACACGGTAGACGAGATGCGCCTGCTGCAGTCGCGTTTCCCTGACAATATCAAGCTCTACACCGCCACCCTCAACGGCGACGTTATTGCCGGCGTGGTGATGTTCTATGCAGGTCCTGTGGCTCACAGTCAGTATATCGCAGCCTCAACGGCAGGGCGCGACAACGGGGCCCTGGCATTGCTCTTTGACACACTCATCAGGCAAAGTGCCGACGAGGGGTATCGTTACTATGACTTCGGCATCTCATGCGAGGACCACGGGCGCTACCTCAACGAGGGACTTGTGACCCAGAAGAATAGGCTGGGCGGCCGAGGCATCACTTATAATGTATATAAACTAAAACTGTAAATGGCAAAACAGGGCGGCATATCACGGCTCACGATGAAGGCCATGGGCATCTTTGGCGGCGTGCAGATGATGGGCATCTTGTGCTCAATTATCCGCACCAAGCTCGTTGCACTGTGGATAGGCACCGTGGGTGTGGGTCTCTTTGGACTGTTCAACAACGCCCTCGAGATGCTCAACATTGCCACCAACCTGGGCATACGCCAAAGTAGCGTGCGCGACATCTCGCAGGCCTCTGAGGCTCGCAACGACAAGCTCATTGCCCGCATCATCGCAGTGGTGCGCAAGTGGTCGCTGTGGCTGGGACTGGGAGGAGCTACGCTCACACTTGCCCTTGCACCGCTGCTCAGCGAGATCACCTTTGGCACGCAGGACCACATGTGGGGCTTCGTAGCTCTGAGCGTGGCTGTGCTGCTCATGGCGCTGACTAACGGTGAGCAGGCCGTGTTTCAGGGACTCGCCCAGCTCAAGAAACTGGCCCGCATCACAGTGCTGGGCACACTGAGCGGACTGCTGGTGTCCATACCGCTGTTCTACTTCTTGCGCGAGGACAGTGTGTTGCCTTCGATCATAGCTTATGCCGTGGCCAATGCGGCCTTTGCCATCCTGCTGCGCAACAAGGATTATCCACGAGTTAGCGTGTCGAGCCGCGACACAGTGACCATGGGCCGCGAGTTTGTGCGCTTGGGTGTGTTCATGACCATAGGCAACTTTGTCACCATCCTTGCCACCTATATCTTTAATGCCTGGCTCAACAACCGTGCCGGAACGGGCGTGGTGGGACTGTATCAAGCCGGTTATACCCTCATCAATAAGTACACGGGCCTCATCCTCACGGCCCTGGGTATGGAATATTATCCCCGCCTGGCACGAGTGGCCCAGAGCCGCATGAAACTGCGTGTGTTTGTGTCGCAAGAGATAAACATTGCCCTGCTGGTGCTGGTGCCCGTGATGGCGGCATTTGTACTCCTGCGCCAGCCCATTGTCAATATATTGTACAGCAAGGATTTCCTGCCCATCATGCCGTTTATCTCATGGGGAATGATGGGAATCGCCTTCCGTGCCGTGTCGTGGTGCATGGCCTTTGTGATCCTGGCCCGAGGCGACGGCAAGACCTACCTGCTCACCGAGACGCTGAGCGCCGTCACCGGGCTGTTGCTCAACATCGTTTTCTACAACGTGTGGGGCATACCTGGCTTGGGCTGGGCGTTCACCGTGTGGTATGTGGTCTACACTGCGATAATCGCCGTGGTTTACTTTGGCCGCTATCGCTTGCAGCTGTCGCGCATGTGCCTCCTGGCACTGATTTGGACGGTGGCGGTGACGCTGTGTGTTGTCCTGGGTGTAGAGGGCGGCATGTTGCTGATGCCTATAGCGATAGCTACGGTGAGCGGAGGTGTGAGCTGCTATGTGCTCCTGCGCCAGTGGAAACGATGAACCGGCCATAAATTTGTGGTCAAATGCTTGTAAAGGTAAAAAAAAATGTGTACCTTTGCAGTGTTAAATGTGAAATATATGTCACGGGGAGTCTCAAATAATATTGGGATTCTTCTATTTTTTACTAATTTACTCAAAATACAATATTACCATGGCTATTAGCTATATGACCAAGGAAGGTTACGACAAGAAGATGGCTGAGCTCGCACATCTTGAGAATGTGGAGCGCCCCGACGTGGTGCGCGCCATTGCCGAAGCTCGCGACAAAGGTGACCTTTCAGAGAACGCTGAATATGATGCTGCAAAGGAAAGACAAGGTATGCTCGAGGCAAAAATTGCTGAACTCAAGAATCTGGTTGCCAGCGCACGCATCATCGATGAGAGCAAGATAGGCACTGACGAGGTGCAGCTGCTCAACAAAGTTACTATCAAGAACGTGAAGATGGGCGCTCAGATGACTTATACCATCGTTACTGAGAGCGAGGCTAACCTGCGCGAAGGCAAGATTAGCATCACCACCCCTATTGCCAAGGGCTTGCTGGGACACAAGGTGGGCGACATCGTTGATGTGCAGGTTCCTGCAGGTGTAATGCAGTTTGAAATCGTTAAAATCGAAATTTGATTATGGCTTCAATATTCAGTAAAATCGTTGCAGGCGAGATTCCCAGCTACAAGGTGGCTGAGGACGAGAACTACTATGCATTTCTCGACATCAATCCCGTGGCTAAGGCTCACACCCTTGTGATACCCAAGCACGAAGTCAATTACATCTTCGACCTGCCCCAGGACGAGTATCAGGGTCTGTGGGCATTTGCCCGCAAGGTTGCCGAGGCTATGAAAGAGGTAATGCCCTGCGAGCGCATCGCCGTTGCAGTGCTCGGCCTCGAAGTGCCCCACTGCCACATTCACCTCGCTCCCATCAACACTGAGGGCGACATGAACTTTGCAAAGCCCAAAAAGGAAGTGCCCGCCGAGGAGATGGCTGCCATTGCAGCCCGCATCAACGAGGCTTTCAACAAGAAGTAATCACACCTAATAAATATATACAAATCGGCTCTCCATCGCAGGGGAGCCGATTTTGTTTTCTACGGACAGCAATAATTTTTAATTTCTTTTAATTTCTGTCAGTCCCACTCAAGACTCTGTTGCTGTATAGTTGCATGTGGCGGAGAAGTGTGTTAAATTTGTGTTAAAATGTTGGTATCACTTGACTCGTCCCTTAGGGCATAGCTTAACTTTGCCGTCGAATTCAAAACCCTATAGCGCGCTATGATTAAAAACAAATTGAAAATTAAAGAGTTCTCCCTGCTGTGTCAGGTCACAGTGAAGACCCTGCGCCACTACGAGAAACTAGGGCTTCTAAAGCCCAACGAAGTTGACGAGTGGACTGGGTACCGCTACTATGATGTGTCGCAGATGCAGACGCTCATGAGCATAAAGCGGCTCAAGTCGATGGGATTCTCGCTCGACGAGATTGCATCGCTCATGGCCTCAAGCAACCATAACCCGTCGATTGACGCACTCAATGCCAAGATTGACGAGTGCAAGGAGCTGCTGGCCCAACTGACACGTCGTCTCGATATGCTCCAGAGCCTGGTGGACTCGCAAAACAAAATTATCGACATGGAAAAATTCAGCATCGAATCATTGCCACAAATCATCGTAGCGTCACACCGCGAAGTAATTAAATCATATGCCCAAATAGGCCCCATGTGCTATGAAAAAAATCGGTCCCGAAATGGCACGTCTGGGCTGTGTGTGCTCCGAGCCGGGCTACTGCTTTACCGTTGAGCACAACGAGTATCGACCTAACGACATCGACATCGAATACTGCGAACAAGTGGCCGAGATGGGCCAGGACAGCGCAATAGTCCAGTTCAAGGAGTTGCCCGCAGTGGATCGCGCACTGTGCATGAAGCACTACGGTCCCTACGAGAAATTCTGCGAGAGTTTCGCCGAGGCATTCCGGTACATGGAAGAGCACGGATACACAATCGCCGGCCAGCCCCGCACATGCTACATCGACGGCATCTGGAACCAGGACGACCCAGAGAAATGGCTCTCAATAATCCAAATTCCCATTAAGTAAAACAACTAGGTGGTATCTGCCGGACGCGTCACGATACTGTCATAAAAAAACCGATGCTCGTTATTGAGCACCGGTTTTTTAGTATTATTTCTTGATAATATTATTTGCCAAGAATAATGTTGAGAGCAGCGTTAACATCGCTGATGTCGATAGTGCCGTCGGTAGTGAGGTCAGCACGGCCTTGATACTTGTCGGCTGAGTCAGTGCCCATAACGATGTTGAGAACGATGTTCACGTCGGCGATGTCAACAACGCCGTCACCGTTAACGTCACCCTTGTCGTAAACAGGACCATCGGGTACGTAAGTTGCACCTGCTACACCGTAAGCCTCTACGCCTTCAACAGCGAACTGTACGGTCTGAGTTTCATCGGCAACCTTAACGCACTTGATACCGCTCTTGTGGAGGGGATTCTCAGCGTCAAATGCTACACAGTTGGGCAGACAAGCGTCGTCAGCGCTCTTAGGAGCGATGTAAGCCCAGTAAACGTTCTCGCCGTCACCAGTGATCTGGGTAACACCTGTTACCTCGTCGCCGCTACCTTCGAGCAGAACGGGAGAGTTGTCTACGAGAGTTGCAGCAGCCATGCTTACGCCTTCAGCTGCTTCGCCCTTAGCGTCGTCGTCATAGATAGCCTGCATGGGGAGACGGTAGATACCGGGAGTAGCCACTGTACCGTTCTCCTTGTCGCTCTGGAGATAGAAGTAGAGCCAGCCATTCTTCTCGTCGATGTAGAAGGTAGTAATCTGGTAGCCCTTCAAAGTGGGTTTGAAGTGCTGAGTCTTGCCAGCGCCACCGTCGGGATAGATGTCATTGTAAGCGCCACCGTTGCGGAAGCGATAGATACCAAAGCCGTTGAACTTCTTACCTACCCAGTAAACGTCGCCCTTTTCAGCGTCAACAGTCTTAGTAAGACCTGCGCCGATTGCACCGTATGACCACTGGTCGCTGTAGTAGGGCAGCCAGTTGTTCTGGAAGAAGAAGGGCTGTTCGCCGTACAGACCTACTGCATCGGCGCTCATCTCGTGGATACCCACGTTGCGGTCAGCGATGTAGATCTTGTTGAGTTCCTTGTCGATTGCCATTGAGAAGGGATCCTGGAATGCCTCGTAACCTACGTTGTTGAGCACGGTCACGCGGTAGAAGATGCCATCAGTGTTGTTAACGTAGAAGAGCTGACCGTCACCAGCGCCTGCTGTGGGGCTCTGGTAGTTGAAGCGCTTACCTGCGTCGGCAACATAGATGCGGTTCTTGTAGCTTGCAAGGCTGAAGGGGTGAGCACCAGTTTCAAACTGAGTGTCGATTACGTTACCTTCTTCGTCCTTATACATGAGCTTGCCTTCCTTAGTAGCGAAGTACAGACCAGTGGGGCAACCCAGTGCTGAGCCTGATGCCACGATGGTGGGATCAGCAGTGATGTTGAGGTACTGCCACTGTGCAGCAGCCTTGTAAGCCTCGACTGCGCTTGCAGCAACCTTACATTCAACTTCGCTCTGCTCGGCTGTGTAAACGCCGTTAGCAAGAACTGGAACGTTAGCGTTGAGAACGCGGATAGCCTTAACAGTTGCGGGAACTGAACCGGGCTCCATATAGTTAACGTTTGCGGGAATCTCCATCTCCTCGAGAGCGGGGCAGTTAGCAAACGCGTTCTGCATGATGTTAGTTGCAGTGGTGGGGAGAGTTACGCTAGTGAGGTTGGGGCAACCAGCGCACAGACCCAGAGGAATCTCGTTGCGGCCGTCCTCGATAACGATAGTCTCGAGAGCTGACTTGCTGAAGAGGTTGCTGCCCACTGAAACACCGTTCTTGAGAACGAAGCTCTTAACAGCTGCGTTAGCAAATGCATAGTTACCAATCTTAGCAACTGCAGGAATTTCTACAGTCTCGTAGGGAGAATAAGCAAGACCATAGTTGTCGACGCTTGTAACAGCGGGAGCATTGAGGGTGGTATTGCTGATGCCCTGGTGGCCTGTTACGAGCAGACGAGTACCGTCGGCAGTAGTGAGGACGCCTTCTTCCTCCTTGAATGCAGTGTTGTTCTCATCAAGATAGATAGAAGCCAAAGTGGGGATGGGAGCAAATGCTGCGTTGCCAATGCTTGTTACAGAAGCGGGGATTTGAACTGATGTGAGTTTAGTCTCAGCAAATGCCTGCTCGCCAATGGTTGTGAGACCATCGGGGAAGATCATGTGGCCATCAACCTTACTCTTCATGAACGCCTGGCTCGCGATTGAACGGAGCGAAGTGGGCATCTCAACTGTAGTGAGGCCGGTGTTGTAGAACGCATTGTTCTGGATAGAAGTGATGTTGCCCAGGTTGATAAATGCGAGAGCCTTACAACCGTTGAATGTGTTGTCGGCAATAGTTGTCACTGCAGCGGGAACCTCAAACTGCTGAAGAGAAGCACAGCTCTGGAATGCAGCAGCACCTATTGAAGCAACCTTGTTACCCTCGACAAACACAACCTCCTGGAGAGCTGTACAGCCCTGGAACATGGTACTAGCGATATTAGTAACCTCGCCAGCGAAGGTGATCTTCTTCAATGCGGGCATGTTGTGGAAAGGCTGCAAGTTGCTAACGTAGAGAGAAGCGTCGATGTCGCGTCCGAAGTAGATTTCCTCGATTGACTTGTTAGCCACGCGAGTTTCTTCGCTCTTACCGAATGCTTCAAAGTTCATCTTGAAGGGAGTAGCGCTGTCAGCAAAGATGAGTTTCTTGAGGCTTGCGCAGCCAGCAAGGTCTTCGCTGATCATGGGGCCTGCCCAACCCACGGGGATGGTGAGTTCTTCGAGGCCAGAGCAGCCGTTGAGGGCGCCGGTACCGATTGATGTTGCAGTCACGGGAATGGGGCTAACCTTGAGGCTTGAACAACCCTTGAATGAGTTGCGGGCGATGGTAACGCAGGTTGCAGGCAGAGACAGTGATGTCATGTCCTTGCAATCCAGGAAGGCATTGGCCGCGGTAGCGACAACGGTGTAGGTCTCGCCGCCGTACTCAAATGTCTCGGGAATCACGATGTCACCTGTGTAGAATGCTGTGTCGGCAGGAGTTGTTGCCGTAGCTTTCTTGATGGTGTACTTGGCAACGGTAGCGTTGAGCTTGCTGGTGGTGTAGTTGATGCCGTCTACGGTAATGCTTGCTGCACTAGCGAGAGGAGCAACCATGAGACACAGCGCACCCAGTGCGATGTTGCGGAGCCATGCTGATTGAGTAATCTTCATGTTCATAGTTTTAATTTTATAGTTAATAATTAGAGTAATTCTCTATGGTTGATTTTATGGTCGCGCACGCGCGAAGTTTTTCAACTGACAAATATACAAAAAAAAATGATACAAATGACGATTTATCACTAAAATTAAAAATAATTCAATAATGATGACCGTATATAGTAGTGTTTTATTTGTCGTACAAAACAAAAAATGCCAGAGTCTCAGTGCGAGACTCCGGCATTAAGCGGTTAAATCAATATTATTTGCCTACGTAGACGGCGCGGATGGGGGTGCCTGAGCCGGGAGAGTCGCTGCTCATGCCGGGCTTGTAGGTGTCGTCATCCTTGTCCCACAGGGTGAGGTTAACAACTTCATAACCTACTTGGTACATGTCGCTGCCGCATATCTCGCCCGACTGGTACATTGCAAACTCGCCAGCCTGGCTGCGTCCGTAGCTGTACATCATGCCGGTGAGGGGCATGAACAGGGTGTTGCCGTTGGGACCCTTGAATAGGAAACCCTTCTGACCATTGATGGTCTCGTGGGTATAAGTACACTCGGTGAAGAGCTCGCACAGCTGTTCGGCTGTGGGTGTGCGCCAGTTCTTGCCCATCTTCTGGGTGGCTACATCAAGCTTGGTGCCGCCAATGTTCTCCCTGGGGCAACCTACGCCGGTGGCTTTGCCCTTGTTGCCATAGCGGTAGAGGCCGCCATAAGCCTCGGGTGACTCAGCGCCCACGTTGCGGTCGGCCCACAGTGTGCCGCTGGGGAGACCCAGGTCTATCACCTTGGCATTAGTGGTTGCCATGCCTGCGGTGGGAGCATTCTTGCCCATGGTGTTGGTTACTTTCTTGGTTGCTTTTTTTGCCTTAGCTTTGGGAGCACCATAGGAGGGAGCTGCAACGAGAATGAGCAGCATCGCGATGATGATGGATTTGATTTTTGTCATAGCATTTTGTGTATTAGTGTTTATTTGTTGCAAATGTAATGAAAAAAAACAGTAAATCAAGCATATTACAAGAAAAATGTTGCATGATGCAGTAGAATTACTTGAGCTGGTAGTCGAGCAGGTTCTCGTTGAAGCAGATGCGTGGCGACGGGAACAGGCGGTCCATTGCGCCCTGTTCCATGAGTTCCTGTGCGGTGCCGGTGAGAACCTGGCGGTCGTGGGTGATGAGCCACAGCTCGTGGGCCTGCATGAGCGACTGCGACATGTCGTGGCTGCTCAGCAGCACTGCCTTGCCGTGCTCCTGCGCCAGGTCGCGCAGCAGTTGCATTGTCTCGATGCGGCTCGCCACGTCAAGGAATGCAGTGGGCTCGTCAAGCACTATGACCGGAGTCTCTTGTGCGAGGGCTCGGGCTATCATGCACTTCTGGCGCTCACCGTCGCTCAGCGATGCCGTGTAGCTGCTGGCCTTGTGTGTCATGCCCACGCTCTCCAGCGCATGGGCCACTACCTCGTGGTCGTGCTTGCTAAGCCTGCCCAGGAAGCCAGTGTGGGGCTGTCGTCCCATCTCCACCAGTTCGGTGACCGTGAGACCCCCGGCGGCAATGCGTTCGGTCGACACCAGTCCCATGAATCGTGCCCGCTCCAGGATGGACATCGTGGTGACGTCGCGGCCGTCATAGCACAGTGTGCCCGCCAGCGGACGGGTGTCGCCTGTGATGGCGCGCAGCAGTGTCGACTTGCCGGCGCCGTTCATGCCCAGCAGCGCCACAAGGGTTCCGGCCTTGAGGTCTAGGTTGAGCCCAGTGAGCAGCGCCACGTCCTTGCCGTCGCGCTTAAAACCCACTGCGAGGTCTTGTGTTGAGATGAGAGACTGTGCCATGTTTAGTTGAAATATTGTATCTTGCGACGATTGACGATGAGGTAAATGATGATGGGGACGCCTATCACCGGGGTGATGGCATTGATGGGAATCACGTGCTTGCCCATGACACTCAGCAGCGTGCACAGCAAGGCCGTTGCGGCACCTGCCAGCATGGTAGCCGGGATGAGGCGGCTGTGGTTGCTGGTTCCCAGCATCAGGCGTGCCACGTGAGGCACCACGAGGCCCAGGAACCCTATGGGACCGCAAAATGCCGTCACAACGGCTGTGAGCACACCGGTGATGAGCAGCAACACACCACGCGAGCGTTGCACGTTCACCCCCATGTTAGTGGCATAGCGGGTGCCCATGAGCATGGCGTTGAGAGGCTTGACCATCAGGGATGAAGCCGCAAGCGACAAAACCAGCAGTGTGGCATATACAGGCATCTGGGTCATGCTCACACCCGAGAAGGTGCCAAATCCCCATGCCACATAGTTTGAGATGCCTTCCTCGGTGGCGATGCTGTTGAGCAGCGATATGATGCTCGATGCCAGATAACTGACCAGGATGCCTATGATGAGCAGCACGGTGCTGTTCTTGACTATCGATGAAAAGACTATAAGGATGAGCAGCACGGCACCGGCACCCAGGAGTGCGCCCAGCATGATGGCGACGTAGCTGCCTGCCGTCTGGCCGAAAATGCCGCCCACTGTGCCGCCCATGGCCAGCATCACGATGGCTACACCCAGTCCGGCACCTGTAGAGACGCCCAGGATAGACGGTCCGGCAAGCGGATTGTTAAAGGTAGTCTGCAGCAACAGTCCCGAGACGGCCAGTGCGGCTCCTGCCAGCAGAGCGGTGACAATCATGGGGATGCGTGTGTCCAGGACGATGATCTCCCAGGCATCGTTGCTGCTGCCTGCACCGGTGACGATGCTCCACACCTCGCCGGCGGGGATGTCGACCGAGCCCACCAGCAGACATGCCACGGCCAGGGCTATCAGTGCCGTGGTGAGCACCGCCATCACCGTGATGGTGCGGGTTGCGCTATGTGATTCGTTTACTTGCATGGAGCGTAGAAAATCAGTTCATTGGTCTTGCCGTCCAGGATGTTGCTGTATTCCTGTAACAGCAGCTCGGGGTGGAACGGGAAGCGTTCAAAGAGGCGTGTGGCATTAGTGTCGCACACATATATCTTGCGCTTTGTATAGGCGTCAAACTTGTCGTTGAGCTCATACTGACCCTTCACGTCGGCATAGCTGTACACGCCAAATGATTTGATCAGCCACACATCGGCATCCTTGGCCTGAGCCAGCACTTGGTTGAAGTCGAGCGAAAGCGACCCGCTGTGGTCGTCGTCGGCCCAGGGGTAGTTGGCCCCGGCATCTTTGAGGATCTGGGCCATATAGCTTTTGCCTCCTGGCACGTTCCACACGCCGCTCACCACAGTCTCGGTGAGCACCTTGGGATGGTGGTCAACGCTTGCGCGGCTTTCCTTGAGTGCGTTGTACTTCTGGGCCACGCTGGCAAAGATGGCATCGGCCTCCTTCTCCTTGCCCACCAGCGCACCATAAAACTTAATCCACTCGGCACGGCCCAGCGGTGTCTGCTCCATGTAGTCGGCACACATGATGAGGGGTATGTTGAGTTTCTCAAGCTGGTCAAAGTTGCTGTC
This sequence comes from Muribaculaceae bacterium, assembly GCA_024400935.1. Classification (GTDB taxonomy): domain Bacteria; phylum Bacteroidota; class Bacteroidia; order Bacteroidales; family Muribaculaceae; genus Sodaliphilus. Next base: position 1,215 of record JAKSLZ010000030.1, on the reverse strand, counting down.
CTGATAGGGCGACAGCATGATGCCGTCAGGTTTCATTTCTATCACTTTCTCAATGGTTGGGGCCATGCTTGAGCCGCAGTCGGCAATCTTGCCGGCTTTTACACCTTCAAGTACCAGGCTGTCAGTGAAATATTGTGCATCTACGATCCCTTTTACCGCCTCGGGATAGCCCAGCTCGGTAAACAGCGAAGTGTGTACCGCCGAGTACACCAGTGCATTGTTGAGCGGAGTGCGCACCACAGTGCCCTCGGGCAGAGAGTCGGGCAGTGGAGCCCCGGCTGGCACCAGTATGTAACTGCGCAATGCGCCTTCACCCCACGGGTTTGCTATAGTAGCCACGGTATAGCCCTTGTGCTGCTCCATAGAGAGCAACTTGGCCTCAGTGATGATGTTGTCTACACTCCCTGTGCTGTGTTCTCCGGTAGTGGTGCATGACACCGCTGCCAGCATCAATATGATAGAGTAAATTATATTTTTCATATTTGTTATGCTTTTATTTGAATACAAAGGTACAAAATATTCGTTATTATAACACAATAAAAAAGGAAAATCCACACCGATGCGGTCCGGTGTGGATTCTTGCGAAATAGTATAATGTGGCTTATCGGGTTGTAACACCCGTGATTGCATGAGACTGAGCAGCTGGTTTATTTAGCAACCCGTACGGGACGTATCGTTAACCCGCAATGACGGTTGTGTGACCCATATTCAATCTTAGTCGAAGTCGCATCTATACTCCATGCTGCGGTATTGTTGCCGGTGCGGAGGTCCTTGGTCCAGTAATAGCCACCTTTGTCCTCTTGACGGATGATAGAGTTATCACAGTAACCTGCAGCAGGCAGGAAAATAGAGTTATTGTTGGTTTTGCTCGTGATCCTATAGCCCAGCACGCCATTTTCTCTTACCCACTCGACAACAGTGTATCTTGTATCATACAAATCGCATATTTCATCCAGGGTGGGCATGCGCCAACCATCGCCCCATTGATGGGCAGCTGCATCGTCATCCAAATCTAGTGAGGTCTTGTTGTCAGGAGACGTCCCCCCCCCGTTGTGTCCCAATTATTTTCCATGTAGCAGTACTGACGCAGTGACTGACGTTTCATAGTAACTATTCAGCAATAGATTTTTTTTGCAGACTGCCCCGCGCGGAAATCTAGGACTGATTTTTTATTGAAGAAACATTAACAACGAGAGGCTGAAAGCCGGCACGCAC